>JAOADT010000018.1 GCA_026417175.1 Deltaproteobacteria bacterium | reverse complement strand
CTACAAAAATTAGCCGTTTTTAAGCTCACTAACACCTACCTTCGTGGGCTATAATACTGTCTCATTTTTCCATCAAGCTAAAAAAGGTAACAAAAATTGAGAGAAAAAGTTAAGCTTTCGGAAAGCGACAATAGTTTTTTAAACTAACTTTAAAAAGACATGGGCTGTCACTCAACGACATTATTTTGATTCGGAGACCACTTTTGTACACTGCGATTAAGGAAGTTAGCTGGCTATCCGGTAGTCAAATATTTTTGTCGAAAATTGCAAAAGCCTCTAGTTCCCGATTTATTTTTCTATGATATTTGTAAAAGCGATAAGTAATGGAAATAATGAGGCTAAAATTTCTCAGCACAATTTAGGGCTTATTGCAATAACAATCTAGGTTGTGATAGATTACCTTCCTGTGAAAATAAGAGAACTAATCGAAAGCAAAGAAGAATTGTTACTCTCACCTTATGCACAAAAGAGCAAAAACTCCCGTGGTCGGTTAAAACCGGAGCAGGAATGTGATATAAGGCCAGCCTTTCAGCATGATAGAGACAGGATCATACATAGTAAAGCATTTCGTAGGCTAAAGCATAAAACACAGGTATTTCTTTCCCCTCAAGGTGATCACTACAGAACAAGGCTCACCCATACTTTGGAGGTATCCCAAATTGCAAGAACTATAGCGAAATCTTTATTCCTTAACGAAGATTTGGTTGAAGCCATTTGCCTGGGACATGATCTAGGTCATACACCTTTTGGACATGCTGGAGAAGAAGTTTTGAACAGGATACACAAGGGTGGTTTTAGACATAATGAGCAGAGCCTAAGGGTAGTGGATAGATTAGAAAGAGACGGTTTAGGACTTAATTTGACGCATGAGGTGCGAGATGGGATTTTAAAACACACCAAGGGAAAGGGGGAGATAATACCAGACAAGGAAAGCGAAAGGCCATTGACCAAAGAGGCAGAAATAGTTAGAATCGCTGACATAATAGCTTACATAAACCATGATATAGATGATGCATTGAGGGGGAATGTGATAAAAGAAGAGGATCTTCCAAAAGAGTCAGTGAGTTACCTTGGAAACACGAGCTCGAAAAGAATAGATACAATGGTTAGAGGCGTAATAGAAGAAACACTTAAGTCTAAGGAGTTAAAGATCTCTATAAGTGAAGAGCTCAAATATCACATTTATAGACTGAGGGATTTTCTTTACGAACGGGTATACGAGAATGAAATAGTTCATGGCGATTTCGAGAAGTGTGCGAGAATAATCGAAGATCTTTATTTCTACTTTTTGAAAAATCCTGATGCCTTTCTCAGAGAAATTGGGAAGAATGAGTTTTACGACGAACCGGAGAATTGTGTTGCAGATTTTATATCTGGAATGACAGATAGATATGCTTTTTATCTCTTCGAAAAGATATTTTTACCACTACCATGGAAGATCCCCCTATAAATTCCGAAGAAATAGGAGTTAATTATGCTTGACAAAGTGTACAATCCCCACAATGTGGAAGAAAAGTGGTATAGCTTTTGGCTTGAAAAAGGGTATTTTATTGCGAAAACGGACAAAGTAGCAGAGCCATTTTGTATGGTGATACCACCACCTAATGTAACTGGCTCTCTTCACATGGGTCATGCCCTTAATAATACGCTCCAGGATATTATGGTACGCTACAAAAGGATGAAGGGCTTTAACACTCTTTGGGTCCCAGGAACAGACCATGCTGGGATTGCTACGCAAAACGTCGTAGAAAGGGAGTTAGCCAGAGAAAACCTCACTAGAGAAAGCCTAGGCCGAGAAGAGTTCATAAAGAGGGTCTGGGCATGGAAAGAAAGGTATGGAAGGACAATTATAGAGCAACTAAAAAAGCTTGGCTGCTCTCTTGACTGGACAAGAGAAAGATTCACAATGGATCCTGGACTTTCAAAAGCTGTTCGAGAGGTTTTCGTCCGTCTTTATGAAGAAGGATTGATTTACAGGGGATTTTATATTATCAACTGGTGTCCACGATGCAAAACTGCCCTATCTGATCTTGAGGTTGAACATGAAGACGATAAAGGTTTTTTATATTACATTAGATATCCATTGGCGGACCAGTCTGGATACCTAGTTGTTGCCACTACGAGACCGGAGACTATGTTTGGTGATACGGCGCTTGCTGTGAATCCTGAAGACGAAAGATATAGAGGATACATTGGTAAATATGCAATCCTTCCTATTGCAGAGAAAAAAATCCCTGTTATAGCAGACAATTATGTGGACATGAATTTCGGTACCGGGGTTCTTAAGGTAACACCTGCTCATGACTTTTACGATTTCGAGATAGGAAAAAAACATAACTTGCCACAGGTTAAAGTGATGGACGAAGATGGGGTCATGAACGAAAACGCTTTGCATTACAAGGGGACGGATAGATTTGAATGTAGAAAGGCCCTTGTTGAAGAGTTGAAACTTAAAAACTTCTTGGAGAAGGTGGAACCGTATTCAGTTGTTGCAGGTAGGTGCTATAGATGTAAAACCATAGTTGAACCTTATCTTTCCATGCAGTGGTTCGTTAGAATGAAACCCCTCGCAGAACCTGCAATAGAAGCGGTAAGGAGTCATAAGATAAGGATAATCCCGGAAGTGTGGGAGAAGGTTTACTATGAATGGATGACTAATATAAAAGACTGGTGTATTTCCAGACAGATCTGGTGGGGTCATAGGTTACCTGTGTGGTACTGCGAAAGGTGCGGCAAAACCTACGTATCTAGAGACGATTTGGTTGTGTGTGAGTCATGCGGCGAAAATCTCACACAGGATAGTGACGTCCTTGACACTTGGTTTTCGTCTGCTCTTTGGCCTTTTTCTACCCTTGGGTGGCCCGAAAAAACAAAAGAGCTGGAAATTTTTTATCCCACTTCTTTACTAGTTACTGGTTTCGATATTCTTTTCTTCTGGGTAGCGAGGATGATAATGATGGGACTAAAGTTTATGGGTGATGTCCCGTTTAGACACGTATATATTCATGCTTTGGTGAGAGATGCTGAAGGAAAGAAGATGAGTAAATCAAAGGGAAATGTTATAGATCCATTGATAATGATAGATAAGTTTGGATGTGACGCTTTTAGATTCACTCTCTCCATGCTAGCGTCTCAGGGGCGCGATATCCTTTTGTCAGAGGAAAGGATTGAAGGATCGAGAAACTTTGTTAATAAAATATGGAATGCAGCTAGACTTTCTTTAACTTTACTCGAAGGAATAAAGGAATTAAGTGAGGAGAGTTTTAGGAACGATTCCGAGTTCTTGCCTGACAGATGGATAGTTTCAAGGTTACAAAGGGTCACAAAAAGGATAACTGACGCTATAGAAACCTATAATTTCAATGAAGCATCAATTGCCATTTACGATTTTGTATGGCATGAGTTTTGCGATTGGTATCTTGAAATGATAAAGCCTAACCTTTACGGAAAAGTTTCTACTTATGACAGAAAAAAAACGAAAAAAACACTCCTTTTCACATTGAGATCTATCCTCAAACTCCTTCATCCGTTTATGCCATTTGTTACTGAGGAGATATACCAGATGCTACCCTTGAAAGGGATGGAAAGTATAGTCATAGAAAAATACCCAGTAGCTAGAGAAGATCTAATTGATGAGGGCGCTGAAACCGATATGAATGTCATAATGGGTGTTGTTGAGGCTATCCGAAGGATAAGAGGTGAAATAAACATTCAGCCAAGCGTGAAAACCGATGCCTATTTAAAGGCAAATGGAAAGCGAGAGTTACTGGAGAAATATACACCGTACATAATGGAACTTTCAAAGCTGAAAGCTCTTTTTTTCACTGATAAGGAACTTAAAGAGAAGTGTGCAATCGATATGTCCCATGATGTAGAGATTTATATTCCATTAGGCGACCTAATAGATGTGGATAGAGAGATTTCCAGAATAGACAAAGAGATTAAGAAGATAGATGAGGAACTAGAAAAGATTTGTAGGAAACTAAACAATAGGGATTTTCTAAGTAAAGCTCCTAAGGATGTAATCGAGAAAAATAAGGGAACTATGGAAGAACTAAAGATTAAGAGGTCTAGGCTAATTTTAAGTAAGAACAGATTGGAGACCATTAGATGAAAATAGAAAAAGAAACAGTAAAGTACATTGCTCATTTGAGCAGGCTAGATTTGACTGACGAGGAAATAGTAGAGTTTACAGGACAGCTCGATAACATTTTGAGATACATGGACCAGCTAAATGAACTAAAGACAGAAGGCGTAGAACCAACTTCTCACGCAATCGAAATAAAGACTCCTTTAAGAGAGGATGTGGTAAGGAATTCCTTATCTCAGGAAGAATCCGTCAGCAATGCACCTGAAAGAAAAGGACCGTTTTTCAAGGTTCCACCAGTGATAGAAACGGAGGAATAGCAATAATATGAGAGAAGTCCTAACTATGAACATAAGAGAGATAGGCACTGCATTGAAAAAAGGAGAATTTTCCGCTTTAGAGTTGACGGAATTCTTTCTGAATAGGATAGAAAAATACGATGGAGAAATTAAATCTTACCTTCTAGTTACCAGAGATTTAGCTAAAGAGATGGCTAAAGAAGCGGATAGGCGGATAAGAAGCGGAGAGAGCGGGGAACTCTTAGGTATACCTATAGCGGTCAAAGATATTATATGTACAAAAGGTATTGAAACTACCTGTGCTTCCAAAATTCTAAAAGGTTTCATCCCCCCATACGATGCTACCGTCATAAAAAGATTAAAACGAGAAGGATATGTATTACTAGGAAAGGTTAATATGGATGAATTCGCGATGGGTTCTTCCACGGAAAACTCTGCGTTCCAAGTAACTAGAAACCCATGGGACAAAGATAGAGCACCAGGTGGGTCGAGTGGGGGTTCTGCGGCTAGCGTAGCCACAGGATTATGCGTGGCTTCCCTGGGGACAGATACCGGTGGTTCTATAAGGCAACCCGCGTCTTTTTGTGGGGTCTTTGGTCTTAAACCTACTTACGGAGCTGTGTCTAGGTTTGGACTTATTGCCTTTGCGTCGTCGCTTGATCAGATAGGACCGCTAGCCCGTTGTGTGACAGACCTTGCAATTTTGCTAAAGATAATTGGAGGATACGACCCATCTGATTCCACATCCTTACCTTTCTCTGCCTCAGACTACACTACCTTTCTCGGTCAGGACATAAAAGGTCTAAGAATCGGTATCCCAAAGGAATACTTTACTGAGGGTATAGATCACGAGGTAAAACATGGGGTTGAAAAAGTAATAGGAACACTTATGAAATGCGGTGCGGAACCGGTGGAAATAAGTCTTCCGCATACCAAATATGCACTGGCCACCTACTATATAATATGCACTGCAGAAGCCTCATCAAACTTGGCGAGGTACGATGGTGTAAAATACGGACTTAGAATGGGAGGGAAAGACATCCTAGATATGTACAAGAAGACTAGAGTTAACGGATTTGGTAAAGAAGTAAAAAGAAGAATCCTTCTTGGAACTTATGTTCTATCTTCAGGGTATTATGAGGCTTACTACAGGAAGGCATCACAGGTGAGAACATTGATAAGAAGAGACTTTGAAGAAGCCTTTAAACTGTGTGAAGTTATAGTGACTCCTACCTCACCTACAACGGCCTTTAAACTTGGAGAAAAAATAGATGATCCTTTGAAAATGTATCTCTCAGATATATTTACTATCCCTGCGAATCTTGCCGGTCTTCCGGCAATGTCGGTCCCGTGTGGTTTTGACAGTCAGAATCTGCCAATTGGAATTCAGCTTATTGGACGTCCTTTAGATGAGGGAACGATTTTCAAAGTTGCCTACGTATTAGAAAAGGAGACTGATCTCAAAAAAATTCCGGATGAATTCTCTGTCTGAGATTCGCTCGTTTCTTTTAGCTCTCAAACAGATGGGTATAGAGGACCTCGTTGTAAAAACAGAGAGAGAGCTCAAGAGCTTTATAGAGGAAGTAAAGAAGTGTAATAAGTGTCGCCTTGCGGAAACTAGAACCCATGTTGTTTTTGGAGAAGGAAAATATGATGCAGATATAATGTTTATAGGGGAAGCACCAGGGGAAGAGGAAGACAGAGAAGGTAGACCTTTTGTAGGAAAAGCAGGTAGACTTCTTACGCGTCTTATGGAGGACGCTGGGTTAAAAAGGGAAGAGTCTTACATTTGCAATGTTTTAAAATGTAGACCGCCAAATAATAGGGACCCAGAAAAAGACGAAATTGAGGCATGTAAATATTTTCTTTTTCAACAGATAAATTTTGTGAAGCCAAAAGTGATAGTTACTCTAGGAAGGCATGCGTATAATACACTCTTTGAAACGGATGAAAAGATAACAAGGATAAGAGGTGAGATAAAAAAATTTAGAGACGTTAATGTTTTGCCGACTTATCATCCTTCTTTTCTTTTGAGAAACGAGAGCAAAATTAAGGAAGCTATGGAAGACTTTGAAAAGGCTAAATACCTTCTACTAAGGTATCGACATTAGTGTCAAATTTTAAGAAATCTTTTATTTGATCAGGTTTTAACACTCTTATAAGATTGGTTGAACCAGAACTTCCAATTGGGTATCCCATAGTGAGTACCAATGTTTCAGTACCTAATATTAATCTGTCCTTTGAAGCCTTCATTAAAAACGTCCGCACTAAGGATTCTAAGTCATACACACTAGAAAATACCGCATACGGGTATACTCCCCATATAACTGTCAACCTTCTCCGTATCTCTTCATCGTGTACGTTTCCTATGATCAAATTTTTAGGTCTAAATCTTGAAACTCTCAATGCCGTACTTCCACTTTTAGTGAATACCACTATGGCATTTGCTTTTATTTCTCTGGCAAGAACGCAACTACTTTTTGCTATAGCATAGTCAGGAGATTCTTCCTCCAAAATTTCCCTAAAATATGGGTATACTTTTTCCGCTTCCTCTATGGTTTTTGACATAACTTGAACCGATTCAACTGGGTAATTACCAATTGCTGTTTCATCAGAAAGCATAAGTGCATCTGCTCCGTCTATTACGGCATTTGCAATATCTGAAACATCCGCCCTTGTGGGACTACTAGAATGGATCATAGAATTTAGCATTTGGGTTGCGACTATGACTGGTTTATTACGGATGCGAGCTTTTTCAATGAGTTTTTTTTGTTCTACGGGGACTTTCTCAATTGGAATTTCGACCCCAAGATCGCCTCTTGCGATCATAATACCATCTGAGACATCGAGGATTTTTTCGATGTTTTTTAGCCCATTCACTGTTTCGATTTTTGCAAAAACAGGTTGGCCTGAACCATGATCATTAATTACTTTTTTGCAAGCAATCACATCTTCTTCCGTATTAACGAAAGAAAGAGCAACAAAGTCGACACCGAGTTTTAAGCCATAGATGAGATCAATTTTATCCTTTTCAGTAAAAGCGCTAATAGATAGATTTGCACCTGGAAAGTTTACCCCTTTTCTAGAAGAGATCGTCCCACCTTGGAGTACCTGTGTAACAACTTTTTCTGGAAGATTAGAACAAACTATCAATCTTATTGTACCATCAGCCACACATACAATATCATTGGGTTTTAGGTCGTCAAGAATTTGAGGATGGTCTATACTTATTCTTGCCACTTTATCGATTTTTTCTCCTAGCGTCTTTATTTTCCATATTTCTACTGTATCTCCTGGATGTAATATAAAAGGCTTTTTTACGTCCTGTATTCTTATTTTTGGCCCAGAAAGATCTTGTAATATACCCACCGCCACATTAAGGAGCTTAGATTTATTTCTGATTATTTTAAAAATTCTTCCATGGTAGTCGTGATCTCCGTGAGAAAAATTGAGTCTGAACACGTTGACGCCACCTTTAATTAATTTTTCTATAGTTTCGGGATCATCTGATGAAGGACCAGCTGTGCCGATTATTTTTGTTTTCCTCATGGTAAAAATCATAGTTTAAGTTTAAATTATTTAATTATTTTTTACAAAAAAAATTGACTTTTTCCAAATCTGGAAGTATAAATTATAAAAATTCTAAACTAAGGGAGGGTATTCAATGGAAAAAACTGAAGCTGAACGTAAAAAAAGATGGGTTCAGGAATGGTGGCCCACAAGGCTTAATCTAAAAATACTCCGTCAGAATTGTTGCTGTTCAAATCCTTACGGACCTGATTTTGAATATGCTAAAGAGTTCGAAAGTTTGGACCTTAAGGCTGTAAAAGAGGACTTAAAGAAAATTATGACGCAATCCCAGAAGTGGTGGCCTGCTGATTTTGGGCATTATGGTGGGTTAATAATTAGGCTTGCTTGGCATAGCGCAGGAAGTTATAGGATTTACGATGGCCGCGGAGGCGCAAATACAGGACAGATCAGGTTTCCTCCTAGGAGTAACTGGCCGGACAATATAAATCTGGACAAAGCCATAAGACTGCTTTGGCCCGTAAAACAGAAGTATGGCAGGAAGTTATCGTGGGCTGACTTGATCATTTTAGCTGGAAATGTGGCTTTAGAATCCATGGGTGTTAAAACCATAGGTTTCTCAGGAGGAAGAGTTGACATGTACGAGCCAGATGAGAGTCCTGACTGGGGACCAGAAGAGGAGATGTTAAAAGGGGATAAAAGGTTTGTGGAGGGAGAGTTGGAAAAACCATTTGCGGCAACCGAGATGGGGCTGATTTACGTAAACCCCGAAGGACCGGAAGGGAACCCGGACCCGGTAGCCTCTGCAAAACAGATTAGGACCGCCTTTTTCCGGATGGGTATGAACGATGAGGAAACTGTTGCGCTGATCGCAGGAGGCCATGCATTCGGGAAGACTCATGGGGCGTGTCCCGACACATATTTAGGACCCGAGCCGGAAGTTGCCCCTATTGAACAGCAGGGATTAGGCTGGAAAAGCAGTTATAAAACCGGAATGGGACCAGATACGTGCACAAGTGGCCTTGAAGTCATCTGGTCACCAACGCCGACCAAGTTCAGTAACACCTTCCTACATCTCCTTTTCAGATATGAGTGGGAATTGACGAAATCCCCAGGTGGAAAAAATCAGTGGGTAGCAAAAGATGCACCTGAGATAATACCTGATCCATATGATCCTAATAAAAAGCATAAGCCAACCATGCTTACAACAGACCTAGCCTTAAGATTTGACCCGGAATATGCAAAGATTGCAAAGAGATTCATGGAGAATCCCGAAGAGTTTGAAAAGGCTTTTGCAACTGCGTGGTTTAAGCTTACACACAGGGATATGGGCCCACCCTCATGCTATATAGGTCCTGAAGTTCCTAAAGAAGTATTCATCTGGCAAGACCCTTTACCAGCGAGGGATTACGAACTAATTGATGAAAACGACGCGCGGATGCTCTCGGAGAAGATTCTCGCATCCGGTCTTTCTGTGACAGAACTCGTATACACCGCATGGTCTTCAGCGTCGACTTTCAGGTGCTCTGACAAAAGAGGTGGAGCAAATGGAGCTCGTATAAGACTTTATCCAATGAGAGACTGGGAAGTAAACCAACCAGAAACTCTAAAAAAGGTGCTAGGTGTCCTCGAAAAAATCAAAGAGGGATTTGATTCCTCAGGTAAATCCGGAAAAAAGGTATCAATTGCGGATATGATTGTGTTGGGTGGCTGCGCCGCCCTAAAAGCGGCTGCAAAAAGAGCAGGGTTTGATGTAAAAGTTCCCTTTACTCCGGGGAGAGTTGATGCTACGCAGGATCAGACTGAAGTTGAATTTTACAGGGCTATAGAGCCTTATGCGGATGGATTCAGAAATTACTTTAAAGATTCTGATAGGTACTCTCCTGAGTACTTGCTCATTGATAAGGCCCAACTCCTTAACCTTACTGTACCGGAACTTGTTGTTCTTGTTGGAGGTCTACGCGTACTGGGTGCAAACTATGGAAACACGAAATACGGGGTATTAACTGAAAATGTGGGCACACTCACTAATGATTTCTTTGTAAATCTCCTAGATATGAGGTTCAGATGGGAAAGAGCGGATGATAAGGGGTACCTCTTCAATGGCTATGATCGAAATGATGATTCATTAAAGTGGGTAGCAACAAGGGTGGATCTCATATTTGGTCACCATTCCGAGTTAAGACCTGTGGCTGAAGTTTACGGATGTTACGATGCGAATGAGAAATTCGTTACAGATTTTATTGCTGCCTGGCACAAGGTTATGAACCTTGACCGGTTTGATCTGAGAAAAAACCCTGTTCCAACTTACTACCTCTAAAATAATTTGGCCTCATCCGGTTTGGATGGGGCCAAATTATAAAGGTTATATGAGACTTCCGGGGAGTCTAGTTCTTCTTGTCTTAGAAAAACAAAAATAATCAAGAGAAATGATAAGGACAATTAGAATTCTAGCTCTTTTTGCCTTTTTCTCTTTTTTAATATTTACAGCCTGTTTTGTGGAACATTCAAAGGTATAATTCTGTAGATTAATGGTTTTTGTCCCTTATAGAAAAATCAACCCCCTCAGGATCTGAAATATTAATAGAGAGACTCATCAGTGTAGATAGGATGTAAAGGAATAAAATATTATAAGTTATTTGTGAAAGACCCTCTATGTAGTCGTGTCTGAAGCTCTGTAATTTTGGAAATCAAAAAAGCCGATGGTGGGATTCGAACCCACGACCTGCTCATTACGAGTGAGCTGCTCTTCCACTGAGCCACATCGGCATAAATCGAAAAGTATGACTATATCTATCATAAAAGACTCCAATGATCAACGACGATAGAGTAATTAAAGTAAACCCATTAGAAAATTCTTGACATTCCTCAACGACTTGTACTAATTTTAGTACAAGATGATGACAAAAATTTATAAAGATTTATCCTCAAAGATATATTGGTGGTTTTATTTTTACGGTTATTTGCACTCGGGCCCCCCTTAAGGAAAAAGGGGCATTTTTGGGGGCCATGAGTGCAAAACTCACTCATGGCCCTTTTTTATTGCTCTTTTAAGGAGTGAACATATGAAGGAAAACATAAAGCTTGTCTTAAAAGGAGAGGATAGAACAAGATTAGTAGAAGTAGAGGGGATAAAGGTTGGTAAAGAGTTTGTAGTAATCGCCGGTCCCTGTTCAGTGGAAAATGAGAGACAAACTATAGAAACTGCTTTAGCCGTAAAGAAAGCCGGTGCCCATATGCTAAGGGGTGGGGCTTTCAAGCCTAGGACTTCTCCTTACGCTTTTCAAGGTCTCGGTCTTAAAGGATTAAAGATACTCAAAAAGGCAAGGGAAGAAACTGGATTGCCCATAGTTACCGAAGTTATGGATCCGAGGGATGTATCTTGGGTATGCGAGTATGCTGATGTTCTACAAATAGGAGCACGAAATATGCAAAACTTTTCTCTTCTTAAAGAGGTGGGAAAAGCAAGGAAGCCCGTTCTTTTAAAGAGAGGTATGCATTCCACAATAGACGAATGGTTAAGCTGCGCTGAGTACATTCTTGCGGAAGGAAATTACGACGTTATCCTGTGTGAGAGAGGGATAAGAACGTTTGAAAAGGCAACTAGAAACACTCTTGACATTAGTGCAGTGTCTGTACTGAAAGAAATCACTTTTCTTCCGGTCATAGTAGATCCTTCACATGCGGCAGGACGTGCATCTTTAGTGCCTTCACTTAGTCTTGCTGCTTTGGCTGCGGGCGCAGACGGTCTTATGATTGAGGTCCACATAAACCCGGAGACAGCCCTGTCAGATAGAGAACAGTCTTTACGACCTAGCGAATTCGAGAACCTGATGGAAAAAATAAGAAAGTTGAATGAGACTATTAGGAGTTTTTATGAAAGAGATTCGGCTTAAGGAGTCTAGAATAGTTTTCGGCGAGTATCTCTTTCATTTAGAGAGATTTTTGGGTAAAAAGAAGAGCGTATTTATATTTGATGAGAATGTTTGGAAAATCTATGGGAGGTCTCTTGATACACCTTACGTCATAAGAATCGAGGGAAGGGAAAAAAATAAAAGCTTGAAAACTATTCAGGACATCTACAGAAAGCTCCTAAAGTTTGAGACTGACAGAGACACTTGGCTTATTGGTGTAGGCGGTGGGGTTATTCTCGATATAACCGGTTTTGTGGGATCAACATTCATGAGGGGTATTTCTTTCGGTTTCGTTCCCACTAGCTTACTTGCCCAGGTAGACGCATCTATTGGTGGAAAAAACGGCGTTAATTTTAGCGGAATTAAGAATGTGATAGGAACTGTTACTCAACCTTCTTTTGTGGTGATCGACCCAAAATTTTTGGAGACTCTTCCTCACGAGGAATGGGAGAATGGTTTTGCGGAGATTATAAAACACGGGATTATAGGAAATAGAACCTTGTTTGAAACACTTGAACATCTTCCGCTTCCTGAATTGAAAGACAAAGAGCTTCTAAGGGACATAATTTACGAATCACTATTAGTAAAAAGTGCCATTGTGGAAAAAGATGAAAAAGATAACGGCGAAAGAAAGAAACTGAATTTTGGTCACACCTTTGGACACGCGATAGAGACGACGTGTAATCTAAGTCACGGGCGCGCTATTTCAGTCGGCATGTTGCTAGAGCTCAAGTTTTCTCTGAAATGGGGAGTTTTAAGTCCCGAAGAGGCATCAAAGATAAAAAAAGTATTAGATAAATTTGGGTTACCAGTAGACTTCAAACCAAGTTTTCGAAAAATCGTTAGAAGGATCAAAGCAGATAAAAAAAGGGAAAATGACCTGATAACCATTGTTCTCATAGAGAGAATCGGTTGTTCGAAGCTAGAAAAGGTGAAACTTAAAGCACTTGAGGAGGTTTTTGATGGTTTGTGTAAGCATAGGAGATGTATCTATTGAGGAGTGTTTAGAAGTTTTGGACAAAGTCGAATTTGCAGAGATTCGAATGGACAGAATGAAAATAGAAAGAGAGGATGTGAGAAAAATCTTTTCTTCCCATAAAAATCTCATAGCAACATTCAGGGAAGGAGAAATCCCAGAACAAAAAAGGGAGGAGCTGTTGATTGAAGCCATAGACCATGGAGCTTCGTACGTTGATGTAGACATTCAATCCCCTTTTGAATTCATCTATCGGGTAAGAAAAAAAGCGAAGGAGAAGGGTTCAAAACTCATCGTTTCTTATCATGACTTTGAAAAGACAGAGCCCTTTTCTGAGCTTAGAAGAATTCTCTCTACGTGTCTTTCTATTGGTGATTACGGGAAGATATCGTGCAAAGTCAGAAAAGACGAAGACAATCTAAATTTACTTAGACTTCTTAAACTTCCAGAGTTTAAGGGTAGAGTAATAGTCACGGGGATGGGAGAAAAGGGAAAGATAACGAGAATTCTTTCTGTGGTGCTTGGAAGTCCTTTTACTTTTGCTTCTTACAGAGAGGGTAAGGAGACAGCAGAAGGACAGATAGAAAAGTACGTGCTTGAGGAAATATTAGCTCTTCTCTTTGAGGGTAGAGAATGCTTATATACGCAGTTATAGGTCGTCCTGTATTTCACAGTAAAAGCCCTCAAATATTCAGATCCCTGTTTCAGAAAAAAAAGATAAATGCCAATTACCTTGCTTTCGTTGTCGATTCAGCAGAAGAAGCTATTAAGGTTGGAAAAAAGATAGGGATATCAGGTTTAAACGTAACTAGTCCATACAAGGAAGACATTTTAAGGTACGTTGACGAAAGAGAAGATTTGGTGAAAAAAGTGGGGGCAGCAAATACTATATTGTTTTCTGGCGATAAAACTTTTGCTTTTAATACTGATGTAGATGGTGTAAGAGCAGCATTGGCAAAAAATGGTGTAGAGATAGAGGGAAAGAAGGTTGCCATCCTTGGAGCTGGTGGATCTGCAAAAGCAGTAGCATTTTTTCTCTCTCTATATACGTCTCCCTACATTTTCAATAGAACTGAAGAAAAGGCTAAAGAAATTGCAGATCTCTTTCGAGGGCGGGTATTATCACTCGCGGACAAACACAAAATGAGAGATATGGATGTATTGATCTACTGTTTACCTGCGGGGGTTGCTTTCGAGTACGAGCACTTTTTAAAAGAAGGGCAAGTGGTTCTCGATGCTAATTATGTTCAAACAGAAAAAAGGAGAAAGAAATTAGAGGAAAGAGGCGTAAAATACATAGATGGCAGAGACTGGCTCCTTTTTCAGGCAATATACTCTATCAAACATTTTTTGAACGTTGAGATCTCATACAAAATTCTTGAAAACGCGGCTTTTGGGCCCAGAAAGAGAAAAAAAACGCTGTGTCTTGTGGGATTCATGGGCTCGGGTAAAACTACCATAGGAAGGTTGCTGGCACAGAAATTGGGAGTCGAATTCGTAGATACAGATGAGGTGATACAGGCACAGGAGGGTTTGAGCATAGACAGAATATTCAAAGAAAAAGGCGAAAGTTATTTCAGATTGATTGAAGAAAGAATTGTGACACAACTCATAAACAGGAAAGAAGGAGCTGTGATTTCCCTAGGAGGTGGTTCGGTTCTGAGTAAAAAGGTGAGAGAGTTTTTGAAGAAAAAGGCAACAACCATATGGCTGTGGATAGATGAAAAAACGGTTATTGACCGTACAGACGGTAGTGGGAACCGCCCGTTGCTCAGTCATTGGAATATCCATAAACTCATTAAGGAAAGGACACCTTTTTATGCTGAGACAGCGGACATCTTAATCTCAACTAAAGATAGAACGGCTCACAAAATATCAGATATGCTAAAAACGGAGATCGAGTATGGACTCAATTGTGATTAAATCCGCTTTAATTGAAGGAGAGTTAGTGGCTCCTCCCTCAAAAAGTATGACAATAAGAGCCATTGCGGCTTCTCTACTTGCCTGTGGAAAATCGACCATAATAGATCCATCATTTTCTGACGATGGGCTGGCATCAATTTCGCTTGTTAATAGGCTTGGTGGGAGTTTTAAGGTGGAGGATAGAAGAGTAATAGTAGAAGGCACGAACGGTCTTAAAAGTCCAATAAAGGATAGCCTTATTGATTGCTTAGAAAGCGGACTTTGTGCCCGAATGTTTATCCCTATCTGTGCCCTAAAGGATGAAGAATTAATAGTAGATGGTCGAGGGACTTTAAAGAAAAGACCAATTGGAAATTTAGACGAACTGAGAGAATTCAATATCCACTGTACAAGCGATAACGGATATTTGCCTGTAAGGGTTAAGGGAAGAGTGAAAGGCGCCAGTACTACATTAGATGGGAGCTTAACTTCGCAAATTATCTCGGGACTCCTCTTTTGTCTCCCCCTTACAGAGAAAGATTCCTTCCTTCACATAAAGGAAGCAAAAAGTAAGCCTTACATTCGTATGACATTAGAGATATTAAAAATGGCAGGAGTTAAAATTGAAGCACAAGATCATCTGTCCGCCATATACATTCAGGGGGGTCAAAGTTTACAACCTCTCACTTATACCGTAGAAGGGGACTGGTCTTCTGCGTCTTTTTTCCTTGTAGGAGCTGCAATCTCTGGAAGCATTTTCGTAAAGAATTTAGTTTATCAGTCAGAGCAAGCTGACAGACGTATTATTGATGCTCTTTACCAATGTGGAGCCAAAGTAGAAGTTACACCCGAAGGTGTATGGGTCCAGAAAGACAGAATCAAACCTTTTAAATTTGATGTATCCGATTGCCCTGACCTTTTTCCGCCACTCTGTGTTCTTGCTGCCTGCGCAGAAGGCAAAAGTACGATTTACGGTGTTGAAAGGCAACTATTTAAGGAGAGTAACAGACTTTTAAGTATGTGTGAAGGATTTAAAAGATTAGGAATCAACTTTGAACTTAATGGGACCATCATAACCATAGAGGGTAGAAGCTCAATAAAAGGCGGGACAATAGACCCACACCAAGACCATAGGATTGCCATGGCTTTTGCCATTTTGGGATTAAGAAGTGATGAAGGGATTGAAATATTAAATCCCCGATGCACAAAAAAATCTTACCCAGAATTCTTCAAGGAACTTTCAAGGATAAGAAGATGAACACCTTTGGAAGACTATTCAGAATAACGATAATTGGTAAATCTCATGGAGAAATAGTAGGTGTAGTAATAGATGGATGCCCAACTGGTTTACCGCTTACAATCGACGATTTTAAAGAAGACCTAAAAAGAAGAAGACCAAATTTAAGAGGGGTAACCCAAAGAAATGAGGAAGATATTCCTTTCATTAAATCTGGACTTTACAAAGGGAGAACAGACGGCTCTCCAATAGTGATTCTCTTTGAGAATAAAGATGTTCTTTCAAAGAGTTATGAAGAGATGGCATTTCTTCCTAGACCAGGCCACGCAGATTTTGTTGCTAACAAAAAATATGGAGGGTTTAACGACCCGAGAGGAGGTGGACAGTTCTCAGGAAGGATGACGGTGGCCATTTGTGCAGCAGGGGTCGTGGCAAAGAAGATCATAAAACCTGTAGAGACTTATGCAGAGGTAGTTGAGATTGGAGGAAAAACAGATTTTCTCACCCTAATAGAAGAGGCGGAAAGAAGTGGTGATACACTTGGTGGTATTGTGGAATGCAGAGTAAGTAATGTTCCATCAGGGCTTGGGGAACCATTTTTTGATAGCTTTGAGTCATTAGTGAGCCATATGGTTTTTTCGATTCCAGGGGTAAAAGGTATAGAGTTCGGTAGAGGCTTTGATTCATCTCGTATGAAGGGATCTGAATATAATGATGAGATATTATCAGCAGACGGTAAGACAAGAACCAATAACTGTGGGGGTGTCCAAGGTGGGATTACAAATGGTAATGATGTTGTTTTTAGAGTAGCGGTAAGGCCCACCCCAAGCTTAAAAAAGAAGCAATGGACCATAGATCTAAAAACAGGTCAAAGAACTGAGATAGAAATAAAAGGTAGACATGATACATGTTTTGCTTTGAGAATCCCAGTCATTCTTGAAGCGGCATGTAGCATAGTAATCGCCGATCTTATGCTTATGGAACAGATAATAGGGAGGGTGTGGCATGAAAGAGAGTGAGATTAAGACGTTAAGAAAACGGATTGATCAGATTGATAAAAAGATTCTTCAGCTTTTAGATGAGAGGTTTGAAATTTCTCTAAAAATAGGGAGATTGAAAGACCATATAATAGATACACAAAGAGAAAGAGAGATCCTCACAAATGCCGAGAGACACCCAAGTTATCTGATTGACAAAGGTTTTACTGAAAAACTTTTTGGATTGATTTTAGAGCGAAGTAGGGATGTTCAGACACAGGGATTGAGGCTTATAGGATTTCAGGGAGAACACGGTGCATTTAGTGAGATTGCTGCTACTAAGTTCGATCGTAATTGCATTCCCATTCCTTGTATGGAATTTGAAGAGGTCTTTGAGGAAACCGAAAAAGGGATACTTGATTTCGGAATAGTCCCAATCGAGAATTCTCTTGAGGGAGGAATTTCTAGAGTTTTGGATCTTCTTTTGAGCACTAAATTGTACATGGTAGGAGAAGTGAATCTTCCTATCCATCATTGTCTTCTTGCTTTACCAGATGAAGATTATAGGGATCTTAAGATAGTTTATTCCCATCCCCAAGCTCTAAATCAGTGCAGGGATTTCATAAGTAGACATAAACTTGAACCAAGACCGTATTATGATACAGCGGGGGCTGCAAAAATGTTATCAGAAAACAGACTGAAAGGGGTCTGCGTTATAGCCAGCAAACTTTGCGCTAGCATCTATAACCTTGACATCATAAAGGAAAATGTGGAAGACCATCCCGATAACGTCACAAGATTCGCTGTGCTTTCAAATAGTAGGGCGAATGATGGGGATAAATGTTCGATAATATTTGGTACTAAACACGAACCTGGGGCCCTTTTTCGGGTTTTAAAGATATTCTCCGAGTATGGCATCAACCTCACCAAGATAGAGTCAAGACCTAAAAGAAGCGATCCGGGACGTTATCTATTCTACACAGATTTTCACGGGTCTGAAAAGGAAGAAAATGTGAAAAAAGCGTTAGAGGATGTGAAGAAGGAGACCGACTTTTTCAAATTTCTAGGATGCTACATGTCTGACAGAGGAGAAAAAATATGAAAATATACATTTTAGGCCTAGGTAATATGGGATGTTGGTTTGCATCAAGATTGAGTAAGGAACATGAGGTTTTAGGGTTTGACAGGGATAAAAAGAAAATTGGGTTAGTAGAAAGTCAAATAGGCATTTTGCCGCCTGATGATCTTAAAAGCTTCAGGCCTGACCTGGTTCTGAATGCGGTGTCTTTAAAGGAGACGATAAGAGCCTTCCAGGAGATAGAGCGATATGTGGAAAAAGAAACCATTTTTTCTGACATAGCATCCATAAAGGGAGATATTCCGGAATACTACAGAAGAAAAAAAGTAAGGTACCTTTCAATGCATCCCATGTTTGGTCCTACCTTTGCGAATATGGAAAAGCTTGAAGGAGAAAACGTCATTTTTATTTCGGGTTCGGATAAAGAAGCTGTGGAGGTTTTTAAAAGGTTTTTCATGAGATTTAAGGTCAAATTTTTCGAACTAACATTCGACGAACATGACAGAATGATGGCATATTCCTTAACGGTGCCTTTTGTTTCTTCACTCGTGTTTGCATCCTGTGTGGAAAAAAAGATCGTTCCTGGGACCACCTTTGCAAAGCATTTAACTATCGCTAAGGGGCTTTTGTCAGAAGACGATCATCTTTTAGCAGAAATTCTTTTTAATCCGAGCTCCCTTCCTGAATTAGAAAAGATCACTGGTAGGCTAGAGTATCTGAAACATATTGTAAAGCAAAAAGACTACGAGGAACTTTCAGGATTTCTTTTTAGGCTCAGGAGGAATTTGATTTGAAGTATTCTGATTTTCAAGAGCTGGTACGGAACAAAGGTCCGTTTCAGCTTACTTTGACCACAAAAGAGGTTCTTGGAGATCTCGATACCCCTCTTTCTTATTATCTGAAGATGAAATCGGCCTATGAGGATGGTCATTCCTTTCTATTCGAAAGCGCGGAAAAAAAAGAAGAATCTGGTAGATACTCGATTATAGGTTTTGATCCTTACCTCATATTCAAGGCTAAAGGTCAAAAAGTTCTTCTTTCTGGCCTTATTGAAGACGAGTTGTGCGTTGGAAATCCATTTCTGATTTTAAAGTACCTAGTGAAGAGCCTGAAAGTAAGAGACCAAAACCAGAATGACATAATTACCGCTGGCGCATTCGGATACGTTTCATACGATTCGGTCCGGTTTTTTGAAAAAATTCCGGACATAAAGCCAAGGGTGATAGGATGTTTTGACATGTATTTCATTTTTCCGTCGAAGATCGCTATTTTTGACAATTATGCGGGCAGAATAACCCTTATCTCAGTAAGTCCCAATGGTAACGAATGTGAAGAAGCGTTACGTGAGTTAAAACTCTTTTTGCGCTTTCCTATTCCTACTCCGCCCAGAAAGGACCGATTTGTTGAGAAGATGGAATCTGGTGTTTCGAAGCAGAAGTTCAAGGAGATGGTAGATGCCGCAAAAGAATACATAGTCAACGGAGATGTTATTCAAGTGGTCTTGTCCCAAAGATTTAAAGTTTTTATCGATGCGGAAAGTATGGACGTTTACCGGGCTTTAAGGCTCATAAATCCTTCTCCTTATATGTTCCTCCTTAACTTTCCAGAATACAGCCTCATTGGTTCTTCTCCAGAAACAATGGTGAGGATGAGAGACAGGTTAATACAATTAAATCCGATCGCCGGCACGAAACCGAGGGGAAAAACCAAAGAAGAGGATCAACGATTAGAAAAAGACCTACTTTCCGATGAAAAGGAATTGGCAGAACATGTGATGCTTGTTGATCTTGCGAGAAATGATGTGGGTAGAGTATCTAAAATCGGCAGCGTGAGTGTAGAACGGTTTTTAGAGGTGGAGAAATATTCACACGTAATGCATATAGTTTCGTCAGTCAAAGGAGTAATGAGGGATAGTTTAGATGCCTTTGATGTGTTTGCCTCATGTTTTCCCGCTGGAACAGTAATTGGCGCTCCTAAAATAAGGGCTATGGAGATTATAGAAGAGTTGGAAGAAGAAAAAAGAGAGTTTTATGCGGGAGCAACAGGTTATTTTCTGTTTAGCGGAGACATGGACTTTTGCATCACTATAAGAAGCCTTCTCATGAGAGGGAAAGAGCTGTACATACAGGCCGGAGCAGGCATCGTTTCAGATTCAATCCCGGAAAACGAGTATTATGAGACCGTAAATAAGGCAAAAGCCTTAACCGAGACACTAAGGGACTTAAAGGAGATTCTGGCGTGATTCTACTTATAGACAACTACGATTCCTTTACATACAACCTCTTCCAGTACATTGGAGAACTGGTTCCAGAAATAGTGGTGTTGAGAAACGATAGATTCACTCTGGATGAGATAGAAAGACTCACTCCTTCCGCTATAGTCATCTCACCAGGTCCGAAGAGACCGGAGGATGCAGGATTAACAGTTGATGTCATAAAGAGATTCGGTAGTAAAATCCCCATCTTTGGAGTATGTTTAGGTCATCAGGCTATTGGATACGCCTTTGGAGCGAAAATAGTAAGGGCAAAAAGAATTTTACATGGAAAGACTTCCCTCATATTTCACAATGGACAAAATATATTTAAAGGGCTGAAGAATCCCTTTTCTGCCGTGAGATACCATTCTCTAGTAATAGATGAGACATCTCTTGAAGATTCCATATTAGAGGTTACCGCTAGATCTGAAGATGGAGAAATAATGGGGATAAGGCACAAAGACTACTGTATAGAAGGCGTTCAATTTCATCCAGAATCAATCTTAACAGAAACTGGAAGAAAAATCATAGCAAACTTCCTGGAGATTGCGGGGGTAAAAGTATGATCAGGGAGGCAATATCCAAAGTAGCAGAGGGAATGGATCTTTCCCTGGAAGAGATGATGCAAGTTGTAACTGAGATCGTTGAAGCCCGGGCCACCGAATCTCAAATAGCCGCATTTTTAACTGCTTTAAAAATGAAAGGTGAAAAACCAGAGGAGGTAGTAGGAGCTCTAAACGTAATAAAAGAGAAGGCAAAAAAGGTCTTTATTTCCCATGAACCTCTTATCGATATAGTCGGCACGGGAGGGGATGGGGGAAAAACGTTTAACATCTCTACCGTTTCTGCTATTGTGTTGGCCGGTGGGGGTGTCAAGGTGGCAAAACACGGAAACCGTGCCGCCTCAAGCCTCTGTGGAAGCGCGGATTTACTTGAATTTTTGGGTGCAAATATATCTCCAGATGGAATCAGTGTTGAAAGGTTAATAGATACTACAGGATTTGTCTTTCTGTTTGCTCCCTTCTTCCATCCCGCTTTAAAGCATGCTCAAAAAGTGAGACAAGATATAGGCATAAGGACTATATTCAACATTGTGGGTCCTCTTGCAAATCCCGCATCTCCTACACATATGCTTCTCGGAGTAGCAAAACCAGATATGGCTAAAATTTACGCGGAAGTCCTCACTAAGACAAAAGTGAAAAAAGCAGCCGTCTTTTTCAGTTCCGATGGTCTAGATGAAATAAGCGTAGCGGGAGAAACCACAATTTTCGAAATAAAGGGAAACAATGTGGAGAAATATACAATTTCGCCAGAAGATTTTGGGTTTAAAAAGGCAAAAAAAGAGGATCTAAAAGGTGGTGGACCTTTAGAGAACGCTATTATCGCGAAAAAAGTTCTAAGCGGAGAAGAAAAAGGCCCCAAAAGGGATATAGTGCTTTTAAATAGCGGATACGGTTTCTACCTTATCGGGAAGACAAAAAGCGTAAAAGAAGGGATCAAGTATGCAGAAGAAATTATAGATTCTGGATGTGCCATAAAAGTCTTAGAGACTTACATAGAGGAAAGTAAGAAATGTTTCTAGAGAAGATTTGCGAAGAAAAGCGTCTCTCACTGGCAAAAAGAAAGAAACACATAAACGAAAGAGAGATGGAAGAAAGAATTTATGAACTTAAAAAGAGGCCCTTTTTGCAAACTTTTTCTAAAAGATTTTGTACTGATATAAAGATAATCGCGGAATACAAAAAAGCGTCTCCCACATTGGGGATCATAAATGAGAATGTGAAATTCGATGAACAGATCAAAGCTTATGAAATGGGAGGTGCAGATTCGCTCTCTATCGTCACAGAGGAAAAATACTTTAAAGGGGATCTGGCTTATATAAAGGCCGCAAAGGAACTTACTTCTCTTCCTATACTGAGAAAGGACTTCATAGTAGATACTTATGAGATATTAGAAAGCAGATATTTCGGTGCTGACTGTGTTCTACTTATCGCGGAAATACTAAAAACAGAAGATCTAAAAAGTTTTTTAGGGATGTGTGAAACCTATGGGATCGATGTACTTGTGGAGGTTTACACAAAGGATGCCCTTCTTCGAGTATTGAGCTTATTTGAAGGAAATTTTTTAATAGGCATAAACTCTAGAAACCTCTCTTCCCTTAATGTGGATCTGGACAATGCTTTGCACCTTTTGAAAGAAGTTCCGAATCATGTCCCAGTGATTGTCGAAAGTGGAATAAAAAAAAGAGAGGACATTGAAAAATTCATGGATTACGGAGTTTCAGGTTTTCTTGTGGGTACTGCACTTATGGGATCAAATGATCCTGAAAGAGAGATAAGGCGGCTGAAATATGGTGAAGGTTAAGATTTGCGGCATAACGAACTTAGAAGATGCTCTTTCTGCTTGTGAACTTGGTGCAGATGCGATTGGATTTGTATTCTACAAGAAAAGTAAAAGGTTCATTGAACCTAAGGAGGCAAGAAAAATAATAGAGAGAATTCCCACGTTTATAACAACGGTTGGTGTTTTTGTAGAAGAAGACGAAAAGGAGATCCTCTCTATCATGAAAGATACAGGCTTAGACCGGGCCCAGATATATAAAGATCTAAAGCTGGATAAAAGGATTGTCATAAGGGTCATAAGGGTTAAAGATGAAAGGGATATTTTGGACATTGAGGGTACTCAGTACTTCCCCCTGCTTGACAGTTATACGGAAACATACGGAGGAGAAGGGATAAGATTCGATTGGAGTCTAGTCAAAAAGGTAAAAAGGGATTTCATACTCGCAGGAGGAATAAATCTCCAAAATATAGATGAAGCATTGCAGCTTAGGCCATACGGAATAGACATATGTTCAGGTATCGAAGAAAGGCCAGGCAAAAAAGACATAAAAAAAATGGAAGAACTGTTTAAGAGGATAAAGCATTATGGGTAAAAAAGGTTACTACGGAAAATTCGGAGGGAGATTCGTACCTGAAACCCTTATGCCGGCTCTTTACGAACTCGAAGATGCTTTGAGAACCGCAAGAAGGGATATCTCTTTTAGAAAAGAACTCGACTATTACTTTAAGGAGTATGTGGGCAGGCCAACACCACTTTACTATGCTAGAAATGCTTCAAAAAAACTTGGCTTTAAGCTTTATCTAAAAAGGGAGGATCTCTGTCATACTGGTGCCCATAAGATCCTGAACGCATTAGGCCAGGCTTTACTTGCAAGGAGAATGAATAAAATAAGGGTAATCGCAGAGACAGGAGCAGGTCAGCACGGAGTAGCGGTCGCAACAGCCGCCTCTCTTCTAGCATTACAATGTGTGATTTATATGGGGGCAGATGACGTAGAAAGGCAGAAAACCAACGTCATGAGAATGGAGATTCTCGGTGCTAAGGTTCAACCTGTCACAAAAGGAACAAGAACCCTGAAAGATGCTATAAATGAGGCCCTGAGGGACTGGGTTACAAATGTGACGACAACGCACTACATTTTGGGAACAGTATTTGGTCCATACCCTTATCCCGAATTAGTAAAGTACTTCGTGTCAATTATAGGAAGAGAAGCAAAAAAGCAGATTTTAAGAAAGGAAGGAAAAATGCCTGATGCTGTGATCGCTTGTGTAGGTGGTGGAAGTAACGCCATAGGGATATTCTTTCCTTTTCTGAAAATGAAGAATGTTAAACTTATAGGGGTTGAGGCGGGCGGTGAAGGAATAGCCTCGGGAAGGCATGCAGCTAGGTTCCAGACAGGAAAAGTAGGTATATTTCAAGGCACAAAGAGTTATGTGCTTCAGAACGAATGGGGGCAGATATTGGATACCTATTCTATTGCGCCGGGACTCGACTACGCGAGTGTGGGACCTGAACATAGTTTTCTTTTTGAATCTGGCAGAGTCCATTACACCTACGCCGAAGACGACAAGGTAATAGAGGCCTATCTTTTTCTTTCGAGAGAAGAGGGAATCCTTCCTGCACTTGAAAGTAGCCATGCCCTTGCCTTTTTGATGAAAAATAAAAGAGATTTTGAGGATCAAGTGGTGCTTCTTAATCTCTCCGGTCGAGGAGACAAAGATTTACCCACTGTTTTACGAAGGATAAGTGAAGATGGGATTAAAAGAGATTTTCGAGACTCTCAGAAAAAATGAAAAAAAGGCCTTGATTCCATATATTACTGCTGGGGATCCAGACCAGGAGAAGACTCTTGAGATATTAGATTTCTTTGCAAGGGAAGGCGCAGACATTATAGAGCTTGGTGTTCCTTTTTCTGATCCGATGGCGGATGGACCTGTAATTCAGAGGGCTATGGAACGGGCGCTTAGGAGTGGAACAACAATCCCCGATATTTTAGAAATTGTAAGAAGATTTAGAAAGAATTCACAAAAACCGGTAATTCTAATGGGATATATGAATCCATTTTTCGCCTATGGATTCGAAAGACTCGTAGATGAGGCGAAAGACTCTGGAGTAAATGGAATTTTATGTGTTGATTTGCCTGTAGAAGAGGTTTACCCATTTTGGAGATATGCAAAGAAAAAGGAACTTAATTTTATAACACTTGTTTCACCGCTTACAAACAATGCGAGAGTGAAACGCATAGAAAAGTATGCATCTGGTTTTATTTATTTCGTCTCTGTAACAGGTGTAACTGGGGAAAGAGAGAGTTTACCTTTGGAAGTAAGGGAAAGATTGATCCATTTAAGGCATTGTACTGAGCAACCCGTGGTACTAGGATTTGGAGTATCTAAACCAGCCATCATCCAAGAGTTCTGGAATTATACGGATGGATTTGTCGTAGGGAGCGCGCTTATAAGAAGATTAGAAGAGGTCTCATTTAACATACATGCAGAGGGATTCAAAAGTTTCTTTCTGGAACTAGAAAAGATCTGCCACAAACAGTCTGTTTAGACGAATTCAAAATGACATGTATGGCCTCACTTTTTGTCAATTTTGACTCTTTCCCTGGATAAACTCGACTCAAAATTTTTGGAGCTTTTTATACCATTTTTCTTAAGGGTCTATCCAAGCACGATAACTCTATATAATTTCAAAAACAAAACTCACTGAGGTATAATTTTCACGTATGGAAATACTCACTTTGATAAAGTCAAGAAGGTCAATACGAGTGTATGAGGAAAAATCGATAGAGGACGATCAGCTTAAAATCGTGCTTGAGGCGGCAAGGTGGGCTCCAACTGGGGCGAATCTTCAGCCTTGGCATTTTATAGTCATACGTGACAAAAAAATGAGGGAAGAAATTGGGAAATATGCCAAATTCTTTTTTTTAAAATCTGCACATGTACAGAACGCCCCTTGCATAATAGTCCTGTGCTACGAAAAAAACAAAGGAAGGTTTGGAATTTATGATGCTACTTTGGCAGGTGCAAATATTCTGATTATGGCGCAGAGTTTAGGACTCGGAACTTGTTGGATAGGTGCCTTTGATGAAATGAAAATAAAACAACTCCTTGACATCCCTGAAAATGTTGCAGTTGTCGCTCTTATCACTATAGGCTACCCTAAGGAGAATCCGGATCCGCCTCCTAGGTTTGAGCTTGAAAAAATAGTTCACTATGAAAATTGGCACAATGTGAAGGAAAAGTCTTTTGTTGAGACGATTTCAAAATCAGGCCCTCTCTCTATTTTAAAAAAGTTCTTCAAATACGTGTCAATCTGATTCTTCAATTAAGTAATGAACTTATAGAGGAAATATTTCGCCATCCAGCATCTTAAACTTTTTTTTTCCTAAACTGCCTATTTCAGGATCGTGAGTAACTATCACTATGGTGGTGTGGAAATGCTCATTTATATAAACGAAATGATCGATTATAGTTGTTCCTGTTTTCCTGTCCAGATTACCTGTTGGTTCATCGGCAAAGATCACCCTCGGTTCACATACAAGAGCTCTGGCAATAGCAACCCTCTGCTGTTCACCCCCTGAAAGTTCTTGTGGACGGTGATTTTTTCTTTGAGAAAGTCCAAAAAGATCTAAAAGTTTCTCGGCCTTTAATTCTGCTTCTTTTCTCTTCATTCCTCTTATGAGAAGGGGCATGCTCACGTTTTCAAGAATAGAGAAGTCTTGTAAAAGGTGGTAAAATTGAAAAACGAAACCTATCTTCTCATTTCTTATTGTTGCTAGTTCCTCCTCAGTAAGCTTTTCTATTTTCCGATTTTCGAATATAATCTCCCCTTGTGTTGGTTTATCTAGAGTCCCCAAAATGTGTAAAAGCGTGCTTTTCCCAGCTCCAGAAGGTCCCATGATTGTTACAAAATCACCCGCTTTTATCTTTAAATCTATCCCTCTAAGCACTTCTATTACATTGTTTTCTTTTTGAAATATTTTTTTTAATCCCTTTGCTTCGATTATGATTTCATTCATACCTTAAGGCCTCAACTGGGTTAACTCTTGAAGCTTTATATGATGGATAAAGTGTCGATAAAATGCATATTACCATAGTTATTGATGCTACAAGAAAAACATCCCACAGACTAATTTTTACGGGTAGGTTAGTTATGTAGTAAACATCTTGAGGTAGACTCACTATTTTATATCTCTTTATAATCTCACAGAGACTGTATCCAAAAAAAGAGCCAAATATAGCACCCACAACACCTATAGTGACGCCCTCAATGATGAATATCTTCATGATCGTTTTCCTTTTTGCACCAAAAGATTTTAAGATCGCGATATCCTTTCTTTTTTCCATCACAGTCATTACAAGGGAACTAATTATATTGAAGCTTGCAACGAGAATTATTAGAGCCAAAATTATGAACATGGCAATCTTTTCTAGCTTCAGAGCTGAAAATAAATTCTTATTCATTTCGACCCAGGTGCGCCCAATATAAGGATTACCAAGTTTTCTTACTAATGTTTCTTTCATTTTGTTCGCCAGGTAGGCATCCTTAAGTCTAATTTCAATACCAGTTGTCCCATAGCCCGTGAGCCTTTGGATATCGTTTAAGGATACCACAATCATAACACTATCAACATCAAAAATACCTGTTTCGATCACCCCCCCAACCTTAAAAGAGACAACATCTGGAATGAGACCGGTGGGAGACACTCCCGCATAAGGAATAAAAAGATAGAAATCATCGCCTGGAGCCAAATTTAACTGGCGGGAAAGCTCTTTTCCTATTAAAGCTTTACCTTTTTCCTGTAAGACATTTAGATCCCCAGACTTGACTATTTGTTTCAAAAAATCAACACTCTGAGGTTCTACCCCTTTTACTATTACTCCTTGTTGCTGACGTTTGCCCTGGATGAGCGCCTGAAACTGAATGAAAGGAAAGGCATGGGTTACCCCATTTTCCTTCTTGATGGATTCAATTACTGGAGTGGGGTTTTTTATCTCTCCTTCAAGGCTTAAAATCAAAATGTGTGGATTGATACCCAGTATTCGACTTTTGATCTCCTCTTGAAATCCTGTCATTACAGCTATAACAACAATCAAAGCCATAACACCTATTGCTATTCCCGTTATAGCTATCCATGTTGTAAATGCTATAAAAGCTTCCTTTCTCTTTGACTTTAAATACCTAAGTCCTATTTTAGTTTCTACTCTCATGGCCTAAGTAGCGGAAACAGAATGACTTCCCTTATAGAGGGACTATCAGTAAGGATCATTACGAGTCTATCAATTCCCACTCCACATCCTGCAGTAGGAGGCATCCCATACTCTAATGCGACAATAAAGTCTTCATCTATCGGATATTCCTCTTTCTTATTTTCCCTTTGTTCTATAAATCTCTGTTTCTGATCAAAAGGGTCGTTAAGCTCGTTGAAGCCGTTCGCGATTTCCATTCCACCTATATAAAGCTCAAATCTCTCAACTATTTCTGGGTTTTCTTTACTCCTTTTCGCTAAAGGTGAAACATCAACGGGGTAATGAGTTATAAAAGTAGGATGTATCAATTTATCCTCGCAGAGCATTTCAAAGATTTTTGTTATGAGTTTCCCTTTGGACATGCTTTTTGCCTCTTCTATGCCTAAGAATATTGCCTTTTCTCTTAGATTTTTTATATCTGATACTTCTCTCAAATTAAAACCACCAAATATAGAAAGTGCCTCTTCCATGGTATATCTTCTCCATGGGCGTGTGAAATCTATGAGGTTTCCTTTATAAAGGATTTTTGACTCTCCAGTCAGTTGTTCGAGTATTCTACTAATGAGATCCTCCAGAAGAACCATGTGATCTTCGTAACTCGCATAAGCTTGGTAAAATTCTAGCATGGTGAATTCAGGATTATGTTTTACCGAGATGCCCTCATTTCTGAAGTTTCTGTTAATCTCAAACACCCTCTCAAGCCCTCCTACTACGAGCCTTTTAAGGTAAAGTTCCGGAGCTATTCGCAAATAAAGGTCCATATCGAGTGCATTATGATGGGTTATGAAAGGTTTCGCGTCGGCACCTCCTGGAATAGTGTGCATCATAGGAGTCTCAACTTCTATAAAGTCCTTGCTGTTTAAATATGAACGTATGAAGTTGATTATTTGGGATCTCTTGGTGAAAACGTTTCTTACTTTCTCGTTCACTATAAGATCCACATATCTTTTTCTGTACCTTTCTTCCACGTCCCTTAATCCGTGCCATTTTTCAGGTAAAGGTCGGAGAGATTTGGAAAGTAGAGTTACGGAGTTTGCAAGAAGCGTAAGCTCCTTTGTTTTTGTTTTAAAAATGGTACCTTCAACGCCTACTATATCTCCGATGTCGAGCTTTTTAAAAGCTTCGTAAGGAGGTGATTGAATAACATCCTTCCTCACATAAACTTGTAACTTCCCCTTACGGTCGAGAATGTGAAAAAAAACGCTTTTACCAAAATCCCTCATAGAAACTATTCTTCCCGCGCATCTTGCACGGGGAGATGTTTTCTGTAATTCATCTTCTTCTTTCCCATCGTAAAGCTTCCTTATTTCTTCAGTAGTTAGAAATTCATCTCTGATCTGCGGGTATGGCTCTATACCAAGACTTTTCAAATCCTCCATTTTTTTTCTTCTTATTTCCATTATCTCGTGAATCGGTTCCATAGGTTCCCACCTCTTCTTTCAAACTTCTACTACTACGTCATAATCCAGTGTCTTTATGATTTTACATTCTACTATTTTACCTTTTCCGGCTTGCCCCTTAATAAAGGCTATCCCGTCTACTTCAGGCGCTTGATTGAGGATCCTCCCGATCATGTAAGGATTACCGTAATCCTCTACAATCACTTTAGTGTTCTTTTCAAGGAGACGAGCAAGTCTTCTTCGAGAGATGTCTCTTTGTTTTGTCATAAGTCTATCTAGCCTTTCACGTTTTATTTTTTTGGTCAATTGTCCTTTCATTTTGTACGCGATAGTCCCTTCTTCCCTAGAATACATGAATGCGCCCAACATATCAAAGCCCCAACTTTCAATAAAAGCTAAAAGAGCTTCAAATTCCTCCTCTGTTTCAGAAGGAAAACCCACCATTACAGTAGTCCTTAATGTTACTTCGGGTATCTTTGTTCTGATTTTTTCCAAAAGCTTCTCTAATTGTTGCTTCGTATACCCTCTACCCATAAGGGAAAGAATCCTATCTTCTGAATGTTGAATTGGCATATCAATGTATTTTATGATTCTTTCTTCTTTGGCAATGAGATCTAGAAGATCATCGGAAATTCCTTTAGGATGTAAATATAGCAACCTCAAATAGTAATCCCCCTCAACATTCAAAACCAACGATAGGAGGTCTTTCAGTGTGAGGTTCAGTCCCTTGCCGTAAGCGGTAATATCTTGGCCTATGATGTTTATTTCTTTATACCCAGAATCTATGAGCCATTTAAATTCTCTTACAATATCTTCCGGTCTTCTACAATTTAAGGGACCTCTTATTTTAGGAATTGTACAATAAGTGCACATGTTGTCACATCCTTCCTGGATTTTAAGATACGCAACAGGTTGTGTGGTAAGAATTCTTCTGGGAAATGTCTCGTAGAACGGCTCATTTCCAACAAATACTCCCTTTTTACGTATTATCTCATTCATTTTGGAGTAATAAGCTCTACCCACAAAAAGGTCTACTTCTGGTAAAAGCTCTGCAAGTTTTTCTTTATACCGCTCAACGAGACAACCTGTCACTACTAGTATCTTGTCTGATTTTTGTTTCTCCTCCCCCAATTTTAAGATGGTCTCTATGGACTCCTTTATTGCGTCCTCGATAAAAGCACACGTATTAACTATTATGTATTTGCCCTCTTTCGCTAAATGAAAACCATCCCGATGTAATGCCTCCACTATATATTCAGAATCAACTAGATTTTTGGGACAGCCAAGACTTACTATATTGAAGCTATCCATAGGATACATTTTTCTTTACAGATTTCTGTTTTTATTCCTGAGCATTTATTATCTATACCGACAAAGTGGCAAAGCAAGAAATCATATTTTAAAGGGTCTTCTGGCGATAGGATTTTAAGTTTTTCTGTGATTTCAAGAGCAGCTTTTTTATCCCTTGTTTTACGGAATGTCCAACCTAAACACCCACTTATCCTGAATATATGAGTATCAAGTGGCACGATAAGTTCACTCGGTTTTATAAATTCCCAAATTCCAAAATCTATGTCATCTTTCCTCGTCATCCATCTTAAGAATAGATTCCATCTTTTCAAAGGGTTGGAGGAAGACTCAAAGGGGAAGAAAAAAATGAGATGTCTCTGATTAATGTTCAAATGGTCTCTTATGGAAAAAATAGCTTTTCTAATATCGCCATTATAGAGATTAGAAAAAAGCGTTCCTAAACTCCCGTGACGAACTAGAATTTCTTTTAATACGTGAAAAAGTCCCTTTATTTCTTCCTCTTTTTGAAATCTGTAATACAGCCGAGAAAGCCCCCTTCCATTCCACTCTCTTATAAATTCATAAGGGCTGTCGCCCATTTCACAAAATAGAACTGATAGAAAACGTTTAATCTGTCTTATATTTCCGTAAGCAAACTGGGCTGAAATGAACCCGGCAATCTCAATATCATTTTTATTTCTGTAAAGTTTTGGAAAAAAGATTGGGTCATTTTGAACCCTTTCTCTGATTTGCTTTCTCATTTTCAGTAACGTTTCTTCGAGAACTTCTTTTATGAGACTTTCCTTACAGGCACTATACGTGGAGTTCAACTATGTCTCTATCCTCTAAGATAAAATCCTTACTCACCATCATGCCATTTAGTGTCTCTTTTCTCCAGAGTCTGGCATACCTTAATTTCTTTACAAAATCCTTGTGTATACCTTCAGCAAAGTCAAGAACTGTGCTTCCCTTTTTCATAGTGAAAGGTGCGTCTAGGTCAGGTTTTTTGCCAGGCAGCTTCGAGTAAATCCTTATAATACCAGACATAAGGAATATCTTTTCTTTTAATTCGTGAAGGTTCATGAGATGGGTAGCGGAAACGGGTATGCATAAAGTTTTTTCGTTTCTCAATTTTTCTTCAAGCTCTTCGTACTTGTGGGCATGATCCGTAAGGTCCATTTTGTTAACTACAACGATGTAAGGTTTCTTCGTTTCTTCTAAGTGTGGGTTTAATTCTTCTTTTATAAGCTCATACTCAGTCCAGACATCCTCGGATATCGATAGAACGATACATATAAGATCTGCCTTCCTAACCATATTCCCAAACCACATGTTTGTATTATCATCACCTAAAGCCGGTGTATCAACAAGCTGAATCCATATGTCTTCATATCGCATCATTCTAGGTTGAAGTATTTTAGTTGTGTACGGATAATCTGCTACCTCTATGTATTCCTCTGAAAGTGCACCAACTATTGAAGATTTTCCAGAGTTAGGGAAACCGATGAATAATATCTGGGCCGCACCCTCTTTTTTGATGTTATATAGGGCATCTATTCCCTTTCTCGTCTGAGGTCTTTTATCCCTTTCCTCTTTAAGTTTTGCGATCTTTGCCCTAAGAGATCCAATTAGTTTGTCTGTGCCTTTATGATGGGGGATAATGGCTAACATTCTCTCTATGATTCTTATTTTTTCATCAGGTGTCCTTGCTTCTTTTAACTTCTTCTCTTCCTCGTAGTATTGAGGGGGAAGATTTGCAGGCATTCTTGTATCAAAAACTTATCTAAAAACTCTATTAAAAATCATATCAACGTACTTAAAGTACTTGGTGTCATCTACAAGTTTGTCTATTTCCTCTACACCGAGGTGTTTTCTTATGTCTTCATCTTTCTTTATCTCTTCCCTGAAGTCGAGATTGTTTTCGTAACATTTCATAGCAACCCTCTGTGTTATAGCGTAAGCCGTAGTCCTATCCACTCCCTTTTTCATTAAAGCCACAAGAACTCCTTCTGAATGATAAAGCCCTTTTGTCTTTTCTATATTGGATCTCATGTTTTCAGGGTAAACAACCAATTTATTGTATAAGTTTTTAGCCCTCTCCAACATGTAATCTATAAGTATGGTAGCGTCTGGTGCAATAACTCTTTCAACCGATGAGTGGCTTATGTCTCTTTCGTGCCAGAGAGGAATATTTTCCAAGGCTGCTATTGCGTATGATCTTAGAAGCCTTGCTAATCCCGAAAGATTTTCTGAAGCAATTGGGTTTCTTTTATGAGGCATTGCAGAAGAGCCCGTCTGTCCTTTTTCGAAGAACTCCTCCGCCTCGTTTACCTCCGTTCTCTGAAGATGACGAACCTCAACTGCCATTCTTTCTACTGTAGAAGCTAGTATGGCTAATGTTGTAAAAAAATCAGCATAATAGTCTCTAGAAATGATCTGAGATGAGATGGGAGCAACTTTAAGTCCCAAGCTTTTAAGTACATACTCTTCCACAAAAGGAGGAACATGTGCATATGTACCGACCGCTCCAGAAATCTTCCCGTAACTCAAATATTCTTTTGCCTTTCTCAACCTTTCCAAATTTCTTCTCATCTCGTCGTAAAAATTTGCTAATTTCAGTCCAAAGGTTATCGGTTCAGCGTGAACCCCGTGGGTTCTTCCCATCATTTTTGTATCTTTGTACTCGTAAGCTTTTTCTTTCAATACGCTCATTAAGCTTTCCACGTCATTTATTATGATATCGCAAGCATCTTTAAGGAGACAGGAGAAAGACGTATCTAATATGTCGGAGGAGGTGACACCCATGTGGAAATATTTCGAGTCAGGACCTATGAATTCCGAGACAGATTCGACAAACGCTACCACATCGTGCTTTGTACGTTTCTCAATCTCTTTAATCCTATTTACGTCTATTCTGGCCCTTTCTTTTATTCTCGTTACAGCGTCCTCAGGAATTATTGAAAGCTTCGCATAGGCCTCACAGATGAGAATTTCCACTTCAAGCCACTTTTTAAATCTGTTCTCATCTGTCCATACCTTATGCATCCTTTCCAAAGTATACCTTTCTATCATAGGCCTTTATAATAACTGACAATCTTTTCTCTTGTCAATTCTTAAAACAAGAGCTAGAAATCTTCTTTTTAGGCAAATGATCTATTTGTGCCAATTTTCTTCTGAAATAACCTGTTTCTTAAGCATCTTTTCTTCTCATAATTTTCAGGTTCCAACATTATAGCCAAAAGAAGTTCTGTCCGACATCTAAAAAATCTGAAGCTCAAAATCCCAAAAATATTCACTGATTTTCCTTATAAAAGTAACTAAAGGTGCAGGAAGACGGTCTTTCATAAGGCATGTCTAGGATAATGTAAGTGTAACCTGATCAATGTTCACCCCTCTCTTATGAAGAGAGATTGAATGTCTCTAAGGTAGGTTTTAAAGCCCGAATATAAATGGGATGAAAAAAAGGTAAGTGTAAACCCATCCAGATTGATGATGGCAATTGAACGATCAGAGTTTTACACTCGTCAAAGATCCTTGTACTTTTTTGGTGCGATCCTTACTTAAAGAAAAAAACTTGACACGGTGAAAATAGCGTTGTATGAAAAAAATTTACGTCAAAAAAATCCAATTATTCCACAGAAAACGGGGGGGATCATGGAACAAAACAAACGGATAGTGTGGCCGATGGATGAACCTGTTTTGCGCACTGTGGTCACTACATTCAACGCTCCAGAGACGAAACTTCTAGTCAATGTGTTTTCTTTTCCAAAGGTATTCTATGCCCTTGCTGGATTGCAGATTTTTGTGGGCGCAATGTCCCAAATGGGTAGGAAAAAGGCTTTTATTATTACTGACAAGGGAGTTAAGGAGCTTGCAAGAATTGTTGAAAAGGCATTAAAGGGAGTTGGGATTGAAACCGAGATAGCAGATGATGTGGAGCCAGAAGTGCCTTTGCACGTTCCTGAAAGAATTGCAAAAAAGATAGGAGCGATGAATCCTGATCTTATTGTTGCAGTGGGTGGCGGAAGCGTTATGGATACTGCAAAAGTAGCATGGATTCTTTACGAGGTGCCGGACGCTAATCTTACCGCAATAGATCCTCTCAAACCATTAGGACTTAGAAAAAAGGCTTTATTAGCCTGTATACCGACCACAGCCGGCACGGGTTCTGAAGCAACAAACGTAGCTGTAGTGCATGACGAGACGGTAAGTCCACCGAGAAAGCAAGGGGTTGTTCACCCTGAACTTTATCCTGATTTTGCCCTGCTTGATCCCAGGTTTATAGTAAGGATGCCGAGAGATCTTACCATCGGGACTGCATTGGATGCGCTTTCCCACGCTGTCGATTGTTTCCTTTGCAGATCTAGTAATCCTATTTCTGATGCGCTAGCGATTAAGGCAACTAAGATGGTCATTAATTATCTCCCCCTTGTGCTTGAAAGACCCAGTAATCTGCAGCTCAGACTAAGGACCCAGGTTGCGGCGCTTATAGCAGGAGCAGCATTTTCGAACGGAGGCATAGGAACAACGCATGCGTTGGCACACAATATTGGGACCATATTTGGGGTGCATCATGGAATGGCGTGTGGGGTAACTATCCCTTATGTCATAAAATTTTACTCAGAGGTCGACGACAAGTATATGTTACTTGCAGAGGAACTGGGGTTAAAAAATAATACGGGAGAAATTCTTCAACAACTAGTGGCTTACTTCAAAAACTTTTTAAGAAGAGTTGGAGCACCCACCACTCTAAAAGAGTTAGGGGTTGAAGAAAATTCCTTTCAAAGGAATTTGGATGTGTTTACTAGATACGCGGTTATGGATCCGACTGGTCCTATGGCTCCCAGACAACCCACGTTCGAAGAAATGCGTGAGTTAATAGAAAATATGTACTACGGGAGGTTGTAGTTATGAAGGGATACCACGGAAAATTGCTTGAAATTGATTTAACGAATGGTAATACAACATTCAGGGAAATAACTGATGAGTATCTAAAGCATTTTACTGGCGGTGCCAGCCTAGCTGCTATTCTTCTTTATAGTAGACTTGATAAAGATCTGGACCCGTTCTCATCCAACGCACCCATAATCTTTTGCACTGGTCCTTTAACTGGATTTTCTCCTTTTTCTGGCCGTCATGTAGTTGCAGGTAAGTCCCCCCTTACAGAGCTATGGGGTGAGACCACGATGGGAGGTTTTTTTGGTGTAGAGCTTAAGAGGTTTGGGATTGATGCTCTCATAATCACTGGAAAGGCACCAAAACCGGTGTACCTTTCCTTAAAGAACGGGACTATAGAGATAAAGGATGCAACCCATCTCTGGGGGAAAAGTACAACCGAGACCACTTTTTCCATTAAGAACGAAATTGGGAAGGGTACAAGAGTTATATGTATTGGTCCGGCGGGCGAAAAACTTGTACGGTTCGCAAGCATTATGGATGAAGGACATCGAGCCGCCGGAAGGACGGGAATGGGTGCAGTAATGGGTGCCAAAAATTTGAAAGGTGTTGCTATCTCAGGGGATAAGGGGCTGCCCGAAGTGGCAGACCAAAGGAGATTGAAAGAGCTTTATTCAGCAACCCTTGAAAAGATATCAGCTAATCCTGGTAGGGAACTCTGGCATACTTATGGAACGCTTATGTACACAACTCAAGGTTACGAGATAGGTGATACACCAGCAAAGTATTTCCAGGAGGGTGTTTTTCCAGCTTTTAAAATATCCGGTGAAAGCATGCTTGAAAAATACGACGTTAAAAACGAAGGCTGTGCTTTGTGCCCAGTAATTTGTGGACATAGGGTGAGAGGGGTCAAAATGGAATATGAATCTGTTGGAGCGTTAGGATCAACATGTATGATTTTTGATCTTGATGCGTTGCTTGACGCCACTCAAGTCTGTAACGAGATGGGCCTTGATACTATATCAGCAGGGGTTACAGTGGCTTTTGCGATGTATCTGTCAGAAAAGGGTATTTTAAAGGACAAGATACAATGGGGAGATGGGAAGGCATGTGTTTCTCTTCTCGAAAAAATTGCTTTGAGAGAAGAAATTGGTGACCTGTTTGCCGAAGGTACCATGAGAGCCGCCATGAAACTTGGTATCCCTTCTGACGAAGCAGCAAATGTAAAGGGTTTGGAGGTTCCAATGCATGATCCCCGAGCATTCAGTATGCAAGCTATATCGTACGCCACAAGCGTTAGAGGGGCATGTCATATGAGATCAGATTATTTTACTGTAGACATTGCTGCGGCTCCTATACCAGAGCTCGGAATAACTCCTTCTGACAGGTTTGAAGAAAGCGAACAAAAAGTAAAGATGATGGTGGTTCATCAAAATGTGAAAGAAATGTGGAACGCCGCGCTTATATGCATGTTGGGTATTTTTGATATAAATGACTATTGCGGATTTCACACCGTTGTCACTGGAATAGAGACCAAACCAGCTGATATATCCCTCTATGGTGAAAGGAGTTATATACTTAAACGATTGCTTAATCTCAAATTAGGTATGACTAAAGATCAAGAAAGGCTTCCAAAAGTCGTAACAACCCCTTTGAAAAGAGGTGGGACTGGGGGATTTTCTCCAAACCTTGAAAAAACACTACAGCTTTACTATAAGATCCGTAAAATCGGAGACAACGGTTATCCTCTAAAAGAAAAGATTGAAGAATTGGGGATAGATCAGTTTATTTGAACTAATTATGAAAGCTAAAGTATCACTTTTGGCCTTGCAATTTAAAGACTTTGTGCCACCAGATGGAAAAACCTTCGAAATTGATGTTCCTTGTGGAAGCAGGGTATGCGATGTTGTGAATTTGCTTTCCGAGAGGCTAAGTACTAACATAGGAGAGTTTTTAATGAGCAAGAAAGTTGTTCTCTTATTTAGAAATCGTGCATTACAATACGAAAAAGACGCAGATTTGGAAATTACAGATGGTGAAAATTTTATTTTTATAACCCCACTAATCGGGGGATAACTTTGAAAAGGAGGGGTCATTATGAAGATTGGAGCACAATTTAAGTTTTTTAAAGTTGTCTGGTGTTTTCTTCTAGTTGTTATTTTGTTTGTACCCATTTGTGTTTTTGGGAAGGATAAAATAGTTATTGGACAGGCTTGGCCACTTTCGGGACCGGTAGCAGCAGCAGCCAAAATTTCAGGCGGCACAATCTATGAGATGTGGGTAAAAGAGGTAAACAAAGCTGGTGGAATATACGTAAAAGAGTTTGGGAAAAAGTTGCCTGTGGAGCACAAGATATATGATAACGAAAGTGACATTGGAAAAACCACAAAGCTTCTTGAAAAGTTGATCCTTGAAGATAAGGTAGATTTTGTGCTTCCTCCCTGGGGTACGGCATGGCTTTACGCGGCAGCCACAATATGCAACAAGTATGGATACATTCTTATCGGCGGTCCAGGGGGGGCTGCCAAGTTGAAAGAGTTGGATCTTCCTTATTTTTTCCAAGTTTTAAACTTTTCAGAAACCCAGGGTCCGGCACTTGCTCAAATATACAAGGAGATAGGAGTAAAAACTGCAGCCGTTCTACACAGGGGCGATCTACACGGTATCGAATATGGAAGCGCGATTGCTCCACATTTTAAGGAAGCTGGAATAGAAGTTAAAATGATGAAATCATTCCCTCCTGATGCTACAAAAGACTTCACACCCTTACTAAAAGAAGCGAAAGGATTGGGTGTTGATGCTTTTGTTGTTGCCTGTTATCCGCATGAAACTATAGCCATCACGGAACAAGCTATTGCTACAGGGATAAACTTCAACGCCATGTGGATGAGTGTTGGACCTTACGATCCAGTGATATACAGAGATACGTTTGGAGCTAGCGTAGTAGAAGGAGTAATGGGTGGAGGTGCTTGGAATGCAAAAACGTCTAAAGGTGCTGCTGAGCTTGTGCGTTTACACAAAGAGTACTTTAAGGCTGAACCAGATTACTGGGGTGCACTGTATTATTGGTCATCATTGCAACATTTTCAGCAGGCTATAGAAAAGGCGGGTACCCTAAATCAAAAAGCGGTGCGTGACGTTTTAGCTACAGCTAAATTTCAGACGGCTTTAGGAACTTACTATTATGATAAAAGAAGGTTCCTAGCCAAAGAGTGTCATCCAGGAGAAATTGGGCAATGGCAAAAAGGTGTTTTTGAAGTAGTAGATGTGGGACCAAAAAGAACCGCCAAGCCACTTTATCCTAAACCTTCTTGGCCAAAGAAAAAGTAATGAGTCGGGGAAGGGGCCTACTTAACCAATAGGGCCAAAGTGTCCTTCCCCTTTTATAAGCAAGGTTTAGAAAAGGGAAAATATGGTTACTTTTTTAAACATATTCATCGGTGGGTTGCTTATGGGGGGTATTTACGCCCTTGTTGCTGCTGGATTAAGCATTCAGTATGGTGTAGGAAGAGTCTTGAATATCGCCCACGGTGAATTTTTGATGGTTGGAGCCCTTATTACCTGGTATCTATTTACAATTTATGGAATCAGTCCTCTTATATCACTAATTCTTATCGCCTTTGTTTTTTTCTTTTTTGGTTTTCTTTTAGATAGGAGTCTGTTTTCAAGGTTGAGAAATATCTCTCCTTCAGTAGCTGCTTTTGAAGCTAATTCATTGATGGCATGCTTTGGACTCCAATTTGTGATTCAAAACATTGCAATAGTCATATGGGGGGCTGAACTAAAAGGTTTTAGCTACATGGCTTCTCCAGTGAACATACTTGGAGCGTTATTTGGGGCTAACCGTCTGATAACACTTGCTTACTCACTTGGTATAGCCGGGATATTTTATCTGTTTCTCACAAAAACTCGATATGGAAAGGCCATAAGAGCTGCGTCCCAGGATATCTTTGCTGCCAATCTGATGGGAATTAACATAAAATTTGTATTGAGTCTCTGTTTTGCATTCGGGGCCCTTCTGGCTGGTACTGCTGGGGCTCTTATCAGCATGATGTACAGCATCCATACAACCATGGGAATGGAATATACAGTAATAGCTCTCATAGTAATAGTGCTCGGTGGTTTGGGAAGTATAACAGGTAGTATGCTAGGGGGTCTAATACTAGGGATCGTCGGAAGTATAGTTAGTTATTTAGAACCTGGATTAACCCTTGTAGCTTACTATATGCTTTTTATGATTTTATTGCTAGTAAGACCCACAGGCCTAATGGGCAGAGGAAGCTGATGAACTTTAAATTGATAAGTTTGGCTTTAATAGGTGTTACTCTTTTCTTTCTTGTCCTTTTACCTTTTTTTGGATCACCCTATAGTCTTGTACTCTTAAGCAACATTTTCATGTATGTGGTACTCACTGTGACATGGGTAATGTTTTGTGGTCCTACGGGATATATCTCTTTAGCTACATCCGCATTCTTTGGGGCAGGTATATATACGGCCGCCGTCATATCATTTAAGGTACCTCTTTTGCTGACAGTTTTAGTAGGTGCTCTGATTAGCTTTTTTCTCGCACTTATTATTGGCATAGTCTCATTGAGGCTTAAAGGGATATATTTTGCCATGTTTACCTTCGGATTTGTGGAACTGCTGTTGCATTTTCTTTTGTGGTATGAGACGAACATTACTGGCACCACTGGACGCGTGGTTTTAACGCTTTCCAATCAAACTGTCTACTATATGATGTTGGCCTTAGCTTTTGTGACCATTGTTTTCACGCAATATCTAAACAACTCTCGTTATGGGATGGCACTAAAAAGTATCGGTGAAAATGAAATGGCCTCAGAGCACATTGGGATAGATACAGCAAAATTAAAAATTTTAACATACTGTGTAAGCTCTAGTTTTGTTGGAGCATGCGGTGTAGTTATGGCAACGAGATGGACGTATGTAGATCCCAAAATAGCGTTCAACCCCTTGTATTCTTTCATTCCTATATTTATGGCCATACTAGGAGGAGCAAGGAAGCTGTATGGGCCAATTTTAGGAGCTATAGTTTTTACTTACCTGCAGGAGATCTTGACGACTAGAATTCCATACTACTACATGTTGTTTTTCGGGTTATTGATGGTGTTTGTCATAACATTTTTGCCAGAGGGCATTGTGGGAATTATTGATAGAAGGTTGAAAACAAAAATAAACTGAGGAAAGATGGAATTACTTAAAGTGGAAAACCTTACGAAATCTTTTGGTGGGCTCTTAGCGATACATAAACTTAGTTTTATTGTGAAGGAAGGCGAAATATTAGGCTTGATAGGTCCAAATGGGGCGGGAAAAACCACACTTTTCAATCTGATCTCCGGGGCTCTGAAACCGGACAAAGGGCGGATTTTTTTTGGAGACGCGAAGATTAGCGGACTTAGGCCCCACAAAATATGCAAGATGGGAATATCGAGAACTTTTCAAGATGTGAAAGTGTTCCCAAATATGACGGTTGTGGAAAACATTGCCCTTGCGGCCACATTTGCAAGAGAAAGAATACCTACTAATGAGGCTCAAAGATTAGCCACAGACCTATTAAGGTTTTGTGGACTAATTGAAGTAAAAAACATGTTGGCAAGGGATCTTTCTCTTGTCAATCAGAAAAGATTGGAAGTAGCGAGGGCTTTGGCCACACAACCGAAGCTTATCCTTCTGGATGAGATGATGGCCGGGCTTAATCCTACTGAAACATTGGATGCTATGAGGTTGGTAAAAGCCATAAGAGATAGAGGGTGTACTGTATTCATTGTTGAACATGTGCTCCGCGCGATCATGAACTTGTGCGATAGGGTTATGGTTCTCCATTATGGGGAAAAGATCGCAGAAGGAACCCCGGAGGAGGTTTGTTCTAACCCCAAAGTGATTGAGGTATATTTGGGGGAGAAGTATGCTCAAAATTGATAATGTGAGTGTTTTTTATGGGAAAATCAGAGCACTCTGGGACGTGTGTCTCCGCATAGGAGAAAATGAAATAGTTGCGCTAATAGGAGCTAATGGGGCAGGTAAAACAACATTACTTAAAGCGATTTCCGGTGTAATAAGGGTCTCTTCAGGAAGTATAGAGCTTGATGGGAAAAGAATTGATGGTTACCCTCCTCACAAGATTGTGGAAATGGGTATAGCTCATATACCTGAAGGTGGCAGGCTCTTTGCAGAAATGAGTGTAAAAGAAAATCTTGAATTGGGGGCCTTCCCAATAAGGGCGTGGAAGAAAAAAAATCACGAAATAAGAAACGTCCTGAGAATTTTCCCTCATTTGAGAGAGACTCAGCTTGCAAAAACTCTAAGTGGTGGTGAAAGGCAGATGGTTGCTATTGCACGTGGACTTATGTCGAAACCAAGAATTTGTCTTTTTGACGAGCCCTCATACGGTTTAGCGCCTGTGGTCGTAAGCGAAGTTATGCGCGTAATACGATCCTTACCAAATGAGGGTATATCTGTGCTTTTGGTTGAACAAAACGTTCACATAGCTCTGCAAGTTGCGGATAGAGGTTATGTTTTAGAAAATGGGAGAATAGTTTTGGAAGGAAATAGTACAGAACTTTTACAGACCGAACTAATAAAAAAAGCCTATCTAGGTATGTAAACAAACCAATTGGGGGGTGAATTATGAAAGGACTTAAAGAAATTTTTGAAGTCACAGTTTCTCTAATAACCATTGTTTTCTTACTCTTAATCACGGTTGATGCTTACGCTAAGAGAGAAATTGAAGCTTTTGTGTCACCTGAATGGCTAGGTATAAACATTTTTAACCCGAGGATTGTGGTTCTTGATGTTAGAAGTCCAGAAGAATACAAGAAAGGACATATTCCAGGAGCGATAAATGTACCTATATCCTTCCCCTCATCTGCATGGACTGCCACCAGGGGTGAAGTACTTTTTGAGGTACCATCAGATTCAGAGCTTTCCAAAACTATAAGCAGTGCAGGAATCAAAAGCGATTCGTGGGTTATTATTGTGGGAAGAACTTTAGGCCCGATGGCCCAGTATGCTATGGCTGATGCCACCAGAGTAGCAGTAACTCTTATTTATGCTGGTATCGAGAATGTAGCTATTCTCGACGGAGGCTTTGATAAATGGATGTGGGAAGGAAAGGCAATTTCGAAAAAGGTTGAAAAACCTATTGCTTCGGATTATCAGGTGTCGTCCAAGAAAGACATGTTTGTAACTAAGGAATACGTGAAGGAAAAAATTGGAAAGACACTTATAGTAGACGCAAGAGATGCCGAAGCCTATTTTGGGGTAAAAATAGAACCATGGGGACCTAAGCCAGGCCATATACCAACGGCAAAAAGTTTTCCTACCCCTTGGCTATGGAATGCGACGGCGGACTATACTGCATATCGGGACCTCAAAGAGTTAAAGGAAATAGCTAAAACCCTCATAGGTGATCCAGAAGATACGCAAGAGATAATAGTTTACTGTGGAGTGGGTGGCTATGCGAGTACGATGGCATTTGTTCTGAGGGAGGCTCTTGGTTACAAAAACGTAAAAATTTACGATGGTTCTATTCAGGAATGGTCTCTAGATCCAGATGCGCCTTTGGTGAAGTATCGATGGGAATAGCTTAACATTTTTATATAAGACTTTGTGTTTTAGATTATAAAAAAGGGGCACTTTTCCTTACGGTGTTTTTCTGCGTTTAAAGGGATAAAAAATATGTAAATAAGTTGAACGCTATGTTTGCTAAAGTTACTGTACCAGTTGAGGGTTATGATATCTAAGTTTGGAGTGATGTTCTTACTAAGTAATGGATGAATATAATGGTGCTTTCTCGGAAGAATTTTAAATCTTGTGTACAAAAACCTTACGTATGAAAAAAGTGTAAACGGCTCTTTAAAAAATCTTGTTCACTTAATGTATATGATTTGTCGGCATTACGGTTTTGAACTCGCATTCGACCTTTTTTAAAATGGATTTTTAATAATTGCTTTATGTATTTTTGAGGAATAAGTACTCTGGTTCTAGTGAAGGGATTTATCGGTCAAAAAGTTTCATACGGGTCACAGAAGATTGTTTTTCGTCTCAACAAACTTAAAAAAGACAGTCTATTTACGAAAGTTTCTGGGTTATGATAATAAGTGTATTTCCGCCCAGTACCACTTCCCGATTTAGAGTTAGATCAGTACGTCTGAGTTTTCTTTTTTTCTCGGAGGTAAAAAAATTGATAAGATCTAAAAGAAGGACTAGTGGATAAAAGACCAACTGCTTTTTTTTGGTTTTATCCTTGAAAAGAGATACTATCTTCAGGTTATTAATCTGAAAAATGAAGTCGAGAAGGGTTATAGTAAGAGGAGAATTATGAAAATCGTAGAGATTTCCAGCCTTGTAAAAATCAGTGGCAACTTTCGGCTTTGTCAAATATCCTGTGAAAAGATATTTCAACCTTTTTTCAATGTTTGAGTAATTTGGGACAGTAAATATAGCGAAGCCCCCAGCTTTTAAAACCCTTGAAATCTCAGAAACAGCTTTATAAGGATCTGTTGTGTGTTCAATGCCTTCTATACAGCATACGTAATCAAAATAATTGTCGGGAAATGGAATAAGTTTAGTCATATCCATAGGGATACATTCAATTTCTTTCGGTTGGAAGATTTCGGGGTTTATTTCTCCGCAGACCAATTTATATCCCAAGTTTTTGAGTTCTCTGGCTAAGTATCCAGTGCCAGCTGGAATATCGAGAATAGTACCTCTTTTTTTGTCTTGGAACCAATTAAGTACCTTACCGTAAATTTCGGATCTTCCCTTTCCGACGAGCATATTATAAAAATTTTTAACATATTGTGCCTTATAAGAAAAACATTTGTCTTGTGAAATTATTCCCTTGACATCCCATCCCTTTATCTTTAAAAATTAGGAAACCAAAATCTGAGGAGGAAAT
>JAOADT010000017.1 GCA_026417175.1 Deltaproteobacteria bacterium | reverse complement strand
GTCAAAGAGTAATTCGAAAAACTCATCAGGTATTGTGACTCTAAATTTATTATCCAGCCAGTTTCGCGTAAAAAGACCACCATTAAGGTAGGGCGCCATCTGAAGTGCAAAGCGTATCTTTTCTGGAAAGTATGTGTACCCACCGTGAAATCTATTGTTGAATGCTTCAAAAAACATTACCGAAAGCCAGCGATCGAAGAAGCTGTCAGTGAGCTGATTGGAATCTTTGTAGGTTTGCCAAAACTCAGCTATGAAACGGGGATTTCCTCCAAGCCATTTTTTGCGCTGAATGAAATAAAGGAACATTAAACGGTTGAGAAGCTGTAAAGAGTAATCGTGGGCCCACTTTTTATCCCCGAATCTTTCATAAGGAAACCTCTGGAGATGGTTAAAAACTATTCGATAGTCTTCGAAGAACTTCGCCGTTACGGCCTCGACGCTAAAGGCGTCGTCAAGTTTCTCAACCACAAAGGTGATCGGCAGATGCCCAGTCAAATGTTTCATCCTGTCTTCTAACGGGATGTAAAGGTGGGCGAGACGTTCTACTGTCGTTCGTGCCGGTGAATCTACCTCATAGCGGAGAGTTCGCATCTCAGTCTTTCCCTGAGGACGGCGCTTGGCCCAGACAAAAGCGAGTTCATCTCGCTCAGAGGACAAATAACAAAGAAGGTGTTCAGCATAAGTGTTAGAAAGTATCCTGTGAACGGCCCTACGAGCAGTAATGCCCGGTAAACCTTTTTCCACCCATTCTACGAGAAAAACTGCTAACCCACCGGCCTGAGCAAGTGAGTAGAAAGTAAGATCAGTGTTTAAAGGAGGGCCGATCCGAATGTTGAATGGGCTGGCCCGTAATTCGTCCCAGAATAAAACCTCCGTAAAAAGACTACGAAGTGTAAAAAGAGGCTCATTGTTCTTGAGTGCCTCCAGAAGGCTTTCCTCTATTCTTTTTAGTAATTCCGACATCTGCTAGGTCTCCATTCTTCTCAGTCCCAAGGCACAGATAACCTGCGGTTCTTCGGGTATCGGTTCTTTTTCACTTATTTCACAGAGTCGTTCTTCGCGGGCGCGCTGGATGACCATTTGAGCCAACTCATCGTCTGTGATTCCCAGCCGGATCTGGCGTCCCAGAGCCTCACGGGCCGATTGTTTTAAAGGATAACGAAAGATAAGATCGATTGCCTGGTCTAACTGGGTAAGCAAGGCGGAATCAATGGATGTTGTACTTGTCAAACGCTGACAAAAGGCACTCAACCGCTCATAAACTTTTCGGCTGATATTGACCAAAGAGAGCCAAGTTGCCCGCCAAGCATTTGTCGTTCCTGGAGAGCGAGTTCCACACACCGGCGGATAAGATCGTAGTGATTTTCTGCGCGAGGTAGAGAGAGAGTATCAGGAGCGCAAGCTGCTGCTTGAAAGATGGCCGAAAGGGACTGCGAGATAAGCTCTCCATTTTCATCCACCTGCACCAAAGCGTCTGTGCCGTCAGGAAAGCTAAGATATGCGATCATACCTGGAAATCGCTCACCCTCAACAGGGGCTGTTGTAGAAACAAGCTGAGGCAAAGAAAGCGCTGCTTTACGGTCTGCTTCCAGAGCACTTGTCCATACCTGCAACGCCAGACTTGAGAGGTCTATATCCTCATCGCCTTCGTCGTCATCTAAGACCCCGGCTTTTTCCGTATAGAGATCACGCAATCGAGCTGCCGCTTCCTCTCCGAAGAAAGATTCGTCAGTTCCTATTACTTCTTGGTTCATCTTTAGGCGCTCAAAAAGCCGCTTACGGAGACGGATTACGCGTTCAACCCCTTCTGCAGGCAAAAAAGAATAAACAAGGATCGTATCGTGCCTCTGTCCAATGCGGTCTACACGCCCTGCCCGCTGAATTAGGCGGATAATAGCCCAGGGAAGATCGTAGTTTACAACAATGTGGCAATCTTGGAGATTTTGTCCTTCGGCGAGAACGTCTGTAGCAATGAGGATCCGTAGCTCTGTTTCACCCGGACGTAGTCCACCATTTGTCTGAGGACTGAAACGCCGGGCTAATCCGACCGGATCTGCATTTCCAGAAGTCACAATATCAAAGTCTTGGATATTTCTCTTCTTAAGTTCTTCTCCTAAGTATCGGGCAGTATCTGCAAACTGAGTGAAGACAAGAAGCTTTTCTTCAGGATGGGAAGACGTTATAAGATCATAAAGTTTTTTAAGCTTTTCGTCTGATTCCGGTCGCCAGTCGCCAACCTCTTGTAATATGTTGATCAAAGCCTCTATGTCTTCCCTTAGATGATCTTTTAAAGTGGTTGTAAAGAACCTACTTCCTAGCCATTGAAAGCGCAAACGGTAAGAAGGAGAGGAGTATAACTCATAGACTTTTTCTGCTTCCTTATTGAGCAAGCTTAAGCTCGATGACAAAAGTGGGGTGGTCTCTATTTCGGGTTTCAGGTTTTCAAGTTCCTCATCTAAAACCTCAGTATCTTCATCAGACACCGCTGTATCCATAAAGACAACGTTTTGTAAACCAATCGGAATGTCCCTACCTTTTTCTAATGCGTAAAGTACCACAAGGTTGCGCAGGATGTGCCTTTTAAGGGAGAGTATGAAACTATGTCCGCTAGACTCTAGCCTCTTGAAGAGGTTAGTCCTACAAAAACCAATAAGTCGGCGACCGGCCCGTGTAAGGTTTGCTATAACACGTTTTTCTTCTGTGTTGGCCTTTTGCTCAGCACCATCAATGAGGTAGCGGGCTAGTCCATATCTTGGAAGGTTAAGCGTTTCGATAACTTGAACGACCCTTTCGCTGAAAAGTTTTGAGTACTGGTCTTCAGGATTATTTTTATCAGTAAAAAACGTTACTGTCCGTGGCTTGCGAACCGGAAAATAAAAAGGCTCATTATTTAGCATTACGTAATAACGTCTCTTTGACTCATCGAACCGAGCGTAATGTCGCATAATAAAATGGCGTGTCCTTCGTACCAAAAAAAGCCTCATAAGATCGCGCCAGTCTTCGGGATATGTACTTTTCTCAAAAGCCCTAAGGGAGGTGGGCAAAGTCTGATATTGGGCACGAAAGTCCCACTCAGTTTTTCCTTGCTCGATCCATTGACGAAAAAAACGCTCGGGGCGTATTTTCAGATCCTGATCTTCGTCCAGAAAAAGGCGTAGCTGGTTGCTTAGATCTTCAAAATGTTTGTTATAAGGAGTTGCTGTAAGGAGCAGGACACGCGGTTCGTTAAGCTCGATGTATTCCTGAATCGCTCGGTAACGTTTTCCTTCGCGATTCCTAAAATTATGGCTTTCATCGATGATCAGAAGCCGGAATCGAGGAAGGTATGGCAGTGTATCGATAACCTCCCCAAGCGAAAGGACTTTCCCGAGAATCTCATACTGCTCCACATACCATTCCCACATTTGCTTGAGTTTAGGGGGACAAATGATGAGTGTATTCGAATTATCATCCTCTTGAAGAATGCGTGCTATGGCAATGGCCATGAACGTCTTGCCAAGTCCTACCACATCTCCGAGCAATGCTCCTCCTCGACGATATAGATGATGGGCTGCCAGGGACACAGCTTTTGTTTGAAAATCTAAAAGCGGTGTACCTTTCTTTTCGAAGATTTTTGGAAGCTTGAACTCCCGCTCGCCCTGGCGAGCCTCTTGGCTTAAGTAATAAGCCATTTTCAAATAGACGAGGTAGGGACGCACATTTTCTTGCAAGACCCAGCTTTGCTCTATGAGCTGAGCAAGCTCCTCTGTGAGGTCAATAGCGAATTGATCATTCCAAAATTTCTCAAACCATAAAAGAAGCTTGTTTGCTGCATCCTGGTCTACGACATCCACATTAAGTTCACCCTGTCCGGTAAGACCGGGATAGGTCAAATTGCTACTACCCAAAAAAGCGATGAGCGGAGCTATAGGGTCTTTCCGTTGAATCAGATATAGCTTTGCGTGAAGGGGATGGCGAAGATACGATTTCACCCGAACTTTGCCGGAACGCAGTTGCTTAAAAAGCTTCCGAAGTGTCATTTCTGCTTCTGCTGAGGGAACTCCGAATTCGAGTTGATGTTTAAAGCTTTCTGTAATTTGACGCTTAAGCTGGAATAACCGAGCTCCATCAATACCCGGCCGAGGAAGTACTCCCTGTATTTCGCGCATCGCCTCTTCAGGTGGTCGATGCATACCCACCAAGATGCGGCAAGATGAATCGCCTTGGCCGGAAAAGTCCTCTATAAGATCTGCAAGTTCTTTCCAGCCACGTAAATGAAAATATGCCACACAAATACTGGCGGAAACCGCATCTTCCAAAGCCATTTTGAGTCCGTCCAATAAGTTTTGTTCTAGATTATCGTAAATAGTTGGCATGGTTACTACTTATTTAGAACTCCGATTCTAAGGTGCATATTTTCTAATTGATTGGTTCTGGAATTAGTACGTCGGATCTGCCTAAAACCATAATCCCCCTCGGCCAAACGGGAATTAAGTAACCATAGTAAATACTACAATGCCATCAAAGGACGGTCAAGCTCCTTTTTCCTCTCGATGCTCCCATCTAAGAACAAATTATCAAAAAACGTTTTTTAAACTTTTCATCTGGGAAACATCGATAGACTGCCTAACGTGAGAACTAAACATATAAAAAACTAACTGTACCATCAGCGTTTTCAAACTAAGAAAACCGAATCAGAATTACCAACTATGACCGCGGATTAAGAGATTGTATAGGAGCTCAAATGTTTTTCGTGCAAGGAGCGGCTTGGGGTTATTTTTAATAAAAAGATACTATCGTCGTTCGCTATCGAGAATTTTCTTGACTGCAACTTCGAGTTTGAATAATATAGAATTTGCAAAAGTAACACGATACCCAACCAGACGGGAGGAGAAAGATGAAGAAAGTCCTTGCCAGTACGGTTCTATTTATTTTCTTTTTTGCACACATTTCACTCACTTTAGGTGCTGAACCTAAGGAGCCCGTTCGCCTTGAGGAGGTTGTTGTGACTGCTACAAAGACCAGCCTACCTTTATCTCAAGTTCCGGCAAGCCTACACGTCATTGACCAAAAAGAGATAGAAATTCAACCGAACTATTATGTATCCAACTACGGAGAGCTAATCAAAGATTTGCCAGGTGTCCATGCCGGCCAGTACTTTCCCTGGGGTCCTCCTTGGGTTCACTTAAGGGGTACGGGATATTTTATAGGGCGGACCGGGTTCCTCGTTGATGGGGTTCCGGTTACTCCATTTTTGTCCACTGTGGTCAACAACCATGACTTAAAAAGAACCGAAGTCTTGCTGGGCCCCTCTTCTGCCGTTTACGGAGCAAATGCAATGGGTGGTGTTGTAAATCTTATAACAAAAACAGGAGAGGATATAAAAGGGATGAAAATCGAGATGGGCTACGGATCCAGGAACACTTTTAGACCGCACATTGAGTTAGGTGATAAGCGCCAGAATGTCAATTTTTATTTCTCTTACTCCGGTGATTATTCGGATGGATACAGGATGAACCCTCTGCCCGTCGTATGGAGACTTTACAAGTATGGGAAAACCGGATGGCTAAGCTATGCATCATTGAAAAGAAATGATTACGAAAATAGCCATTACGCTTTTAAACTCGGATGGGATAATGAAAAAGGAGAAGGCTTCTGGCTGGGATATAATTTACAGAGACTTTTTCTCGATGGTGGTAGACCAAATAGGGTGTGGCTCAGAAATGGAGAACAGGGAATAGGAAACATTCGCTTCTACAAAAACATAGAAGATTACGCGAAACTTACTTTAACAATGGGTTACCAACACTTAGACAGACCCGGACCATATGATAACAGAGGAGCAATCATTCAAGCTGGCAACTTGGTTGGTTGGAACCACAGTCCCACAACGGCAAGTATGTGGAAACAAAAAAGATATCCCTTCGAAGCTCAGCTTGATATAAGCCTTCGAAAAAATTCCATTTTCACGTTGGGGTTGTTTTGGATGCGGGACAAAGAAAAGAGGTGGGTCGAAAGTAGAATTACAAAGGCCGTGAATAGCGAATCCGAGTATACAACGGATCAGTGGGCCATTTACATCCAGAACCAATCTTCCTTTTTGGACGACAGACTTAACATCCTTTTGGGAATAAGGCATGATGAATGGAAGTACCATGATATATTCGATCTTTTATCTACGCCTCAACATCCTGATTCCATAAGTAAGGAAAGAACCACTTTTAGAGGCGGGCTAAGATACAAATTTTCCGATTCGCTATCGGTTAAAGCATCAGCAGGCACAGGATTCTGGCCTGGATTGCCCGTTTGGTTGTTCCAGAACACCAGAACAGGAAGCACTTGGCGGGAAGCAAACCCGGGTTTGAAACCAGAGAAAACCTGGATGGTTGACGGAGGTTTTGAGCTTAACCTAAGTAGATACGGAACGTACCTTAGTCTTTGCGGATATTACGGAGAGATAAGCGACGCAGTATCCTATAGATACGATCCTCATCCTACCATCCAGGGGGTAAACATAGTGAGAACGCTGAATTTAGCTGGGGCACGAATACGCGGACTAGAGCTGGGCATTGACCAAAGATTGAACGAACAAATAAAACTGTTTTTGAGTTTCACCCTAAATGATTCTGAAATTACCAAAGATCCTACTCTTAAGGGTAACGAGCTTAGGAACTCGCCTGATTACTGGGGGACAGTTGGTTTTTTATACACGAATCCTAAGTTAATAAACGGTCGTTTGGCCCTCAGATTTTCAGATGAAAGGTATTACGACGATGAAAACACCCCCTTACCTTACTACCACATGAGAAAATACGCTGTCTTAGATGCCAAAATATGGAAAGACTTTAAAATAGGTAAAAGCAAGGTACTCACGCTCTCTTTGTCTGGGGAAAACCTCAATAATCAGAAATATGAGACCGAATTTGTTTATATTCATCCTGGAAGGAGTATCCAATTCAATGCAGCATTGAAATATAATTTTTAGATAGCAGAAGTGGGCAATAAATCGTTTTTATCACTACTTTTTTATTTCTCTATTAGCCTATATCTTTGTACCTGGCATGTTCACTCGAGAGAAATAGTAGACACTGAGGGAAGACGCATCTGTGTTCCAGATGAAGTAAGTAGAGTGGTTGTTCTTACGGGCACGTGTATAGAAACAATATATATACTTGGGGAAATTAAAAAAGTCGTGGCTATAAGTAAGAATATGATGGACAACCCTTTTTATCCCGAAGTCATAAAGGAGCTAAAGAGTTTACCGATTGTTGCACAAGATCTGAGAAATCTTGATATTGAAAAGATAGTTGCATTGAAGCCCGATCTTCTAATCGGTATCGGGCCAGAACATCCATTCGGCATGGCCAAAGAGCAAATTGCTGCCTTAGAGAATCACAAGATTCCTGTTGTTTTGCTCCATTTAGAGAGCTTAGATGAGAACTATTACTCTATTGAGGTTTTAGGGAAAATATTCCAAAAAGAAGAAAAGGCACAGGCTCTCATAACCCACATGAAGAGGATCCAGGCCGAGATAGACTCCAAAGTGGCATCAGTTCCCAAAAATAAGCGACCAAAAGCAGTTATGCTTTCTCAGAGACCTACTCTCGTTTTAGGAAGTACATGGAGAGACCAGGACATAATATTAAAAGCCGGTGGGATAAATGTGGCATCGGAGATAAAAACATTTGTTGGAGAGGTATCGGTGGAGAAACTAGTATCCTGGAATCCAGACGTAATAACCATAGTGGGAACAGCCCCGTACGGCTCAAGTGATATAATAAAGATGTGGCAACTCAGGCACGTAAATGCGGTGAAAGAGAAAAGGGTTTACAAGTATTCCTACAAGATCACAGGTCTCTTTACTCCCCGGGTTGTTCTGCTTTTAGCCTGGCATGCATCCAAATTTCATCCAGATTTGAAAATTGATTGGCTAAAAAAGACTCAGATCTTTTTTAAAAAATTCTACGGGATCCATTTTGAACCGACCTCAGACTGAGAGGGAAATATTTTAAAATCCGGAGCTACCATAGCATTTGAGCTTAAAAAATCTTACCCGATGTTCAGTTTTTTCCCATTACATGAACGAGAAGATTCGGAACTGCCTTACTTTGATCATACCATTAATGGCGGAACAAAACTTATAAGAGATTCCGCTTTCAGTGTGTCCAAAGAATAGTAACCCGCGCCAAGCCAGTCTGCGATATTTTTTGCTAGTCCCATTTGAAGAAGGCCATTTTTTTTCTCAGTGTCAACAACTACGTAATCAGTCTCGGGGAGCTTTCGCATATAAAAACAGAGCTCTTTTAGCTCTTCGAGAACAGGTCTATCACTTAATGGCACATTTGCCTTTCCGTCTGTGAGCAACAAAGTAAAAAATCGACAGTGAGGCTCTTTAAACTTTGACCTTTTTATGAGCTTTAAGGTTTCTAAAAGACCTGCCGCAAGAGGGGTTTTTCCTCCTGTTGGGATGTCATTGAGTTTCTTTAAAGCGAAATCGTACGAAGATGTGGGGGGTAGAACAATTTCTGCCCTGTCTTTCCTGAACAGTATCATCGATACTTTGTCCCTCTTTTGGTAGCAATCTGTAAGTAAAGATAATATGGCTCCTTTTGTGGCAATCATTCTTTTTTCAACTCCCATTGAGCCTGATCCGTCAACAAGAAATATTACCAGATGGCGCATCTTTTTTTCCTTTTCCTTGTACCTTATATCATCGTCAGTGATTATAAGAAACTCCTTTGTGCCCCTTAATTTCTGAAAAGGTGCTGCCGCACGTATTGTTGCATCTATGGCTATCTCTTCTTTTTTTCTCATCAGGCTTCTTATATACCTTCCACCTTTGTCCTTCAACTTGGTTCTAGTTCTTCTGCCTTTGGCTTTTCTGGAAATCCGATCCTTTTTTAGAATAAACCTTCTGATTCTAAAGCGTTCTCCAACGGGAAAAATTTCCTCTTTAGTGGAAGATTCCTTTTTGTTTTGAGTTTCCATTTTAGCCATGTGCAGTCCCTCTGAGCTTTTGGAACCGCTATTTTTTTGCATATTGTTTTGTAGTTCTTGGTTCTGAGTATCATGAGGTTTTTCATCTTGTGTCTTTTCTTTTTTTTGAGACCTGTGAGTTAAGACAAGCTCGCTTATTGCATCCACGTGATGAGGCATAAGCTCGCTTTCGCCACAATAGGCAGCATAAGCCAAGGAAGCATAAAGGAGAAACAAGTCCGCCCTGTGCCCTTCCACATTATGGGATAGAACCAAATCGGCTATGTATGAGACCGTATCCCCCAGTGTCTTGATGTTCCTTAATAGATCCTTAGATAAATTTATCTTTTTAACCAGGTGAAAAAGGTCTTCCTTCTTATGGAAATCAAGGAGATTTGTTCTGAGAATCTCTTTTCTTCTGTCCTTGTCTTTTGCTCCATCGAGGAATGCGCACATTCCGAATCGATCCATAATGTGCGGCGAAAGCTCCCCTTCTTCTGGATTCATAGTGGCACAGATAACAAAATTACATGGCTCCCTAAGTTCAATTCCTTCTCTTTCCAGGATGAGTTCCCCTCTCGACTGGGTTTCGGTTATGAGCGAAAGTACGTAAGGCGGGAAAAGGTTGATATCTTCCACGAAAAGAAAACCGCCATTGATTTTTGAAAGTATGCCCTTTTGATAAACTCTTTTGCCTTTCTTCACCGTTTCTTCTAGGTCAAGAGAACCCAAAAGTGAATCTTCTGTTACATTCAAGGGCAGCCAGACAAAATTTAAACCCAAAATACCTAAAAGCTCACCAAATGCTGAAAGTAATGTGGATTTTCCTGTACCTTTTTTCCCTAAAAGCAGAATCCCACCTGATCGCATATCTATTGCGTTTAAGATCAAGCCTAGCTTCGCGCTTTCACATCCAACAAAATCGAAAAAACCTATTTTAGATTTTGTCCAGGATGGTAAGAAGCGAGTCGACATTTACTGGATCCTCAAAGGGTAACCTTTTTAACCTATGTCTTAGGGCAAAAGGTGCCACCTTCTTTATGTGTTCTTTTGTCACTTCATCCTTTCCTTCAAAGGCAGAAAGGGCTCGGGAAGCCTTAAGCATAACGATATCTCCTCTATGCCCATCCAGATTCAGAGATGACGTGATTTCAACCACCGAATCGTAAGCCTCTTCAGTTAATTGAACGTTACTTATCATTCTTTTGGCCTTGGATATTCTTTCTCTCAGAATGTCCTGCTCTTCCTGCCATTGTTTCAGAAATTCTCTAGGATCATCATCGAAACTTTTTTTTCTTTTCAGTATCTGGATCCTTAAATCTTTGTCCTTCAATGAGTTAACTACAACACAAAGGCCAAAACGGTCAAGAAGCTGAGGTCTTAATTCGCCTTCCTCTGGGTTCATTGTGCCGACGAGTATGAACCGCGCGGGATGTGAAAAGGAAATGCCCTCTCTTTCTACTATGTTTACTCCCATCGCAGCAGAATCGAGAAGAAGATCCACTATGTGGTCTTCTAAAAGATTCACCTCGTCTACATAAAGAAAATTTCTATTGGCCTCCGCGAGGATTCCGGGTTCAAATCTTTTTTCTCCAGTCTTTATTGCCCTTTCGACATCCAAGGTTCCAACGACTCTATCTTCTGTCACTCCCAGTGGAAGCTCAACTACCTTCATTTTTCTTTTCTCTGTTTCCAGGATCTCTCCGTTTCTGGTCCTTTCGGCACAATCGGTGCAAAATGGCCCATCGGGAGCACAACCAAAAGGGCAGCCTTTCACAGAGTCCAGATGGGGTAATAAATCTGCAAGCGCACGGACCGTCGTGGATTTTGCTGTCCCCTTTTCTCCCATGATTAGGACTCCACCGATTGTGGGGTCAATAACATTTAGAATAAGACCAAGTTTCATCTCCTCCTGGTCCACTATTGCAGTAAAAGGAAATATCATCCCATTACCTCCCGCATCTTCTGCTTCCAGTGCTCAATTTCTTCTTTAGTTATCACATCTATGCTTCCTCCCTGAAAGTGGCCTTTCGTATCACCCATTTTCTCTTCGATCCATCCCTCGATTTCAAGATACAAGGATTTGAGTGCCTCTTTTACATCCTCTGCCGGATTCCAAAGCCCCCTTTCCATAGCCTCAAGTAATCTTCGCGCAATCTCTTCCATGGCATAAGGATTGTGCTCCTCGAAAAATCTCCGATTTTCCGCGTCTAAAAGAAAAGTTTTCGTGATTTCATCGAAGATCCAGTCGTCAACTTCTTTTGTAGTAGCTTCCCAGCCGTATACCCTCCCTATCCTTTTTGAAATGTCAGAAGCACCTTTGTAGCCATGTCTTTTCATTCCTTCTATCCATTTGGGATTTAGCAATTTAGTTCTCACAATCCTTCTTATCTCATCTGACAGGCTTCTCACATCCACATGTTCGGGATTTCTGGTATCGCCGTAATAGGTCTTGACGTCTTTGCCACTTAGAGATCTAGCAGCTACGGTTATTCCTCCATGGGCGCCGAAATAGCAACAGCACCCAAAAAGATCGTACTCATCTGAAACTACCTTGTTATAGGTCAGGTCAACGCTTTTTAAGACGTTGGCCAATTCTTTGTGTTTTTTTTCACCCCATATTCCTTTACCGTATGCATATCCGTTCCAGTAAAGAAAAACCTCTGCCAGATCTTTTTCTTCTTTCCATGCAGATGCGTATACCGCAAGCTGGGTGCCTGCCTGGTAAGTACCAGGCATAGAGCAAAAGATCCTTAAAGTAGCAGAGCGGAGATCTCCCCCATTGTGGGAAAGTTGTTCAAGCGCATGTTTTCTCACAAAATTTAAATCTTCCGGCTCATCGAGTCTAGCGACTTCCTGGATGGCTTCATCTAGGAGTTCTATGCACATGGGAAAATTGTCTCTTGTGATGCCCGACACCCTTATGGTCACATCGATTCTTGGCCTCTTAAGTTTGGATACTGGAATTACTTCAAAACCATTTATTCTACCATTGCTAAGCCAGATGGGTCTTACACCAAGTAAAGAGAGAATCTGTCCCATGCCTTCTCCTTGAGCCCACATAATGTCAGAACACTGCCAGTAAATTGCCACATTTTCGGGGTAACGGCCTTCCTCATCAAGATATTTTCGTAGAAGCTTGTCCGCGAGAGCTTTTCCAACTTCGTAAGCGCTTGGAGTGGGTACTTTTAGGGGATCAAGGGAGTAAAAATTCCTTCCTGTCGGCAAAACGTCCTCACCCCCACGGGTTATGAGGCCTGAGGGACCGGCAGGAACATAACCCCCAGATAGCGCATTGATTAAAGAATCGATCTCTTTTGATTCTCTGATTTTTTTGTCCAGCTCAAGTATTCTATTTTTTATTTCCTTCCAGTTTGGATCGTTCCAGTCTATCCTTTCTAAGAAGTCCATCCTTATCCCTCCATTAATACTCCTCTTATAATCTCTTTTCCAAGTCTATCTATGTCTTCCAAAATGGCTCCATAGGATTTCCCGCTTTTTTTATCCACTTTCTCTGGGTTCGATATTAAATCTGAAAGATCATAACCGAGAATTTTCGCCACCTCCTGTCTTAGTGATACTCTGCTTCCCGCGTCGTAACGCATAATGGAATAGATGAGGTTAACTTTTCTTTCTCCTTCGGGCAAGCACCCAAAGATGTGCATTCCGTCCTGGATCTGGGTGTTCCTTATAAGGGAGAGCTTACCATGTATTTCGCTTATGATCTCAGAAAAGTTTATGCGATGTAGATCTTCGTGCGAAAGCTTATCCAGAAAAACTCTCTTACCATCAAAGTTAACCATGATTTCTTTGTGAAGATTGGCTCTAAATAGTGTGTCTATTATCATGTGTTCTAGAACATGAATCCGAGCTGGCTCTTTATTCTGTGCTTCCTGATATTCTAGAAGTAACCTGTCAAGTTCTGAAAGCTCACTATAGAGGCCCCCTTCTTTTAGCACGGTTTGCATATGATCTATAAGAACCGCATAACTTCGCCTTTTCGCAATGGTTCCCTCAGGTGGGTTATCAGCATTGTATATGTACAGGTGCGGAACCGTATCTATGGCGATATCTGGCAAACATGACTCTGAAAGACCCACACCTTTTCCAGGCAAAAATTCTAGATTTCCGTGCGTACCCACATGGATTACCACATGTGCCCTATATTCCCGCGATATCCACCTATAAGTGGCAAGATAGTGGTGGGGAGGAGGGGTGTCAGGATCGTGGAGGATTCTACAGACTTGACCATCGCAACGGGAGCCCGCACAGCCCCTTTTGGGCTGGACCATAACAAGTGCGTTTCCAAAGCTTACTCCTGTTATCACGATCTTTCCGTTGTAAAGCATTGCGGGTGGAATGCCATTTTTGTATTCTCCCGGAGGCTCTCCCCATGACTCAACCATTCGTGTCTTAGTCTTATCAGGAAGCTCGTCAAACCATTCTAAATATTTATCTTTCTCGATTAGAGCTAGTGCACCGCCCTTCTCTACTATTTCTTCAATAGGTGTCCATCTGAACTCCGATATGGCTTTTTTTGACATTATGAGATCGATGAGGACTTTCCCATTTTCCGGTGGGTTTACGTCATAGCCTACTTCCTTTAGACTTTTTAAGATTTGAGCGACGCTTTCTAGACTGTCAAGATGCGCTGCGGAACCAACTGTTGCTTCCACTGATGCACATGGATTGTTGTGAAGAACCAACACTACCTTTCTCTCTCTCACTGGAGTTCTTTTTAGCTCTATCCACCTTGAAATTCTATCAGCGAGTTTTTTTATCCTTTCCTCAACTGGCGATTTTCTCCTTTCAAATTCATCGCTCTCTTTCTGCGCAGAGATAAAAACTGGCTCTATTACTCCTTCAAATTCTGGAAGCGCCACACTCCAAGCTATATCCATGCCTAATTCCTTTTCTTTCCACTCATCCAAAGTCATATAATACGACCCCAGAGGAGAAATCACAGGAACGTTCAGCTTCTTTAGAATTTTAACTCCGGATGAGGCAGTATCCGTATTTTCTATTTTTCTTTCCCGACTTGCACCCAAAAAAAAGGAGATGAGTTTTACCAAAAGATCAATTCTCGATTTTCCGCGCTCATCAACAAACCACTCGAGGATGAGTTCATCTGTTCCTTTCGTATTTAAACTCTCATCTTTTATGGAGTACCCAAACCCTGAGATGACGTTAAATCCTTTTTTCTCCAATTCACTGATTAGGAAATCCTCCACCTCTGTGTTCTTATTTACCCAGTAATGTCTCGAGAAGATAATCCCAATTGTGGGAGCATTTTTTGGAACATACCAGTTAAGGTAATCTGCCACATTATTAAAAATTTTCTTAGCCCTCGGATGATAAAGACCCTCATATGGAACATATTCTGGTTCTTCGTACGGGATTTTAAGTCCGAACAAACTAGAAGCTAAAAATAAGAACATGTTGGTTATATTTTTTTCGCCATTAAAGGTAAGATACCTATATGTCATTGCCAAAATTTGGGGATCCACATTTGAGAGAGTCCAGTATGAGGGGTCATGTCCAAGGCAAATGATTTTAGATTTCAGTTTTCTTGTGTTGATTTCTTTCTCGATCTGATCCCAGCAGGCTTCACTTGATCTGTAAAGAAAGAGGATATCCGCATTATCCATATCTCTCAACAGAGTCTCTAAACAATCCGGGTTCTGATCAACTACCCTCGCGGAGTAGACAGTTATTGGAAACTCCTTTATATTTTTTGACGCGCGGTGAAGGATGTTATAGTAACTCTGCCATACGACTGCCACAAGCTTGACCATGTAAGCCCCCTTAAGTTCTAGGATACACCATTTTATTTTCACCCGATGAGATAATATTCACGTCTATTTTATAGACTCTTTTCATCATCTCTTCGTTTATCACTTCTTTAGGGTTTCCTTCAGCCACTTTCATCCCAGAATTGATAACTATTACCCTGTCTGAAAAAAGCATAGCAAGATTGGGATCGTGAAGTGTGATCAGTACTGCAAGGTTTTTTCGAAGAGCAAGTTCCCTCACTTTTTTTAAAATCTCTATTTGATTTCTAAAATCTAGGTGACTTGTAGGTTCGTCAAGGAGCATACAGGGCGCGTCTTGAGCCAAGGCCCTTGCAATCAAAGTAAGTTGACGCTCACCCCCACTTATTTGGGTATATGGGGTATCTCTAAGAGACTCTATTCCCACTGTACTTATTGCACTTGATGCTATCTCGTAATCTTTTAAGCTGGGTACCGAAAAAACCCCTATGTAACTTGTCCGACCAAGAAGAACAACGTCTATAACGCTAAAAGGAAATGATGGCTGGTGATCCTGAAAAACAATAGAAAATATCTTTGCTCGCGCTTTCGGAGAAAGTCTAGTCACAGGCTTTTCATCGAAAGTGATTTCACCCTTTTGAGCTTTCCAAAGTCCACTTATGCATTTGAAAAGTGTTGTCTTTCCAGAGCCATTTGGCCCAAGAATGGATGTGATCGTTCCTCTTGGTGCATTAAAGCTTATACCTTTCAGTACATCTATTGATCCCTCTTTATGTCTGAAATGTAAATCCCTTACCTTTAACATTATCTTCCCCAGGTTTCTCGCCGTCCTATCTTCATGAGGTATATGAAAAAGGGAGCACCAGTAAGAGCCGTAACTATCCCCACAGGAATATCGAAGTTAGTGATAGTACGGGAAACAGTGTCGGCCACAATCATGAATGAAGCGCCCAAACAGACTGCCAAAGGCAAAAGTACTCTATGGTCAGGCCCCAAAAGCATTCTCACAATGTGCGGAACCATAAGCCCCACCCATCCTATAATCCCGCATAACGAAGTGGAAATTGCCGTCGCAAATGTTGAGAATACAATGAAAAGTAACCGTTCTCTCTTTACATTCACACCTAAAGCCCGGGCCTCTTCATCACCCATGCTCATCACATTAAGTCTCCATCTCATAAGAAAAGCGGGGAATACTCCAATGAGGATTGCCAAAAAACTGATTTTTACTGCTTTCCAATCCGATAGGGAAAAACTACCCATGAGCCAGAAAACGATTGCCTGAAGTCTATGGGGGTCAACTAGAAATTTTATGATCGAGACAAGCGCGGAGAAAAATGCAGAAATAACAACGCCAGAAAGAATAAGGGCTAACCTTGAAACTTCCTCTTGTGTTTTTGCTATACCGTAAGCCAATCCTACAGCTATCATAGCAAAGACAAAAGCCATGAGCTGTATGGGCAGAAAACTTAAAAATCCAACCGTTACCGCGCAACCAAATGCGGCTCCTGCTGATATGCCTAAGATGAATGGGTCCACAAGCGGATTACGGAATATACTTTGCAAGCAAACTCCCGCGCATGACAGTGAGCCGCCAACAATACCGGCCAGCACCACTCTCGGTAATCTAATATCGATGATAATGTTTTTTTCAGGGATATCGCCTATTTCAAAAAAGTTAAATACACGATCCAAAAGAATTTTAATGATAAGAACTGGATTTACCTCGTACGCACCTATGAAAATAGCAAATGATGCTGCGAAGATGGGCGATATCGCAAGGCCGACAATTTTAATTATTTTCATGCATTATAACCTGTTGGTAGGATACACCGAAAACTTTTTTGTAGAATTTGTCTGTTATGTCCTCGAAATTGACGTCCCTAAAATATTCTGGATATATCCTCATTGCCATGTACAAAACAGTTGGTGCAAGCCTAGGAGACCATGTAGACCATCTTGGCAGTTTATATACATTCCCTTCCTTTACGGCTTTTATACTTTTCCACTGGGAACTATTTTTGATTGAGGACTCATCATACCTTGCTGATCCCCAGATGAATATGATGTCAGGATTCCATTCAATGAGCCTTTCAATAGGCACATCTACGTTCCTTTGGTTTATGTGGCCTGCTACGTTCAATCCACCAGCCATGACCAACATATCATTGGTGACGCCAATCCCGCCGGATACCCTGGTTGGGGAGCCTCCCAAGTGGACTACCTTTTTTCTTTGTCCAGAAGGTATCCCTTCTATCCTTTTTCTAATTATATTAAGGTACTCCTCCATACTTGCTATAACCTCTTCACTTTTTTTCTCTTTTCCAAAAAGAAGTCCGTGCATCCTAATGTCACTTAAAAGTTCAGTTAAACTTTCCGGATACATGCCTATAACTCTAATGCCCTTATTTTGGAGAAAATATATAACTGCCTCACTGTAAGTCCAGGTTATGAAAACATCGGGCTTGAGCTTCAATACGGTCTCCACATTTATGTCCGTTCCAGTACCCACTGTCGGTTTTCTTAAAGCAGGATTGATGCCGTACCATGCCTTATACACACCGCATATTTCATCTGCCCACCGTGAGACTCCCACCACCTGATTCCAGATATTGAGCGAAGGAATTAATTCATAAGATATCACGATGATGGCCCTTTTGGCTGGAGCTTCTACCTCAACCCTTCTTCCCAACTTATCAACGATTACTACAGTCTTCCCAAAGGAAGAAAAGCTAAATAGTAGTGATAATGCTGTAAAAGTGGCTAGAACTTTAATGTCAATTCTGTGAACCATGAGCGGCCCGGAGCTTTGTAGTAGTAATAGTATTTCTTGTTGAAAATGTTATCTACAGAAAAACTGAGTTTGGCATATTTGGTTACATCGTAAGAAACTCTTCCGTCTACGAGCAGATATGAATCGTACGAACCGTAAACGTTACTCACTCTGTCCCTATTATCATCGGTAGCATACACCTTATCCACATATCTTCCGTAAAGCTTTAACGACCAGCGAGATTTTTCAAAATCCATACCGAGGTTTGCAGTAAGATGGGGCGTATAAGTGAGTCTACATCCCACGGAGGAGGGATTGACTGGATTCTTTTTTATTTCGCTATCAGTATATGTTAGGCTTCCGTAAATTTTTATCCATTTGCCCAATTTTTGATCCGCTTGTACTTCAATACCACGAGATTCCGCTTTTCCAACATTCACGTATTCTTGTAAGGTTGACGTTACAGTCTTACGGTATATGAGGTCTTTCATATGATTTTCGAAATAGGTCAGGCTGATTTTTGTTCCCCAAGGAAGTTTCTGTTCCAGACCTATGTCCCAGGACAGTGTATATTCAGGATCGAGATGCGGATTTCCCGCATAAGTGACACCGGCAGTGCTGGTCCAGGTTCTATAGAGTTCGTATACGGTTGGAGGTCTAAAAGCACGACCAATGGATCCGCGGAAAGTCCTAGATTCAGACTGTTTATAAACAAAGGCAAATTTCGGGCTAAAAGAGGAGGCTGTTTTTGAGGGATAAACTTTCGGGTATCCAGTTTTTCCCACGTCATTCGCGTATCCGTCGTAAGTCTTCCAGAAATCTTGTCTAAATCCTAAATAGAAGATTAGATTTTCCTTAAATGCGATTTCATCTTGAATGAAAAAAGAGTATGTCCTGTCTTTACCTTCTGATTCATATTTTAGACCCGCTTTCGAGTCTTCATCCCTCCAGTCCTTAAGGTAATGTTCCTTAGTATTCGCATGTCCCAACCTTAAAGCACCTCCAAATGTGAAGGTATGGTTTTTGAAAAGCGGAAGGGTAAACTGCAGGTCACCCATATAGGCATCGGATGGGGTGTTTGAAACGTATCCACATTGTTTCGGATCTTGTCCGCAGCCTGCCCTTGTTGCCTGGGATGACGTAGTAACATACCAACTATCTGGTGATTCCAAAAAAGAAATATTAACTTTCATCTTCAAGTTTCCAATAACCGGAGTCTCAAATCCCACGCTGTATTGATTTTGAACGGCCCCTCCTCCCCCTGGAAGAAAGGTGTTTTCTCTAACTCCTGAGTAACTCCATACAGGGTTGCCAGAAGCATTCCTAAGATATGTATCAGGATCTTCGTAATCATACCTATACCTGTTTCTCATAAAAGATAAGTTTATCTTTTTGTCTTTTTGAAGTTCGTATTGAGCCTTGATCGTGATACCATCGTCCCACCATTCGTTATCACCTCTGTGTCCTATGATATACGCCGTCCTTCCCTCCCTTGTCCGCGTGACTTCATAGCCCGTTATGTTCGCTGGAGGTCGAGTTGTTTGAACGTTAAGGTCGGTCGGATAACCATGGGTTCCCTGCCATCCGTAGCTCAAAAACACACTCAACTTGCCAAACATCTTGTCACCGTACGATAAGTATACCCTTCTCAGATCCTCCATACCCTCGTCATTTTTCCATGCGGACCCATACCCTGCCTTTAACGTAAATTCCCTCTTTTCGGGCATCTTCGTAATAAAATTCACCACACCACCCATGGCATATCCACCATAAAGTGCTGAAAACGGTCCTTTCACAACTTCAACCCTTTCCAAATCCTCAGGATAATACCCTCCAAGCCGAACATTTCCTGTATAGGAATTGTTAAGCGGAATGCCATCCATAAGAATCAAGGTCCTTTTTTGATCCGGAATACCTCTTAGCGTTATCGAGGAGAGAGTGTCCATTAGCCCCTTCCCTCTCCTCACATAAACACCGGGAAGCTCGTTTAGTACTTCATCTACGGTTGATGGTGCCTTAATCTCTATTTCCTCTCTCGTTAAAACGTGAACATTGGCCGGGGAAAGCTCTACTGGTGTCTCTATTCTTGTTGCAGTGACAATGATTGACTCAAGTCTGTGACTACCCTTTTCCTCTTGAGCGAAACACACCGAAAACTGAAAAAGGAAAACAAAGAGAATTGGCTGAAACAGGAGTTTTTTCATACGTCCCCCGCTGATGTTATTTTTTTTACATTAATATTACGCCAGCCTAGTTAATGTCAAGGAAAATTTCTGTATTTATATGTCTTTAAGCCAGGACAGAGTTTGTGCCCAAAAGATCATTTATAAAATCGTTTATAAAGCAGATAACATGAAACTTAATCTAGTATCATTAACAGCCTAAGAATAGCATAGAAAATATCTAAATCACAAAATCAGGTATTTAAAGAGAGTGTCATGTCTCGACAGAGTTGCTACATCGACACATTCGGAAACGTTCCTGAGTTAAACTTAACGTTTGCTTCTTTTTCTGTAGCCCTTGGTTTAGTCCTGTACCTTGCAATGCCAAGTACAGCTTTTAATTCTAAACGATCATTTTGTATTCCTGAAGCTGGAGTTCAGAGTTTAATGCCTTATTAGCAAGTAAAACGCTCTTTAGGAAAGGACCTTAATTGGTATCTTTATCTGAAAATTGTCATCTGTATGACCACTTTTGGTCTGCAAGAAGTTCTTACACTGTCTGCACGAAAATGACGGCCATTTCATTACAGCAGCGATTATTAAACACCTCCTGTAATGTCTGCATGCAAAATCTCTATGTAGATGCACCTCATCTATGGAAAGCTCATCTAGGAGTATGCCCGGCCCGACCATCTTTTTATCTCCACTCTATATTTATTAAACATGGATAGTATGCTCGAGTCCAGTTTTTGTTCCGTGTTTTGCATGTTAAATCTTCTGTTTTAAATAACTCTCTAAAAATTAAAGGCTTCAGAACCGATCTTCCTTAGTTGTTACATTCCGATCTTTTGGCTCCATGTGTACCACAACATCTTTTATATTTGGCATCTCCTGTTTGATTTTTTCCTCAATTTTGTCAGCTATTTCGTGCGCTTCCTCAATCGATATGTTCTTTTCAACTTCTGCATGAAGGTCCAGAAATACCGATTCCTTTGTACCCCTTGTTCTTATGTCGTGACATCCAGTAACCCCCTCAACACCCATAACAAGTGTCTTTATCTCCTCTTTATCGACCTGTACTGTATCAACAAGTATGTCAATCGAATCTTTGATGATCCTGTATCCCACTAGGGCTACCATAAAACCTACCAGAAGACCTGTTACCGCATCTGCGCCGTGAACTCCAAGCTTGCAAAGCAAAAGGCCTAACATGGCCCCAATTGTAATGAATATGTCGGATGCAGTGTGTCCCGCATCGGCGAGTAAGAATTCACTTCGAAGTTTCTTCCCCATGGCCACTTCGTAACGATTGACAAATATATTAATGATGAGTGTCATAAATATTATCCCGAAAACTGAAGCAGTGATTTCTGGTACTTTCTTATCTGCAAGTGACTGTATTGATTTTCTGAATATTTCAAAACACGTAAGACATATTAAGACCCCTATGCTTATCGCAAAAATTGTCTCGAACTTTCTGTGTCCGTAAGGATGTTTTTCATCCGGAGGGGCTGATGAAAGAGCTACCCCAATGTAACCGATAACATTTGACAAACCGTCGTAAAGAGAATGAAAACCATCTGAAACCACTGCCACTGAGTTAATGGAGTACCCCAGAAATATTTTGACCCCAGAAACGAGAATATTCAAAAAAAACGTTATTACAAGTACTCTTTTTATCCTTTGTGCTCTAGCGTCCATGAGGCTTTCCAGCTTATCCTCGTATTAATACAACGATCCTTTCACACTTGGAGTATAAAGTTTTTAGATGAGCTCTGTCAATACAGCGCATGAAACATAGTTCTTAGACATTTTGTTATAACTCATGCGTTAAATTCAAGTAACTTACAAGGAACAGAACGAACACTTCAGGAATAGACATTGTGTGAAACCTTATTAGATGATAAATATTTAAGGTAGACATTACTTATATGAAAACTAAGTTTTTCTATGGTTGGGTTGTAGTTGGAGTGAGTTTTATATCTATGGCCTTCTGGATGGGGATCAGATCGAGTTTTTCGGTTTTTTACGCCAAGCTCGTAGATGAGCTTGGATGGGCACGGGCCGATATAGCACTTGCCCAATCTCTCACATTTATCATGTATATGGTTGTCGTTCCTTTTGTCGGTACATTGATAGACCGTTTTGGACCAAGAAGGGTTGTAATTCCCGGAATACTACTTACTGGGATTGGACTTGCTCTTTGTGCAACAATAAAAGATGTATTAGAAATTTACTTATTTTACGGACTCATAGTGGGGATAGGAACACCATTCATTAGTATTGTATCTTATTCTTCGGTACTTGCCCATTGGTTCCAAAAAAGAAGAGGGCTCGCATCAGGTATTGCGACTTCAGGAATGGGGATAGGCACATTTGGGCTCGTGATTTTAAGTCAAATACTGATTGCTAGTTATGGTTGGAGAATGGCTTTTCTGATTTTGGGGTTTCTCACCATCTGTCTCCTAATTCCTGCAAATGGGCTCTTACTGAGACATAAGCCAGAGGAGATAGGGCTCACTACAGATGGACAAACAAAAGTGTATTCTGAAAACAGCCAAGTTACAACCGGTCAGAAGGTAGGCGGTATTCTAAAAAATAGAAATTTCTGGATGTGCATAGCATTTGCCTCGCTAGCTCTTTTGGCTGTTCACATAATTTTAGTCCACAACGTGAGGATTCTTATGGATCAAGGTCTTTCGATGAGTAAAGCAGCATCGGGGCTTGCAATGGTTGGTCTTGTTTCTTCTGTCTTTCGCATATTTTGGGGATGGCTTTCAGACAAAATAGGAAGAAAAATGTCATACACACTAGGTGCCTTTTTTCTCATTTCGAGCACCATATTTTTATTTACAACAACCGCCCATCAGGAATGGTTCATACATTTCTTTGTTTTTTGTTTCAGTGCGGGATGGGCAGTTACTGCCCCTTCATTTATGGCTTTGCTTGCAGATCTTTTTAAAGGAGAAAAATTCGGTACCATATATGGACTATTTGAATCAACAATTTACGGGCTTTCAGTTTTGGGTGTGTGGTTAGTTGGACTTATCTATGATTTCAAAGGTGTTTACTGGCCCCATACTTTTATAATCTTGGTAACCTCAATCGCGGGTTCCATATTCGTAATTTGGCTCATCGAACTCCCGAGAAAAAATGCTGTTTTTTCGGAATGAAAAGAAGCTTTTACTTTTTGGTCTAAACTTCCGCAAATCGAGTGAAAAATTAGATCAGACCTCAAAGATTAGATGGATAACCTTATTCGTGCGTCGCAGATTTTTATTTCCTTCGAAACAAAGACCGGATTTAAATCCATCTCCTTTATTTTTGGATTTTTTTCCACAAGGTTTGAAACCTTTATAAGAAATTCTTCAATCAAAAGGGCATCTATTTCGTCTTGTCTAGAAGAAAAGAGAACCTTAGATATGAGCAGGTCTTCTATCATAAGTCTCGCATCTCTTTTCCTAATAGGTAGAAGCCTAAAAGAAACATCATTCAATGCTTCTACGTGTATACCACCATGTCCAAGCATAATAACTGGACCAAATTGTTTGTCTTCGTATACTCCAACTATAAATTCAAGACCTTTCCCCGACTCCTGAACAATTACGCCTTCGAGATACTCTCTATCGAAGGACGAGACAAACTTCTCTATAAGCTCATCAAACGCGTTCATCAATCCCACATCGTTGATGATCTGTGTTTTGACTCCTCCTATTTCTGTTTTATGGATAACCTTTTTGGACGAGATTTTGAGTACAACGGGATAACCTATCATTTCCGCATTTGTTAATGCTTGCCCGGGAGATTTAGCAATAATACTTCGTAATACAGGAAAACCTTCATTCTTTAAAAAGTCTAAAGCCTCCATTCCAAGCAAAAGCTTATCCATTTTCACTCCATCATTCTACTTACCCTATGGAGATTGGCCATGGTTCTAGCCGCCCTCTCTGGAGTACGGATCACACAGAAGCCTTTTTCTCCATCTATCTTGTTTATCTCTTCATCCCATACACCTGAAGGAGCATTAAGGCAAGCAATAATCGGCTTTTTAAATGGCTCATTATCTCGTAAAGTTTTCTCCAGTTCAGAAACAAGACTTATGTTAGCCGAAGCGAACATGTTCAGAAAAAGTATCCCATCTGTGTTTTCATCTTCCGAGACCACATTGAGTAAACTAATTATTCTTTGAGGACTGTGCCAGGCAGGACCCATATCTACCGGGTTTGTTCTTATGGCAAGCGGTGGAAGAATTTCGTTAATTTTTTTTTGCGTTTGGTCTGAAAACTTAGAAAGACTCAGTCCTTCCTTTTCTAGAATGTCGGCAGCTATTATTCCTGGACCTGCCTGACCTGAAAGAACAGCAATCCGAGAACCCATAAGCGGCTCACACGAGTCCAGCGCTTTTGCGGTATCAATTAAATCTTCCGAATCCTGAACTTCTAGGATTCCCCACTGGCGAAAGGCACCTTTCCAGATCCTATAGTTTCCTGCAAGACTTCCAGTGTGAAATTTGCTCGCTGCGTCTCCTTTTTCGTTCCTTCCTGACTTATATGCGATTATGGGTTTTTTGTTTTTAGCCCTTTCAATAGTTTCAAAAAGTCTTCTGGGTACATCTATGCCCTCGATGTAAAGGACTATCACCCTTGTTTCTCGATCCTCATCCAAAAAGTATTTTACGGCTTCTGGAAAGTCTATGTTTACCCTGTTTCCAAGGCTCATAAGCTTTGCCATACCAACCCTTTCTTCTATCGCTAGGAATCCAATCAAATGACAAAAACCACCACTTTGACTTATTAGTGTTACGCCTCCTTTTTTGATGAGAGAAAATTCGTATGTAAACGAAGCGTTTACGCAATCTGTGATATTCACAAATCCGAACGTATTTGGACCGATAATGGGGATTTCAAATCTTTCTGAAATCCTTCTTATTTCATCTTCAAGAAGCTTTCCCTCGTCTTTTTCCGTTTCTCTGTACCCGGCAGTTATAATGACAGCTCCATTTACTTGCTTTTTTCCGCACTCTTCAAGGACTTTTGGAACTCTCTCTGTGGGCACAACAATTATAGCTAAATCAACCTGTCCCTTTATATTTGAAACAGAGCTATACGCTTCTTTTCCCCATAGAGTTTTTGAATTCGGATTTACTGGATAGACAGCACCTTTGTACCCTCCCTTAATTAGGCTTTTCATTACATGATAACCGAGTTTTTCAAAGTTTTCTGATGCTCCTATGACAGCTACAGAATGTGGCGTAAAAAGTTTTCTTAATTTTCCTTCAAACATTCAAGGATCCTGTGCCTTTAAAATTATAACATTTACATTGGAAGTTATGCTAATTACAACATTGTAGCTTTAATTCCAGAGCCTATCCTAAAAAGTAACATCCTAGGCTAATTTTTTTAACTTTTAACAGTTTAAAAGGTGTTTTTTCATTAAGACTCAAAAACCACTGAGGCTTCCTCTTTTAAAGGTTGTACTCCACGCTTTCCTTCTGGCATTAAAAATACGAGTGTCAGACTAGAGATAAGTAAAATCCCGGATGATATAAAAACTACCCTGAACCCACTATCATACGAAGAGGAAAAATGAAGAACTAAACTTATAAGAGATATACCCAAAAAGCCTCCCGTGGTCCTGAAAGTCCCCCTCAGTCCAGTGATTGTGGCAACCTTTTCTGGCATGAGTTCTATACATGCGTTGTTAGATGCGGGAAGGGATATCCCCATCCCAATCCCCATAACGAATATAATCATAGTAAGGACGTATACTACGTTTGCTTTGACTCCAAAGAATCTTACGATTCTGAGGTCGTAATCAGATAGAAAAACGGTTGATAGGGCAATTAGCATAAGCCCAATTATCATTGGTTTTCTATATCCCCACCTATCCAGAAAGAGACTGGTTATAAAAGACGCTGGAATTGTTCCAACTGCTCTTGGTGTCAGAATGGCACCGCTTTTAAGAATGGAAAGCTTGTGAACCGATGTAGCAAAAAAAGGTATGAATGAAAAGACCGCAAAAATGCACATTCCTACAACCATGTTGTAAATGTTTGCGGCAAGAAAGGGTGTGGATTTAAGTAGGGACATCTCTATTAAAGGATTGGAAAATGAACGTTCGTGATAAGTAAAAAGATAAAAAGAAAGAAAGCTCAAAAAAAAGCACAAAATAGAGACACAGAGAGTAGTTCCATATGGGTTATCAGCGATCAGGTTAAGGCCCAACATAAATAGGAAGATAGTGATCAAAAAAAGTATCGCGCCTTTGTAATCTATCTCTGGATCATTCTCGTTCTTTTTCTCCTTCAAAAGGAAACCTATGATGGTTCCAACTATGATCCCAATTGGAATATTGATAAAAAAGACGTATCTCCACGATAGATGTTCAACTATGTAGCCTCCCAAATTAGGTCCAATTATCCCACCTATGGGGAAGATACTTGTAAAAAATCCAATCGCTCTTACCCTTTCTTTTGGAAAAAGATCGCTTACGATACCTGCCGCATTAGGAAGAAAGCAAGCGCCCCCTACACCCTGTATAAACCTAAATAAGATAAGAGTATAAACATCTGGTGCCAGGCCACAGGCAAAAGAGCTTAATGTAAAGAGAAGAACAGAGAATAGATATATTCTCTTTCTTCCGAAAATATCACTTATGTTTCCAATAAGGGGCATTGATGAGGTTATTGCTATCATGTATATGGACATGGTCCATCCGGCCCAGAGTAAGTTTGTTTTTAAATCTCTGATAATGTGTGGAAAGGCAACGGCAACGATTGTAGTATCAACCGAATACATGAGAAGACCAAGACCAAGAGCTGAGAATATGATGTAACGCTTCATGGGGTATATAGACAACTAAAGACGAGATAAGTCAAATGTTTTTTCGCGGCGGTATGCGTTTTAAAAAGAAAAATCTGTTTTAAAATATCAAAACTCTACATTATAAAATCATAATCACTACTTCATTGCGCTTGACCATAAGTTAAGAAAAATGTTAATGTGAAGCCTCTTCATACGATGAAAGGTAATGCACACCAGGCTTCGTGATGTTATGAGCAGATTCTTTTAATCACAATGTCTAATCGGAAAAAAGGAGGATTTGTTGAATGGAGCATGTATTTTTTACCGCTACTTTCTGGCTTGGGCTTGCAGTTATAGCCGCTATAATTGCCTATCATCTTAAAGTGTCGATTGCCCTGATGGAAATTTGCATAGGTGCAGTTGTTGCTGCGCTTGCAAACCAGTTAGGTTTCACTGGTATTCCTGGTGTAAATGAGGAATGGCTTAAGTTTCTCGCATCTGCAGGGGCTTGTTTCCTCACCTTCCTTGCAGGTGCCGAACTTGAACCTCAGGTCATGAGAGAAAAAATCAAAGAGGCAAATGTGATTGGGCTTATCGGATTTTTTTCACCATTTATTGGGTGTTCAATTGTTGCGAGATACGTACTAGGATGGGATTTGAGGGCCAGTTTACTTGCAGGTGTGGCTCTTTCCACGACTTCCATAGCCGTTGTATACTCAGTCATGCTTGAGACGGGATTGAATCGGACGGAGTTTGGAAAGGGGATCCTAGCTGCATGTTTTATAAATGATCTTGGCACAGTCATTGCTCTTGGACTAATTTTCGCACCTTTTACACACAAAACTGTCATATTTTTAGTCCTTACGGTTTTAATGCTAATTTTTTTGCCACATATATCAAACCAAATAAGGACAGTTTACGCTGGAAAAACGGCTGCGATAAGGACCAAATGGATCGCAATGGTACTTTTTGGACTTGGTGCCTTTGCTTTCTGGGCAGGAAGTGAAGCTGTTCTTCCTGCTTACCTTGTAGGGATGGTACTCGCAGAATTCTCGATTAGTGATAATTTTTGGCTTAAACGAATAAGGACCCTTACTACGGGATTTCTTACCCCATTTTACTTTCTAAGAGCAGGAACCCTCGTGAACCTTTCTTCGCTCTTAGTAAGTCCTTTGATTTTCTTCGTCCTTTTAAGTGGTAAGGTAATAAGTAAGATTTTTGGACTCTATCCTTTTATAGCCATATTCAGGCAAGAAAAAAACGAAAGATGGTTCTATACACTAATGATGTCCACGGGGCTTACCTTCGGAACTATATCCGCCCTTTACGGTCTAACAAATGGAATTGTTACCCAAACTCAGTATTCCTTTCTGGTAACTGCAGTTATAGGGAGCGCTGTCGTTCCTACGCTTATCGCCAACATTATGTTTTTTCCCAGACACCTTCTTGCGGAAACAGCTCCAAGAGAACCTCTTGAGATTGCTGAAGAGACATTGGCCGATGAGTGAAATAAAAGAGCATTTCTCAAAAACGGTGTATAATTAAAAGGAGGTTGTGAAACTTTGAGTAAAAAACGGGAGGTCCTTCGATGATTGATTTTAAAAAGTACGAAGAGGAAGCCGTAATCCTTAATCCGCTTAAAAACTTCGAAATAGATGCCCAAAAAGTTGAGGTCAGAATTGATCCTTTAACAGGATTCGTTTCATTTGTGAGAAGTGGGAGAAAATTTTGGTCTTTCATCTACAATACAGATTATGATCTAATAGATCGGATTGTATCTGAAACAAGAGAAAGGTGTGTTTTCTGTTCCGAAAAAGTACATAATTCGACTCCCAAGTTTCTCGAAAATATTGTTCCAGAGGGGAGACTTAAAAGAAATAAGGCTATATTATTTCCTAATCTTTTTCCGCATAAAGCACACTCGGCTATAATTGTACTGAGTGAGAAACATTATTTGAGACTTGATGAGTTTTCTCCAGATATTCTATTTGACGCTTTCATGCTTGCGGACGACTATTTAAGAAGAATTTATGAAAAATATGGCGTGGAGTATGCGGAGATTGGAGCAAATTATCTTTATCCATCAGGTTCAAGCATAGTTCATCCTCACATACAAGTCATGCTGTCTAAATTCCCCTACACCCTGATTAAGATTTATGACGAAAAATCGAAAATGTACTTTGACGAAAAAGGTATAAACTATTTTGAGACCTTGGCTGAGATAGAAAAAAAGATAAACGAAAGGTTCGTCGGAGAGCTCGGTCACGTTAGATATTTGTGTCCATTTGCACCCATAAAAGAGGATGAGATAAACGGGATTGTTACGGGCAAATCCAACTTCTTAGAGTTTAATGAAGACGATTGGAGAAGTATCTCCGTAGGTATCTCGCGAATCCTTAAGGCTTATCATCAAAGGGGATTATCTGCTTTCAATTTTGCTATATACTCAGGTCCTTTAGGGAAAAGGCTGCCCTATTTTTCCTGTGGATTTAAGATCGTATCCCGTAGTGGCGTACAGAGATACCCTGTCAGTGATACGTGGTTTGCAAATGGTTTACTGTTTGAGGGCCTTGTAGTTGAAGCTCCGGAGGATGTGGCACAATTCGTAAAGCCGTTTTTTTCAGATATAAACACTATTTACCCATAGTGTAGAGTTCGGTATAAGCCATAGACACAGTAACCTTTGTACTCTAAGCGTTAATAGGTCTTCCACAGTGAAGTGGTCTTAGAAGTGACTTCCTAGATCTGGATAAAGGGTGAGTCTAGCTCTCACCCTTTCAAAACTTTATAAATTTACTTTTTCTGTCTTTTTGACCAGTAATCTCCCTTTATGAACTGAATCCATTCCATAACATCTTTTTCTTGGTAGCCTGAAGAAACCATAGAACGAATGTATTTTTCAACAACCGCGTCCCCTGCTTTTGCCCACCTTGGTACCTCGTCCTTTGGAATAGTATAAAAACTTACCCCTTTTTCCAGACCATAATTTTTTTGAATGGTGTCAATCTCTTGCCACATTTTTGCTAGATTTTCCTCGAAAGGTATTTCTTCAAATATTCTCCTTATTTCAGAAGGTAATTTTTCCCAGGTCTTGACGTTCATTATTAAAAAGAATGTCTCCACTTTTCCAACCTCATAACATTCCGTCACGTACATTATAACGTCTGCCAATCTCCAAAATTTTAACGCTTCAAGAGGCATTGTTGCCCCGTCTACAACGCCCTTTAGCAAGGCATCATATGTCTCAGGCATAGGAATAGCCCTTGGGGTTCCTCCAAGGGCAGAGATCAGATCTGCCTCATAACCATAACCCGTAAGGGACAAGCCTTTAAAGTCTTATAATTTCAATATAGCTTTTTTTCGTGAGAAAATGAACTTAGGTCCACAGGCGTGTAAAGCAAGAACGTGGACTTTCTCCCATTCTTTGGGCTTATACTTGCGATAGAAGTCATTAGCAACACGATTTGCCACATACGCGTTTGGAAAGCCTAAAGGGAGATTGAGTACATCCGTTACGGGGAATCTTCCTGGGGTGTAGGCTATGTTTGAAAATCCGATATCAGATTATCCCCTCAATAACTCCATCTACCATCTTCGTTGCAGTAAGGAGAGTTCCTGCTCCAAAGTAACTGAATTTCACTTTTCCTTTTGATTTTTCCTCAACTGTTTTTATAAATTCTTCACAAATTTTTGATTGAGCAGCAGTGACAGGAAAGTAGTTGCTGAATTTAAGCTCTATCACCTGGGCGTAAGATAAATAGAAATGGAAAAGACCTAACGTAAATTTTAAAAAACTAGTGCATAAAACAATTTCCTTTCTCATAACCCCCCCCTTCTCATTCAGGTACCATGTTCTATTTATTTGTATTCATAGAAACCCTTTTTTGTTTTTCGTCCTAGCCAGCCAGCTTTAACCATTTTGACAAGAAGGATTGGTGGAGCGTACTTTGCATCCTTGGTCTCTTCATACAGAGTATTGGTGATAGACAATTCCGTATCCAGTCCTATGAAATCGACGACTTCAAGTGGCCCCATTGGATGATTCACCGCCAGTTTCATAGCTGTATCGATTTCCTCTTTTGTTGCAATACCTTCTTCCAGCATTCTTATGGCACCAAGCAGGTAAGGAGTAAAGAGCCGCGTAACTATGAAACCTCCTACATCTGGGGCAATTACCACTGTTTTCCCAAGCTTTTGACCAAACGCTTTTGCGACCTCTATTATTTCCTCATGTGTAAGGATTGTTCGTACAAGCTCGAGCAACTGCATCACAGGAGCAGGATTGTGAAAATGCATCCCTATGACTCTTTCTGGTCTCTTTGTTGCAACAGCCATATCAGTCACTGAAAGACACGAGGTATTGGTTGCAAATATGGTATCTTTTTTACAGATATCATCAAGCTCAGCAAAAACCTTTTTCTTTAGCTCCAAATCCTCAGGTATCGACTCCTCAACCAAATCGCAATCATATAGATCTTGTATTTTTGTCGTGAGTCTTATCCTTTCTAAAATTTCATCCTTTTCTTTCGCTGACATTTTTCCGTTTTCCACTTTGGATGTAAGTCTTTTTTCGAGCTCTTTCATCCTTTTCTCCATCGTTTCTTTCCGTGGACCGAACGCTACAACTTCAAATCCAGCCTGTGCAAAAACTTGGGCAATCCCCGAACCCATTTGTCCAAATCCCATGATTCCAAGCTTTTTCACCTCCATTTTTCCCCTCCTCTTGGTTTTTTACTATTATTTGGCCTGGCCCTAATTTTGCTCTCACCCCCATTCCGACAGCTAAAAGACTGAAAAGCCATTATTCCAATCCTAATTTTCTTTTTATATCCTCTCGGAGTGCCTTTTTGTCATGTTTTCCCGCCTCAGTTGTTGGGATCGAGTTCACAAATTCGAACCTTTCTGGAATCAAAAGTTTGGAGGCACCCTGGTCATCCATGAATTTTTTCAATTCCTCCTGGGTTACAGTTGACCCTTCCTTTGAGTCTCACGTAGGCACAAACTCGCTCTATAAGGTCCTTGTCCGGCATTCCAATGACTGCAACATCCAAAACGGCTGGGTGTTGCGATAAAATCTCCTCTTACCTTAGTTGGACTTATATTTTCCGCATCTCTTATTATCACGTCCTTTATCCTACCAACAATTGTTAAGTAGCCGTTTTCGTAGATTATGGCTCTATCCCCCGTTCTAAAAATCTGTCTGGTGTGAAGCTCTTCTTGTTTTCTTGAGGGTTTTTTAAATAACCCGCGAATATTCCAGGTCCTTTTACTCCGAGCTCGCCATTATTTTCTTTTGAAACTGCCTTCCCGGATTCGTCTAACACTTTTATTGTTTCATATGGACTACAAGGCTTGCCCACTCTTTTACATAAGGTAATAATTATGAGTTGGAGAATACCTTTTGGATGCCCTGTTGTGAAACAACAGGGCATTATATACTCAAGAAAAGGGTTATCTTTTCTAACGTCTGATATGAAACTCGTATAATCGATTTTTCTATACCTATCCGGTACGATCCATGCTTCCGCTTCTTTTAATTTGCACCGATGAGTAACTTCAATGTATGTGCCTCCAGAAAGAAGAATTACCAGAATCGCACCTATCTTCTGGACAACAAAGTACTTAAGAACAAACTCCGCCCAGTTAGGCAGTTGAAGGAAAACGGTATCGCCTTGCCCAAGCCTAATTTAATAGATCCAACTGCAGCTGCGTCCACTTTCTTTCTAAGGTCTCCAAAAGTGAACTTGTGCTTATCATCAATAGGACCTATTCTATCCGCAAATGTGTCTCTCGTTCTATCAAAAACTTCCGGAATTGTGATACTTCTCCACCACTTTTTTGATATATTTCTCAGCGTCCTCCTTTTTGTGATTCGGAATATCTCTGTATTCCATATTTCCGCGTCACTTTAAAGGTATTCTCTTTTTATATGCGCGGGTCTCGCCATGTTAGGTAAAAAGGGATCAGGTGCACTCAAGTAACCTTCGGGGTACCTCACGCATTTTACCTGCTCATACCTTGAATCCGCTTCCAGACACCAGTTACATGCAGCGCATTTAACAATCTCTCTTTCTCTTCCTTCTTTAGCTTTTTTTTGGCCAATCTGGGTCCGCAAGAAGTGCCCTGCATAAACCTATAATATCTGCCTTACCTTCTTTTAGAATCTCCTCAGCCAAAGAAGGTTCCCTTATCTTTCCTGCGGTTACGATTGGAGTTTCATATCCTGCTTCACGAACCGCCCGTCGGATACCCTCTGCCAAATATACGTGAGTGCCATCAGGCCACCAAAACCAAGGACTCATTCGATGGCCACTGTAGCCGGACATTGGATCCCAAGGTTTTCCAGGCTCAGGTACCTTCGCATCCTCGAATCTGCTTCCGGCTGAGACACTTATATAGTCTGCGCCTATTTCAGCCAACTTCACAGCAATCCGCGTACTTTGGGCCAAAGTGTTACCGTCGAGCGTGAAATCTTCACCGTTGATTCTGACTCCAAGCGGAAAGTTTTCACCCACAAGACTGCGTACTGCAAGAAAAACTTCGATGGGTAGCCTCATTCTGTTTTCTAATTAACCTCCGTACTCATCAGTTCTTTTATTCGATCTTGATAAAAATGACGCAAGCACATAGGCATGAGCCATGTGAATCTCAACGAAGTCAAAACCTGCTTCAACTGCTCTTCGGGTTGCCTCCACGTGGTTTTTCACGATTTCTAGTAGCTCCTCTCTTCTAAAATCCTCAACTTTTTGTCTCCACCCACTCCGCGAAAGCTTCAGGTGTTGCATAATCTGGATACCGATTTTTATCTCCGGATTTACCTCTCTTATGTTTTTCACAAGTAATTGTAATCCGGGAATAAATTCGTCGCTACTAATTCTAAGATTAAAAGGGCTTTTTGAGGTGATTATCACCGCTGCCTCGACAACAATGGAACCTCCACCGCCCTTTGCCTCCCTTCGATACCGGGCAATAAGTTCATCAGTTACATAACCATCTTCGCTAGATAACCCGGAAACCATAGACGTTCTTTGGATCCTGTTTGGAAAAGATATGCTTCCAACCTTCACAGGCGTAAAGAGCTTTACATACCCCATTTTTTCCTCCTTTATTTGCCTTTAAAATTGGGAGACCTTTTCTCTATGAATGAGGATAACCCCTCTTCAGCGTCCTAAGAACGTGCCACAGTATCATAAATTTTAATTTCCAGATCAAAGGCCTCATCGATCGGTAAACTAATTCCTTCTGAGATAGCCTTTTTACAACTTTTTAGGGCAAGAGGACCCGCCTTGGATAATCTCTTAACAATCCTTTTTACTTCATTTTCGAGTTCTTCCTGTTTACAAATCCTATGAATTAAGCCTATTCGGAGTGCCTCTCTTGCAGATATGATAGCTCCTGTAAGAATCAAGTATTTAGCCATTCCCATCGCTACGATCCGTGGGAGAAGCTGGGTTCCACCAAAACCGGGCATAACGCCAAGAGTAACCTCTGGAAAACCCAATTTTGCTGTATTCGAGGCTATCCTTATATCACAAGCCAGAGCGAGTTCAAAACCTCCTCCAAAGGCATACCCGTTTATTGCTGCTATGGTTATTTTTGACGAATGAAATAGCTTTCTCAAGAACAGTTGGCCTTCTCTTATCAACTCCGTTCTCTCGGTTTCTGCCTCTTTAACTTCTTTTATGTCCGCACCAGAAATAAATGATTTATTTCTTTTTCCTGTTATAATCACCATTGTGACTTTATCGTCTTTCTCTAATTAGTCGAACAAATGGTCAAGCTTTGTTAAAACGCTCTTGTTCAAGGCATTTAGTGCTTCCTCCCTATTTATGACGGCATAATAAACCCTTCCTTCCCTTTTAATAATTAGCTCATCCTTTTCCATTTTTATTTCTCCCCATTTCTACGGAGTAATTAGCTGTCTTGCTGATTGGAAGGCCTTTTTAGTTTCTTCGGTCACTTGGACATGCCCCTTCATCATATGCTTCAATTTCTAGGTGACTGAACTTGATACTAAACCAATTTAAATCACCGCAATAATTTTAACTTAGATAGTCTAACGAAGACTGAAATTTCTGTTACTTCGTCAATCGGTTCACTTTCATCGATTAAAAATTCTTGCCTTCTTATTTCAGCAAGCCTGCCTTTAAAGGTGACGACATCTGCTAGGGACTTTTTAGTAGAGACAATGAGTGGTTCCGTCTCTAAAATCCCGCTTAATTCTTCATCTTCAAGATACGTCATAAGCAATCCAAACATATCGAAAGATTAGGAGTTTTGGTACCGATATTAGACGCAAATTTTGTGTAATTATTACGGGCCTCGAACTTGTGCATATGTAGAAGCTCATCATCATGCAGAATAGCAAAATAAGTGGTAATTCCGAACTTGATTTGTAAATTAATTAAATAGGATGAAACTACCTTTCTCAGTGAAAGATTGGAATAACCTATATGTCCAAGTTTGAAAAGCGTTATAACAAAAGAGTACTCCTTAGACACATCGTAAAAACAAAGGAAATAGTATCCGACAAGTGTCGCACAAAGATTCATTACCGTACGTCTGCAAGTGTTTAAAATCTCTGACACCTTACTCGATGTAAAAGTTGTCTTGGTTAGGTTGAAAATACACAAAATTTGTAAGTTTTTTTCTGAAGAATGATTATCGTATTCTAATTTTCTATCATTTATCCCGAGAATAGAAATTCTACTTCTCACTGTGGAAGTTATTTGATCAAAATTTTACCTTGTCAAATAAAAGATGATTTTTATGGATGAAACACCCTAAGACAGATTTTGATCTTATTTCGAAAAAGCCACAGAATTTATGATTTGATCGGAATCTTGTAAAAATTGTCTCTGGAACTCCTGTAAGTATGGATGAAAATTGATGAAACTCAAAAGAACATATTACTTTTCCAATGGGTGTTTCATCTTTGTCCTTCCAGCCCTTTAAGCAGAATTTCATTTTGTCCGGGAATTATCATCTCAAAGACTGAATTTACTACCGTATAATCGTAGTATCCAAGTCTTGCTAAGGGTTTTATTTTCAGAACATCAATTTTTCCATTCTCATCTATTACATCGTCCTCAATATGAATCATGACAACCCTACCAATCACAACGTCTATTGTACCAATCAGGCCCCCACCAGGTATTCGTAAAAGCTGGTAAAGCACACACTCGAACTTTATAGGAGATTCTCTGACAAGGCAAGGTTTGATTTTGATTGCTGGTTGCTTACTAAGATTAGCCAGCTCAAACTCGTCCACCTCAGGCGGGACTTCCATAGCCGTGATGTTTACTTTTTCTTTTAAATCCCACGTTGCCATACTGTATCCAAACTCACCAGTGCTTTCAATGTTTCTAATTGTGTCTTTTTTCTGTCCCCTCGTGTTTTGGTTTGCCGAAAAAAGTACGTAAGGAGGGTCAAAATTTAGGATTTGAAATTGGCTAAATGGAGCCAAATTATGGAGACCCTCCGGGCTTATGGTTGAAATCCACCCTATCGGTCTTGGAATTATACACGACTTATAAGGATCTTTAGGTAACCCGTGATTATTTAGATCTGGATCGTAATGCATGTTTTTTCTCCTTTCGGGTTTGTTTATTTTTTTTGGAACTCAGAGTTTTAGATGCCCCAGTAAGAAAAATTATATCAGAAATATTAAGGTTGCAACCTCGTAAGATAATAATTATTGATTTTTTTTCGCCGGAGATTTATATTTTGATTACGATACCTTGAAAAATTCTCTGGCTTCAAAAAAAATCTTTGGGATTTTCGAGGGAGGAAAGGTGAAAAGTTTCCCAGAGGAGTATATTTGCAGTATGTGCGGGTTCACATTCTACTTGATGGATAAGAAAAATATCTTCTGTCCGGAGTGTGGAAGTAGTGTAGTTACAAAAGAAATATCTATCGATGAATTCTTAGAAGACGAAAATCTCGAATATTTCTTTAAGGATTATGACCTGACACATACTCTTTGAGCTGAGAAAAGGTTTTGATAGAGCATGCGGATTTAAGGTTAGTAAATATTGATGATGTAAATTTAGAGAATCGAGAGTATCATATTTCTTTTCCTGATGAAAATAGTCTCGTAGAACTATTAATCGATAAAACAAATATCATAAATCCTGTCACCCTTCTTTATTCTGAGCCTTATATTGTAATAGATGGTTTCAGGAGACTAAAATACGCCTCAAGGTCCGGAAAATCGTCTGTTCCTGCCTACATATTAAGTATATCTCGTGAGGAAGCTTTAACTCTATCTATTTGCCAAAACCTGCTGAGGGGACTAAATTTGGTAGAAAAGGCGATTGCTGTCGCAAAAATGCACAAAATGGGGATACCAAAAGAAAAAATATTAAATATGATGGATATTCTTAGTCTCGGAAAAAGTGAAAAGGTAAAGGATCTGTGTTTAAATATTGCAAATGAAAAGCCTGAGATAAAAAATTATTTTTTGGAACATTCCCTTTCGCTGAAAACAATAAGTTACTTTTTCAAATTGAAAGAACCTACTAGGAACAAAATTATATCCTTTCTTTTAGGTAAAAGCGTTACCGAAAGTTCCCTTAGAGAGTTTTTCCAAATTGCCGTTGTTTCAGAATTGAAGTGCGGAGATAAAGTCTTTTCTGAATTAGATTTTGCGGAGACTTTAGAAGATGCAAAAAAAAGACTGAAAAAGAAGGCGTGGCCTCTACTTTCAGATCTAGAGCAGGAATTTGCCAAGGTCTCTTCCAGAATGGCATTTCCACCTAACGTAAAGGTACGAATGGATCCAAATTTTGAAAAAGAGGAGCTAGAAATATCAATTAAGGTAAAGAAAAAAGAAGAGATTGAATTGATTTTAACCAAGTTAAATTCAGCGATCAAAAGAGGTGATTTTGATAAGCTCTTCGAGCTTTCTTCTGGTAAAATTTGTTGAAGGAAAAGGTCAAATCGTTAGAGACTGCCCAGGAACTAAAAACCACATATGCTGCGGGTATAAAACTGTAGATTTAGTTGAGGGCTGTATACTTTCCTGTTCCTACTGTATTCTTAGATGTTATCTTAACCATAAGGAAATAAGGATCTTGAAAGACTTAGAATATGTAATATCCCAGATAAAAGATGCCATAAGAAAAGAATCCAAGCATATTCTGAGGTTTGGAACAGGCGAACTCTCAGACAGTCTTGCGCTTGATAGAAAATACAAACTTAACATTCCGTTAATTGAGATTTTTGGCAATGAAAGGAAAGCGATTTTTGAGTTAAAGTCCAAATGGGCATCAATAGACCATCTTCTACCTTTTCTGAATAAGTACACTGTTGTCTCTTTTTCTCTTGCCCCTCAAAGAATAATTGAAACTGAAGAGAAAAGAACAAGTCCTCTCCTAAAAAGGCTCATCACCCTGAAAAAGGCCATTGACAGAGGATGCTACGTGGGTTTACACTTTGATCCCATAATCATCTATCCAGGATTTGAAAAAGACTATGAAGACATGGTAGACGAAATATCTAAAGTAATTGATCTAAAAAAAGTTATCTGGGTAAGCCTTGGAACTCTTAGATTTCCGAAGGATCTCTATGAGGTCTTTCTTGAAGAAAGAAGAACAAATCTTTTATATGGAGAATTTATAAGGGGAGAGGACGGAAAATACAGGTATTTAAAAAAAGAAAGGGTAAGAGTTTACAAGTTAACGTATGGTCTCCTTAAAGAAAAGGAGAAAGATCTTTTTATCTACCTTTGCATGGAAAGACCTGAAGTATGGGAAGAAGTAACAGGGGAACGATTACAAACGAATGAAGATTTAATTACGAAGTTCGACAATAGGATTAAGTCTTTATACGGGGGGAGTATATGAGATTCAAAGACAAGGTTGTATTTGTAACTGGAGGCTCAAAGGGTCTAGGAAAGGCATTAGCACTTAGTTTCTTAAAAGAAGGGGCGAAAGTAGGCGTAAATGGACGGGACCTCAGATCACTGGAGACACTAAAGGAAGAATACAGAGAAGATTCCTTAACTGTCTATCAAGGGGATATCTTGGACTACAAAAGAATGGAAGAAATCGTCAATGATTTTGTAACAAAAAACCAAAGAATCGACATTCTTGTGAACAATGCAGGGATTGTGAACCCTCTATTACCTGCAGAAAAGATAACCAAAGAAGACTTCGATAAAGTGATAGACGTGAACCTGAAAGGCACATTTTATGTAACCCAGCTTTTTGGAAAAAAAATGATAGAAAAGGGGTTTGGTCGTATCATAAACATCTCCTCGCAGGCAGGTTTTTTCGGGGAAAAAGGTTTTCTACCTTATGCTTTAAGCAAAGGAGCCATTATTCTTATGACGAGGATTCTATCTTATGAGTGGGCCCCATACGGGATCACAGTGTGTGGTGTGGCCCCTGGATTTATAAAGGGGGGAATGAATGAAAATTTGATAAAAAAGGAAATCTTTGTGGATTTTCTTTCCAAAAGGACCCCGTCAGGAAGAATGGCAGAGGTACAAGAATTTGTCTCACTAGTTCTTTTCCTTGCCAGTGAGGAAGCTCACTATATAAATGGAGAAACTATCACTCTGGATGGGGGTATGACAGGTTTCGTTAGGGATACATTGGTCGATTTCATAACATCTCTAAAAAAGGGAAAGTAAAATGGATCTTAAAGCCTTTATTCAGTTTACATTCAATTCTAAGTATATCTTAAGATGGGTTCTTCCAGGCATTGTAATTTATATACCTGTTTTGAATTTCATCTCTTTGGGGTACCTGTCCAGGATGGCCAGACTCCTTCTTTTAGGAAACATTGGTCTACCAACTTGGGAAAATAAATCTAATATGTGGATGGAAGGCATACGCATAATTCTCATATGCGTACTTTACGAGGCAATCCCGTTTTTCATCTTTTCGTGCGGTTTTTTCCTATCAACAATGCCTGGAATTGTCGGCTTTTTTGGAAAGGTATGCATTAAGCTTTCCTATCCCGTTTTTTTGCTTTTCACTTTTCCACTTCCGTTTGCGCTATCCGTTTACATCGAGTACTCGGATCTTAAAAAGGCTTTTGACTACGAAAAAATTTTAGAGGGAATAAAAGAGGTGATATTTTATTACATATCAGGCTACGTACTCGTTCTTTTAGGGTTCTATGTAGCCAAAAGTTTTATACGTATCCCTTACCTAGGTTTTTTCATTTCCTCTTTGGCGACATATTATTTACTTCTTTTATCTTGTTACTTTTTTGTGTATTTATTTAAAAAAACAAGCCTACCCCAGATAAAGCTTGAATCTTAGCCTTTCTCAATCAACTCTATGAGAAGTAAATTTGGTATGAAAAGGAAGGCTATTTTTGTGGTTCTAACTGGGCTCCGACCCAAATTAATATCGTATGCTTCACATTCTGTCGGTTCGCAAACAATCTGGAAGCCTTTATGTTTGAATTCTTCTACCGCCTTTTCTATATCATCCACTTCGAAACACAAATGATGAAGTCCAGGACCTTTTTTCTTCAAGAAATTAGAGATTGGAGAGGTAGAATCAGTGGGTGTTAAAATTTCCAAGTATATACTGTCTCTCTCACCAATATTTGCAAAAGACGCAGATACCTTTTGTCTCGGGTCTGGTATTTCTTTAGTTATACATTCAACCCCCAAATCCTTCAAAATTTTTTCGATTTTCTCTCTGGTTTCCGTTACAAATCCTATGTGATCCAGTTTTAACTTCATATTCTATTTTCCTATGCAAAAACGACTAAAAATTTCTTCCAGTATCTCATCAGAATACACTTCTCCTGTTATCTCTCCGATAGCACTTAAAGCTTCTTTCAACTCAAAAGCTACAAGTTCATTATGTATATTTCTATCGAATAAAGATATCGCCCGTCCCAAAAATTCATTGGTTTTTAAAAGGATGTCCCTGTGCCTTGCGTTTGTTATTACAAATCCACCTTTTTTGGGAGACTTCCTATCAAGATTTTTAAAGATTGCATCTCTTAGGTCGCTGATCCCTTCTCCAGTAAGGGCAGAAGTCTTAACATACGAAAGTCCTTTGTCCATAAAAAAATCAATATCTACCCTTTCGTTCAAATCAATTTTGTTTATAACACATAAGACATTAAAACCTTTAATCTCCTCGTAAATTTTTATATCTTCTATAAGCAAACCTTCCGACCCGTCAACCACCCACAAAAGCAGATCTGCTTCCGGGATCATCCGTCTTACTCGCTCTATACCTTCCCTCTCTACCATATCCCTGGGATCCCGGATCCCTGCAGTATCTACTATCTTCACTTTAATCCCCTTTATTATGACCACATCCTCAATTAAATCCCGGGTTGTTCCGGGAAGGGGCGTAACAATAGCCTTTTCTTTCAAAACAATCTCGTTAAGTAAGCTCGATTTTCCTACATTTGTCCTTCCAACAATAAGAACTAGATAACCTTCCTTTATGATTCTTCCGGTGCTATACGAGTCCAGGAGGTAGGATACTTCCTTACGGACCCTTTCTATTCGCGATTTAATCTCTGCATGATCAATATCCACATCCTCTTCAGGAAAATCGATTTGAGCCTCAACTAGCGCCAAGGCAGTCTTGATTTCTTCTTTTATCATTCCCATTTTTTTTGAGAGTCTGCCATCAAGCTGCGCTAAAGCGCAATCGAGTTCTCTTTCGCTTTCACTTTGAATTATCGCAAGTACCGACTCTGCCTGCAACAAATCAATCCTTCCATTAAGAAAAGCTCTCTTTGTGAACTCGCCCGGTTCGGCTAATCTTGCACCTTCGTTAAGAATAATGGAAAGTATCCTTTGCTGAACATAAGAACCACCATGTGAGTGAATCTCAACCACGTCCTCTCTTGTATAAGTTTTTGGAGCTTTCATGTAAACAGCGAGAACTTCATCTACAGCCCTTTCCGTTCTTGGATCAACTATTCTTCCAAGATAAAATTTACGAGACAAAAATTCCCCGGTTTTAGCTTTCGGTCTAAAAATTTTCTTCAGTATTTTATAGGCAGAGTGGCCACTTATTCTTACTATTCCTATCCCTGCTTCTCCGGGAGGTGTAGAAATAGCACAAATGGTATCATCTTTTTCCGTTTTCATATTTTCTATCTTTTTTTAAGCTTATGACGACTCTTTTTGTTGGACCATCACCTTCACTTTTGGTCTGGATCACTTTGTCATTCTTAAAGTAGGTATGAATGGTCCTCCTTTCATAAGCGTTCAGAGGCTCTGTCTTAATAGGTCTGCCAGTCCTTTTAACCCTTTGTGCTAATTTTTTTGCAAGGTCTAAAAGTGCCTTTTTTCTTTTTTCTCTATAGCCGTTGATATCAAAAAGGAGCTTGAATCCATGCTTAAACTTTTTTGCAATAGCCAGTCGTAAGATAAACTGGAGAGCATCCATTACCTCTCCGTTTTTTCCGATAAAGATATTTCCTTCTTTAGATGAAAGGGTAAAAACTATTCGGTCACCTACCTTTTTTGCTTTCACCTCCGAAGGCACACCGAGCATTTGTGTGATACGTCGGAGAAAAGTTACCCCATATTCTTCCGGACTCTCGGTTTCTTGGCTTTTCTCCTTTAGGCGTGCCACAATTCGTACCTTCTTTGATCCAAGAATTCCAAGTATTCCTTTAGTATCTATTTCCTTTACTTCAATTTCTAAGTCTTCCTCTTTCGCGTTCAATTCAATAGCTGCTTTCTTAACAGCTTCTTCATATGTTTTCCCTTCTACCTCTACGTAGTCCATTTTTGCCCCCTCACGACAGTTTTTTGTTTATGATCAGCTGTTGGAGTATGGAAACGACGTTATTTACAAGCCAATAAAGAACTAGTCCCGAAGGAAAACCCCAGAATAGAAACGTAAAAAATATCGGCATAAACAGCATGATTTTTTCTTGAATTGGATCTCCTCCAGTTGGTGTCATTTTTTGTTGTATGACTTGAGTCACACCCATCACCAAAGGAAGAATCCTGACAGGGATGGAAAAGCCCAGTATTGAAAAGGAAAAGAGGTCTTCTGGTTCTGAGAGATCCCTTATCCAAAGAATAAACGGAGCATGCCTCAATTCTATAGCTCCAGTCAGAGCTTTGTACAATGCAAAGAAAACAGGGATTTGAATGAGCATCGGCAGACATCCACTCATAGGGTTTATTCCTCTTCTTCTGTAAAGTTCCATCAGTTCCTGGTTAAGTTTTTCTCTGTTATCCTTGTACTTTTCCCTCAGTTTCATAATCTGAGGTTGAAGCTTTTGCATCTCTTTCATAGACTTATAGCTTTTCAAAGTTAAAGGATGAAAGATGATCTTTATGAGGATTGTGAGAAGAATAATGTCTACCCCGTAATTATGCGTGAATCTGTGAGAAAAATTAAGTAGCATAACAAGCGGTTTTGCAATTATGTCGAACCACCCAAAGTCTATTATCTTTTCGGCCTTGACATTTAATGATTTCAAAATTTCTGTCTTCTTTGGACCAAAAAAGAGTTTCCCGGAGATAGAATTCGATTTTGGGATTAGCCTTATTACAGGAATTCCTGATTCAGCCTGTATGATGCTCAGGCCAGGGATTTCACCCTCCGGAATCCATATCACTGCAAAATATCCTTCGTCCAAGCCAGCAAATTTATAATTTACCTTTGGATCCTTTTTATTATCTATCTTTTCAATTTGTTCGAGGTTTTTACCGTCAAACAGAAAAGGTCCTTTAAATGTGTATGATTTCTTTGCGGATCCAATCGAGGCAATATCTATCGTAGTTTCTGCTTCTACTTTGGGCTTTGTCTCTATCTTTAAATCTATTACATAATCACTAGGGTATATCTTATAGGATTTAAGTACTGTACTTCCGTCCGAAAGATAACAAGTAAATAGTATCTCCTCTGGTTTCCCCTTTATTTCAGATCTTTCTGATTTGCCTTGGCAGACAACCTCTTCCATTACCTTTCCTCCAGCCAAAACTTTGACTGTAGGAATCGATGTATAGGGTTTTATGTCTTCTATTACCTCTTTTTCTCTTTCATCCTTGACAGTCTCCTTGTATTTCTTTAGTCTGACGCTCTTTATACCTCCGCCAGCCTCGGTAAATGTTACTCTAAAAACTTCATTTTCTATTGTCATCTCTTTTGGTGGGGATTTAGGTATAAAAACTTTTTCAAGAGGTCTATGTACTTCAGTCCTTTTTTCAGCTACTTTTTTTTCTGGCTTCTCTTTCACCTCTTGTGGTGGTTTTGGAGCAAAATACGTTTGAAAGATAAAAAGCACAATGAGCATTAATATAAAAGCAAGTACTGCCCTTTTTTCCATTTAGTTCCTCCATCATTTCACAGGATCGTAACCACCGGGATAAAAAGGGTTGCACTTTAGGATTCTCCTTAGCACTAGAAACACACCTTTTAGGACACCTCTTTTTTCTATAGCTTCTATGGCGTATGCCGAACATGTGGGGTAGTACCTGCATTCGCCTGGTAAATAAGGTGCCACAAAGAGTCTATAAGTCTTCAAAACAACCACAAGAAATCTTTTCATTTTCCTCTCTTCTTCCTAATAGCAAAAAAAACTCTTCTTCAACTCTCTTTAAATTTACCTTATCTGGTATCTTTTTGACCCTTATCAATAGTGTTTTACCCGGAGGGAAAGCCTCCTTGTTTTGTCTAAAAAACTCCTTTGCAACCCTTTTTATCCTGTTTCTTTTAACTGCTTTTCCTGTTTTTCTTCCGGCTGCAACACCAAATTTTCGTAAATTGGAATCATTCTCTACTCCCAAAAGCTGAAAGTGTTCGGTCTCTCCAAGTTTCTTCCACTTCTTTCCGCGAGTATCAAAACTTCTCAATCTTTCTTCTTTTTTCAGGGAATAAACTGGCATAGGTCAGGTATGGCTTACATAGGGGCTTTTTATACCGTGAGCTGCCTTCTACCCTTGGCTCTCCTTCTGTTTATTACCTTCCTCCCTCCTTTAGTTTTCATTCTTGCCAAAAACCCATGCGTTCTCTTTCTTCTCTTGTTATGTGGTTGATATGTCCGCTTCATCCTCCACCTCGGTCAGTTTTAGAGTATAAATTATCAACAAAACCCCCTACCTGTCAAACCATTTGCCTTGCGTCGAAATTCAGGTTGAGTTGATTATTTCACCCTATAATACGTTTTATAGGAGTAGAAGGGGGAGTTTAAAATGAGTAAAACTGAGGAAAAGGTCGATTGTCTATTTTTCTAGCAATTTAATTCTTCTCCATTAATTTTGCATCGTAAGGATCTATGTCAGAATGGTTCTTGGACTAATTTTTGGAACTTCTTTCTGGGACTTTAGAGGTTTTTGAATTTGAATTTTCAACTGATTTGATATCTTCACCTCCAAATAGTCACTTTTATATTTATTTCCTTAAAACTTGATAACATTCTTAATTTCTTACAAAATAAGATTTACATAACCTTTTCCAATTACTCTTAACAATCCCATTTGTAATACCGGTTGATTTAGAAATTTAAATACACACGAAAGTCCAATCCTCATTTTGAACAAAAATATGTGCATAAATTTTTAGACCTCATAATATCAAGTTCTTTAATATCTTCCAGTTTATTAGCAAATGATAAGTTAGATCGGAAAAATTTATTGAACTAAACATCTTTATCAAACTACTGGAATCATGATTTCTATAGTATAATTTTTAGGATGATTTTTTTACGGATTTATTTTTATCATATCAAGAGGGGGTTAGACGATTTTGGTTTAATATTCATTGGGATAAGAGACCGCAACGATTAGGTTTTTAAATAATTTTATAGGATTTGCCCCTTAAACCTGTATCCTTCAGCCTCTATAACATGTTTTATCTGTGAAATGTCTAGCTCTCCTTCTGCTAATATCTCAACCACATGATTTTGAAAATTCGCCTTAGAGGAAATCACGTTTTTTACCTCTTTTAATGCATTCTCGATTCTCTTCTCACAGTGTTTACAACTCATACCTTCTACTGAAAATACAAACTTCTTCATTTGGTACTCCCTCACATTTTTGTTTTTATTCTCAGTGAATTTCCAACCACGAAGAGTGAACTTATTGTCATGGCTAAAGAAGCGTAAACTGGTTTTAGAAGGACCTGGAAAAAAGGATAGAAAAGACCAGCGGCAACTGGAATTAGAGTTACATTGTAGATGAATGCCCAAAAAAGGTTCTCTCTTGTTATTTTGTATGTAATTGATGAAAGTTTAATAAAACTGGCGATCCCCCGTAAATCATTTTTAATCAGGATGATATCTGCAGTTTGAGCCGCAATATCGGTACCTTTCCCCATTGCAAATCCCAAATCGGCAGTGGCAAGCGCGGGAGCATCGTTTATTCCGTCTCCTACCATTGCAACACAGTATCCTTTACTTCTAAGTTCTTCTATTTTTCTTGATTTTTCGGTAGGAAGAACCTCAGCAAAGAAGTCATTTATTCCCAGTTTCTCCGCTATGGATTTTGCCACATTTAAACTATCGCCAGTCAAAAGTGCTATTTTCATTTTCATATTCTTTAGTGCTGAGACAGCATCCCTTGCCTCTTCTCTCAGAGTATCAGCTATAGTTATAAAACCAGATATCTTTTCATCCACTACGAGAACTACTACTGTATTTCCATCACCTGATAGTTTACTGTAAAGCTTTCTGTGGAACTCTGTTATATCCGTAGCAATTCTTTTTGCAAAAGAAAAATTCCCAACCGCTATTCGTTTAAATTCGACTACGCCAGTTATACCCTGTCCGGGGATATAAGTAAAATCCTCTACATCATAAAGTTTTACGTTCTTTTCCTGAGCGTATTTTACGATAGCCTCTCCGAGTGGATGTTCAGAATTTCTCTCTATGGACGCAGCGTACAAGATAATCTCATCCTCACTCATATGGGACACAGAGTGTACTCCGTTTACTTTCAAATGTCCGTAAGTTAAAGTTCCAGTTTTATCAAAAACTATGTAGTTTATCTTTCTTGAAATTTCGAATGCCTCCCCATTTCTAACAATCAGCCCATTTTCTGCTGCTTTTGAGCTAGCCACAAATACGGCTATAGGAGTTGCAAGTCCTAGTGCGCACGGGCATGCTACTATAAGAGTCGAGACAAACACAGTAAGAGAAAAAGATATAGGGTATCCAGATAAATTCCAAACGACTAATGAAGAAAATGCCACAATAAAAACACTAGGAACAAAAACTGAGGCTACCTTGTCAGCAAGAATCTGCACAGGAGGTTTGTTTGCTTGAGCCTCTTTCACAATTGTTATTATTTTTGAAAGTACCGTGTCTTTGCCAATTCTTGTTACTCTTAGTTTAAAAGACCCTACTTGATTTAATGTAGATGCAAAAACTTCATCCCCTGGCTTTTTTTCTTTTGGAAGAGCTTCACCGGTGATCGAAGACTCATCAAGAACGCCGTATCCATCCAATATCACACCATCTACAGCCACTCTTTCTCCAGGTCTTATTAGAAGAATGTCTCCTTCTTTAACTTCCCTTAGTGAAACTTCGACATCGTTTCCGTCTTTAATAATCCTAACTTTTTTCGGTACTAAAGAGGAAAGTTTCCTTATGGCTTCGTAGGCTTTTTTTTTCGCCGTTGTTTCCAAAATCCTTCCTAAAAGTACCAACGTAATGATAACTGCCGTTGTCTCATAGTAAACATCAGTATGGTCAAGGCTTCCCGTTATGTAAGGAAGAAACGTATTTATGGAACTGAATAGATATGCGGAACCGCTTCCCACTGAGATCAGCGCATTCATGTCAAAGGAAAAGCGTGGAATAGAACGTAAAAACGCTTTTAAAAAACGACTCCCTCCATAAAAAAACACTGGGGTAGTTAAAATGAAAAGAGCTACATTTAAGTAATGTCTATCTTTGAATTGAAAAAAAAAGTGAAAAAACATGTCTGCAAGGATAAAGCACGTAAGAAAAGCAGAAACTAAGAACCTTCTACTCAATTCTGTCTGTTCTTCTGTCTTTTTGATTTCTTCGTATGTCTCTATATCCTCGTATCCTATTTCAGGAAGTTTCAAACCCATCTTTTCTAATGCTTCATTTATATCGTCAGGAGAAACTAGGGTAGGGACAAACTGGATAATTATTTCTTCTGTTACCGGATTTATAATTACAGAGACAATTCCGCTAATTTTTTTTAATGCATCCTCAACTATTTTTCCTGTGGGAAGCATTGAAATGCCGGACGTAGAAATAACAACTCTTTGAGTTGGAACTTCATATCCTAATTTTTCTATAGCTTTTATGGTTTCTCTAACCAAATGTGGGCTAGTCTTAGAGGTTTTAATTGAGGCTTTTTCGGTTATGAGATTTACTGAAACCTCATCTATTCCTTCTATTTGAGAGAGACTAGATTCTATTTTTCTTACACAAGCGGCACACGTCATCCCCGAGATGGGAATGACAAGTGCCTGATCATTGTTAGCCATCTAACTAAAATTTAAAGCACATCATTATCTTTAAGATTGAAAAAAGCTAATCCTTTACATACTCAGTTGCCGCTCTACCTACTTCTCTGGCAAACTCAGCAATTCCACCCTTAAAT
>JAOADT010000016.1 GCA_026417175.1 Deltaproteobacteria bacterium | reverse complement strand
GCCCCACTCTCTATAGTTATATTCGGCGTTGATATATCCCCCTGGTGAACTGATGTACTCTTAAGTATAACTTGCTCACTCGCTGTAACATTTCCAGTAACTTCACCGTGGGATATGAGATTCCTAGTCGTAATAGTGGCTGTAACTTTGGCAGTAGGTCCTATTATTAGCAAGCCCTCAGAGAATATCTCTCCCTCAAGAATACCCTTTATCATAAGAGAACTTCTGAACTTAACAGTCCCCTTTATCTCTAAGTCCTCTGCAATAACTGTGGTGATCTGGCTTTCATCGATTTCTTGAGTGTGTTGCATAGTCTCCTCCCCTAAAGTATTTTTATTTTTTTTAAGATTTTTTGCATTAAGGACCCCTGTAGTTTTAATGAAAAAGGGAAAAATGAATTTAAGAATACTGGCTGTCGCTTTCGTGCTCCTCTCTTTTTTCATACTCCGAAGACTTATCCTCTAGAGATTCTTCTATGACTTTTTGTTCTAATTCTTTCTTTGGCTCCCTCTTCATTATACATGTACCGTTAAAAAGGGCCCCACTCTCTATAGTTATATTCGGCGTTGATATATCCCCCTGGTGAACTGATGTACTCTTAAGTATAACTTGCTCACTCGCTGTAACATTTCCAGTAACTTCACCGTGGGATATGAGATTCCTAGTCGTAATAGTGGCTGTAACTTTGGCAGTAGGTCCTATTATTAGCAAGCCCTCAGAGAATATCTCTCCCTCAAGAATACCCTTTATCATAAGAGAACTTCTGAACTTAACAGTCCCCTTTATCTCTAAGTCCTCTGCAATAACTGTGGTGATCTGGCTTTCATCGATTTCTTGAGTGTGTTGCATATCTTTACCTCCTTATTGTATCATGCTGGAGAAAGCGGAAGAACTGTCGTTTTTGAATCTTGCTCACGTTTGGTCATATGGGAGTGTCCTTCAAAAAAAGCTCCCTCTGATATAGCGAGTTTCGGAGTATTAAGGTTTCCTTGAACCTCTCCTTTTGACTTTATCTCTACAATTTCTGTTGTTGTGATGTTTCCTTGGACTTTACCGTCAATTATAACACCCCTCGAGCTTATATCCCCTTTTACAACTCCTGTCTCTCCTATTATTATCCAATCTGCATCCACATTTCCTTCAATCTGACCATCTATTCGTGCCGCTCCTTTTGTTATGAGATTTCCTTTTATCGTAGTCTCCGGTCCTATAATAACCTCCATCTGTGGTTTATTTCTTAGAAACATCGTGTCCCCCCTCCAAGAATTTCTCAGGATTAACTGGCTTTCCGTTTTTCCACACTTCATAATGAACATGGGGTCCAGTTGTATCGCCTGTCGAACCTGAAAGGGCTATTGTTTCCCCCCGTTTTACTTTTTGGCCAACAGTTACAAGATTCTTCTTATTATGAGCATAAAGGGTCGTGAATGAATGGCCATGTTCAATAACTACTACGTTTCCGTTACCGTAAGACCATCCAGAGTACACAACTATACCACAAGCAGTAGCCTTGATAGGTGTTCCTTCTGGAACGTTTATGTCTATTCCTGAGTGAAAAGCGTTGTCTTTTGTCAAAGGATGTTCCCTATTACCAAATCTGGAGCTTATACTTCCTAGAACAGGCCATCCCATTGGAGTAGACAGATACTTATCCTTTTCTTCCCTTAAGTAATTTCTTATTTCTGAGACTGTTTCGATTGTTTTTTCGATCTCTTTTTTTAAAGCCTCAATATCTACAGAATCATTGCTATTTTCTTCGAATTCTTCGAGAATTTTTCTCTTCGATTTGAGAGAGAGCAATTTTGCAAGTTCCGTTTCCGTATTCTTTATGGACTTAATAGTGGAGCTTAACGATTGGAACTCGTTCTTATAATACTGGACCATCCTTTTCATTCTTCTGTACTCTACTGATTTCACTGCCGTAGAAAAAGTATATAGTACACCCACTACGAAAAATGTAAATACGAGTATTATCATGAAAAAGGGCACATCTATCCTTCTAGGTTTTGTCCTTGCGTGAGGTACAACCATTATAGTTATTGGTGTAATAGCCTTCTTTAAAATATTTCTCAACCTTTCCAACGAATTAAACCCCTATGTAAGTTTTTCTGTACCATGGGAAAATAAAAATGTCCAGAAATTTTCTATTACTTGATATTTAAACCGCGTTACCTTATTATTTTTGTAAAAAAATGGAGGTAAATATGGAACCGATAATAGTAAAAGAAGATCTATACTGGGTTGGTGCTATAGATTGGGGAGTTAGAGATTTTCACGGCTATGTCACGAAAAATGGCACAACCTATAATAACTACCTACTACTAGACAAGGATATCACACTTTTTGATTGTGTGCACAAAGATTTTTCCCTTATGAGTCTTGAGAACATAAGGAAATTAATAGATCCAAAGCTTATAAAAAACTTTGTCATAAACCACATAGAACCAGACCATTCGGGTGCGCTTTACACCTTCCTTAAAGAGTTACCTAACGTAACTGTGTTCACCACAGAAAAGGGCAAGAAAGGACTTGAAAGGATGTTTAATATGGAAGGGGTTAATGTAAAAACGGTAAAAAATGGGGAAACGCTAAGTACTGGGAAATATACTCTTCTTTTTCTTGAGACCCCGATGTTACACTGGCCCGATTCGATGGTTACATACGTGAGAGAACTAAAAACACTCATCTCCCAAGACGCATTTGGGCTTCATTTTGCTTCCACCTGTCGTTTCGATGATGAGTTTATAAGTACTTATTCTAGCTTTGAACTTGAAGATGCAATTTACGATTATTATGCAAATATACTGATGCCTTTTGGAAGTCTCATTAAGTCAAAAATAGAGGAGATTGTGAAGTTAGGTATAGAAATAGAGATTATAGCTCCTGATCACGGTGTGATTTGGAGAAAGGATCCAAAAAAGGTAATCAACATGTATCTCGATATGGCAAGCGGGAAGGCTGAGTGTGGCGTAGTAATTGTTTATGATACTATGTGGCATGCTACGGAACAGATGGTTTATCCCATAGTAAAAGGGATACTGGATGAAGGAGTAAAAGCAAAGGTTATAAAACTCAGGTCTTCCCCTTTAAGCGACGCTGTGAAAGAGTTTTGGAAATTAAGAGGTGTGCTTGTGGGTACACCCACCATAAATAACTCGATGTTTCCTTCTGTGGCAGAATTTCTTTACCATCTTTCAGGACTTAAACCACGATTAAGGGTAGCTGGTGCCTTCGGCAGTTTTGGGTGGTCCGCAGGGGGAGTTAAACAGGCGTATGAGTTTTTCAGAAAGATGGGCTTGGAAGTGGTGGAGCCGGGGTTAGAAATAAATTACGGCTTAAAAGATGAAGACCGGGAAAAATGCTATGAGTTTGGTAGAACTTTTGCCAAAAGGGTAAGTGAGTTTCATAAAAACTTGTAAGACGGCAGAGGATGGAAGATAAAAAATTAGTACCGCTTCTTCTTATGGAGGAAGGGGAAGAAGGTATTGTAGAAGAGATCCAGGGTGGAGAAAGATTAATTTCAAGGCTCGCAGGGCTTGGAATAACTGAAGGGGTACATGTAAGAATGTTGCGAAACATTCAGGGTCCTCTTATGGTTCTTGCCTCAGACACCAGAATTGCGCTTGGAAGAGGCGAAGCCAAAAAGATAATCGTAAAGAAGATGGAGAATAGAAGGGAAGAAAAAAAAGAAAAGAAACACTTACTAGTTGCTCTTGCTGGTCAGCCCAATGTGGGTAAGTCAACTGTATTTAACGTACTTACAGGTCTTTCTCAACATGTGGGGAATTGGCCGGGAAAAACTGTTGAAAAAAAAGAAGGTGTATACACATCTGATGAAACGATTATGAAAATAGTAGACCTCCCAGGAACTTACAGTCTAAGCTCATTTTCAGAGGAGGAACGAATCGCAAGGGATTTCATCCTAAGGGAGAAACCCGATGTAATTGCAGTTATAGTGAACGCTTCCACTCTTGAAAGAAGCCTCTATCTTCTCTCAGAGCTCTTACTTCTCGGACCGCCAATTGTCTTAGGTGTAAACATGTTGGATGTGGCAGAGGAGCAAGGGATAAACATCGATATTGAAGCTCTTAAAGAATCATTGGGAATCCCAGTAGTTCCCATGGTAGCCACGAAGAATAAAGGTATAAAGGAGCTGGTCCGGGAGATCATAAGACTTGCCGAGAAGAAAGTTACTTACAGACCTAAAATCCCAGAGGTAGCAAGCAATCACATAAATATGTTCGAAAATCTGTTAAAGCTTATAAATGGCCACGTTCCCGAGATTTATCCAAAAATTTGGTGTGTGGTAAAACTCATGGAAGGTGACAAAGAGGTTACTGATGAGCTGGAAAAAAAGATACCTCATGTAGTCTGGAACGAGATAAACGGTATTTTGAAACAGCACGAAGATGCTTTAAGAGCTGTAGTTGCGGGAAGATATGATTGGATAGAGAAGGTAACAAGGTCAGCAGTGAAAAGATTCAAGCCTGGCCAAGTCCTTTTGACTGACAGAATTGATCGTCTTCTCACAAATCCATTCATTGGAATTCCAGTCCTTATAGGGGTCTTGGGGCTTATCTTTTTTTTAACTTACAGAGTGGGACTGCCTCTCCAGAATTTGTTGGAAGGATCTTTCGTGAAATTGGGGGTAATTCTCAATCCGTTTTTAAGACCGTATCCAGAATGGATCAGTGGACTTATAGTGGACGGTATAATAGCTGGTGTAGGATCGGTTGTCTCGTTTGTGCCCATACTCGGTATCTTTTTTGCTACCCTCGCTCTTTTAGAAGATACCGGGTACGTTGCTCGGGTGGCTTTTGTCATGGATAGATTTATGCACATTTTGGGTTTACATGGTAAAAGCTTTTTACCCTTATGTCTCGGTTTTGGATGCAATGTACCGGCAGTTCTTACTTCTCGAATTGTGGAGTCAAGAAAAGCTCAGCTCCTTACTGTATTTTTGAGTCCGTTTGTCCCGTGTGTTGGTAGGTTGGGTGTACTTGCTTTTCTTAGTGGTGCCCTTTTTTTTGAAAGGGCTGCTATCGTAATGGGGCTTCTAGTTTCTTTAAATCTAATAATCCTCGTGCTTGTGGGTACAGTCATGAGTAGATTTTTAAGATTGGAGGCTGTTCCGTTTATCATGGAACTACCACTGTATCACAAGCCGAGTTTAAAAAATATAATTTCAGTTGTCGCTAACAGGATTTATTCGTTTATAAAGAGGGCTGGAACTGTTATTCTAGTTTTTTCAATCCTTCTCTGGTTACTTAGTAATTTTCCTTCAGGAACCGTGGAGGAGAGTTATCTTGCTAAGTTTGGAAAGGTCCTAGAAAGATTTGGGGTTTTTTTTGGTCTAGATTGGAAGCTGAGTGTGGCACTTTTGTCAAGTATAGTTGCAAAAGAAAATAGCATAGCAACTCTTGGGGTTCTTTTTGGTGCCGGGGAGGAGGGTTTAAGAAATGTACTTATACAGAACATAAGTTCTGCCTCCCTAATGTCTTTTCTCGTTATTTTAATGCTTTTTATTCCCTGTGTCCCGACCTTTGCTGTGTTGAAATCAGAGATAGGAAGCGCTAAGTGGTTTACTATCCTTTTATTTGTCATGCTTTTTATCTCTTTGGCAGCTGGATTTGTGGCATACAGGCTTGTGTTAATTGCCGGTCTTTAACTTATCATCCGTCTTAAGTTTGAGTACTTGATCTTTCTTTTCCACCTCTTCCCTTGAAATTTGGAGCATTTTTATCCTTAACCTCATGTCATTCGGGCTATCAGCATAGGCGATGGCGTTATACTGATCTACCCTACCCTGGACATACAAATCAAATATATGCTGGTCAAAGGTTTGCATACCTTCATTATAAGACTGGGCCATTGTCTCTTTGATAAGACCTATCTCTCCCTTCAGTATTAGATCTTTGACTCTTGGCGAGTCAAGGAGAATCTCCACGGCTGCCACTCTCTTACCGTCAACGCCTGGAATGAGCCTTTGCGATATAATCGCTCTGAGATTTAAAGATAGTTGCATATAGATCTGAAGATGTCGCTCTACGGGAAAGAAATTAATAATTCTTTCAATGGCCTGATTTGCGTTGTTTGCATGTAGTGTACCCATGCATAGATGACCTGTTTCAGCAAACGTTATGGCGTGCTCCATGGTTTCCCTATCTCTTATCTCACCTATGAGTATTACATCAGGCGCTTGTCTTAGGGTATTTTTTAGAGCATTGAAAAAAGAATGAGTATCGAAGCCAACCTCTCTTTGTGTTATGACGCTCATCTTATGTTCGTGTACGAATTCGATGGGATCTTCGATTGTAACTATATGTCCCCTCTGGTTGGAATTTCTATAATCTATCATTGCAGCGAGAGTCGTAGATTTTCCCGAACCTGTCCCCCCCACAACAAGCACAAGCCCCCTTTTACTCATAGCTATGTCTTTAAAAATCTGGGGTAAACCAAGCTCGTCTATGGACTTGATGTAAGTCTTTATCTGCCTTATTACTAATCCAACAAAAGATTTCTGTCTAAAAATGTTAACCCTAAATCTCCCTAGTCCCTGATAGAAAAGGGCAAGATTCATCTCAAGTTCTGACAAAAACTCTTTTTTTTGTCTCTCGTTCATTATGGAAAATGCTAATGATTCGGTCTCTTCTGGACTAAGTGGTTCTTCATCGTATGGGTAAGTTACCCCTTCTATCTTAAAGGTAGGTGGAAGCCCTACAGTGAGATAAATATCGGACGCATCTTTTTCAAGCATATATCTTAAATATTTTTTTAGATCGCGCCCCATAAACTACCTCCCCTGAGGTAAATAAAAGGCCACTTCCTCGCGCGTTACGAGATTTTTGGCAAGAAGTTCCTGCACGGCTGCCTCCATGGTCTGCATACCGATACCCCTACTGGTCTGCATTATTGAGGGGATCTGCGCTATTTTTGCTTCTCTTATGAGATTTCTTATAGCTGGTGTTCCCAGCATTATTTCAAATGCAGCAACCCTACCCTTTCCGTCTTTCCTTTTGAAAAGGGCTTGAGATATAACAGCCTGAATAGACTCTGCAAACATGGCCCGAACTTGTGCTTGCTGAGCTGGCGGAAATACGTCTATTATCCTGTCCACGGTCTTAGGTGCTCCACTAGTGTGAAGCGTGGCAAATACCAAGTGGCCTGTCTCAGCAGCGGTAAGAGCCAAAGAGATGGTTTCTAAATCTCTCATTTCCCCTACAAGGATCACATCAGGGTCTTCGCGAAGCGCGCTTCTTAGCGCATTTGCAAAACTTTTAGTATGGGGACCCAGTTCGCGCTGATTTATGAGACAGTTTTTGGATTTATGAACGAATTCTATAGGGTCTTCTATAGTGAGGATGTGCCCCTTCTGTTCGGTGTTTATAAAATCAATTATAGCGGCAAGAGTAGTAGATTTACCACTTCCTGTGGGTCCTGTGACCAAAACTAAACCCTTTTCCAGACGCGCAATATCCACAAAGACTTTGGGCAAATTGAGTTCTTCAAAAGTAGGAATTTTTGTTGGGATTGTCCTGAATACAGCGGCTTCCCCCCTTAACTGTTTGAACACATTCACTCTAAACCTAGCCACGTCTCCTAATGAAAAAGAAAAATCGAGTTCCAGATTTTCCTCATATATCTTTCTCTGTTGGTCGCTCATTATGTCATATATCATCCGATGAACCTCATCCTTATCTAATGGGGGCATGTCTACCTTACGTATGTCACCATGAATCCTTATCATGGGAGGCTCTCCCGCGGATAAGTGTAAGTCTGAACCATCATTTTCAACCATGAATATCAAAAGTTCCGCAATATCCATAGATACACCCCCATTAATTTCCTGTAACAATACCTACATCTTCTAATTCGGCAAAATTGGGTAATTCATTTAGGCTTTTTAACCCAAAGCATTCTAGGAAAAAATCCGTCGTTTCAAATATAACTGACGAAAGAACCCTTTCCCTTCCAGCTATCCTTATCAATTTTTTTTCAAGTAACTGCTTTATGGCCCTTGCAGAATCAACCCCTCTTATCCGATCAATCTCTTTTTTTGTTATGGGTTGTTTGTATGCGACTATGGCCAGAGTTTCAAGCATGGATTTTGTGAGATGCTGCTCCTTAACCTTTACAAACCTTTTTACATATTCACTATATCTGGGCTTTGTTCTCATCTGATAGCCCCTGGCAACCTCAACAATTTCAATGGCTCTCTCTTCATTATTGTACTCCTTAATTAAAATCCTCACTGTTTCCATAATTTGTTCTGGGCTAAACTCTGGGAGTTTCTTTACAAGGGTGCGAAAAGATACAGGTTTTGTACTCACAAAAAGAACGGCTTCTAAAATAGATTTTAGATCCATACATTAAAGCTCCAAAAAGTTTTTTACAAAGGTTACTATTCTTTCCTTTTCTTCTGGAAAAACAAACCAATTTATGTTTTTTTCTTTTGAAAACCAAATGATTTGTCTTTTTGCATAATTACGCGTTTTTTTCTTGATTATTCTTATCATATCTGGATACGTAAGTTCACCGCATAAATATCGGAGTATTTCCGAGTATCCTATGCCCTTTAAAGGCTTTATGTCCTTGGAAAAACCTCGAAGAAGAATGTTTCTCACCTCGTCAATCCAACCATTCTTAATCATGTTCTCCACCCTTTTGTCTATCCTTGAGTAAAGATCCTTTCTTTCCCTTTTAAGTCCTAAAAAAAGCGCATTGTATCTAGGATATTTGAACCCATGAATCCTTTCCCATTGAGACATATTTTTTCCTGTAGTTTCGTAGATCTCTAGGGCCCTAACGATCCTTATTCCGTCATTTGGACTTATTTTTTTTGCGTATTCCTCATCTATTTTTCTTAATCTCTCAAAAAGGGACTTAGGATCTTTATTGAATTCTTCTTGGAGTTTTCTTCTTAACATTTCATCTTTTTTTGCCTCGAAAAGGCCATAGATTAAAGCTCTAATATAAAGACCCGTTCCCCCAACAACTATAGGGAGTTTACCTCTTTGAATAATTAAACTTATAGCCTCGTCCGCAAGTTCTAAGAATCTTTTTGCGTCAAACTCTTCATTTGGATTTACAACATCCAGAACATGATGTGGGATCCTTAATCTCACTTCTTCTTCAGGTTTTGCCGTACCTATATCAAAATATCTGTAGACCTGCATAGAGTCCGCGTTTACTATTTCACCATCGAACTTCTCTGCAAGATATAGTGCGAGATCAGATTTTCCGGAACAGGTAGGACCGCCTATTACTACAATCTTTTTAAAGTTTGAATGGGCATGGGACATTGAAATATAATTTATAGTGAAATGTACTCAAGATATCTAAAAATTTCAATATTGGTCTTTTTCTTACCTGCAGTACTGGGGGTAGGTTTTGCCTATTCTCTTGTAAACTATTTGGAGATCCCAGATGTAAAACAATTAGAAACGTTTACTCCCAAGTCTACCACAAGACTTTACGCAGATGATGGGACGTTGTTTGCGGAATTGTTTGTGGAAAAAAGGGTGCCCATTCCTTTAAGCGAAATGCCGAATCACCTTAAACATGCTTTCATAGCGGTAGAGGATGTAAGGTTCTATAGACATTTCGGGATAGATCTACGAGGTATCTTAAGGGCTGCGTATAACAATTTAACCAAAGGGAGAATAGTTGAAGGGGCGTCAACCATAACCCAGCAACTCGCAAGGAATCTGTATCTTTCGCCGAAAAAAACGTTAAAACGGAAGATAGAAGAAGCTATTCTGGCAATTCAGATTGAGAGAACATATTCTAAAGATGAGATTCTTGGTATGTATTTAAATCTAATATATCTAGGCGAGGGATGTTACGGGGTTGAAGCAGCAAGTTACGCGTATTTTGGGAAAAAAGCAAAAGATTTAACCCTTGAGGAATCTGCAACCCTTGCCGCACTAACTAAATCGCCCTCTAAGCTTTCGCCTTTTAAAAACCCTGATAAGGTTTTGAGCAGAAGAAACTTTGTGTTGAAGAAAATGTATGAAGCTGGTTTTATTGACAGAAAGCAATTTGAAAAAGCGATATTTGCACCACTTAATGTAGTTCCACAGAGAATGTACGAAAAAAAAACAGGATACTTTACAGACTATGTTAAGTACTTACTTGAAGATCAGTTGGATAAGAAAGATGGTATATACACTTCTGGTATGAACATACGGACAACTTTGAATCTTAAAATGACAGAATACGGATATGAGGCGATCTCAAAGGGACTAAAGTTATATAAGGATAGGCATCCAAACGTGAAAGAACTACCAGAGGTTGCACTGATTGCCGTTGAGATAAAGACCGGAGATATAAAAGTATTGATAGGCGGGAAAGATTTCCTTTCTTCTCCATTTAATCGAGTCTTTCAGGCAAAAAGACAGCCGGGAAGCGCGTTTAAACCTATAATATACCTTGCGGCTCTGGAACAGGGTTTTTCGCCCAATCATGTTCTTTTGGATTCTCCTATAAGCTATAGGAACCCTTACACAGGGAAGATATGGCAGCCAAAAAACTACAAAAATGAATATTACGGTTACGTACCCATGAAAAAAGCACTAGAACTCTCATTAAATACCGCTACAGTAAGACTACTGGAAATGGTTGGGATAGATAATACTCTGGATATGGCCAAAAGGTTAGGTATAAAAAGTGACATAGAGTCAAATTTGTCCATAGCCCTTGGTACATGTGAACTTAGCCCAATTGAGCTTGCTGAGGCATACCTGACTGTGGCCCGAATGGGATCCCGTCTGCCTTTGAGAGCCATCCTCGAGGTTACAGACGTAAATGGAGAGACTATATATAAAAGTGAAAAGAAAGGGGGAGAAAGAGTTGTTGATAGTAAATTAGCTTACGAGCTTGTAAAAATGATGGAAGGTGTGATAAAGAACGGAACAGCAAAGAAAGCCTCGAGCATGCCTTACAGTCTAGCCGGGAAAACAGGTACCACAGATGATTTCAGAGATGCCTGGTTCGTGGGATTCTCTTCTGATCTTCTATGTCTTGTGTGGGTTGGATACGATAAGGATAGAAAATTGGGGAGTGGGGAGTCAGGTGCCCAGGCAGCCCTTCCGATCTGGATAGAATTTATGTCAAAGGCATTACCAATGTACGAAAATAAGGATTTCGGCATAGATTTAGAAGATTTTCAAGCTGAAGTATGGCCCTCTCTGTAGAGGTGATAAAAACAGGTGTTGCAGAGGAAATAGGTTTTAGAGAAAGTTACGAAGACGAATACGCTATTTACCGTGTTAACGAACTTTCATTTTTCAGTGCGGAGATTTATGACGGACACGGCGGGAGTCAGGCGGCGTTGATTGCCGCCGAAATGCTAACCCCTTATTTTTTACATCTTTTTAAAAACAAAAAAACTAGTGATTTAAATGAGTTATTTTTACTCGTGGAAGAAGCATACTTAAAAGTGGACACTTATTTGATTGAGAAGGGGATTTCGAGCGGAACAACCGCTGCCACTTTTTATATACTGGGAGAAAGATTTATTGCTTCAAACGTCGGTGATACAAGGATAATCATAGGTACTCGTGAGAGCTTTAGGGTTTTAACGCAAGATCACAAACCGTACCTGCCTCAAGAGAGATCAAGGATAGAAAAAATGGGGGGTCGAGTAATCACGTATGACATTCCTAGGGTTCAAGGGGTGTTAGCAATTTCCAGAGCCCTTGGAGATCCAAGTCTTAAGCCTTATGTGATTCCTCATCCCAGAATAGTTGGAGGATTTCTTTCTGAAGAAAACGATTACGTTATAATTGCATGTGATGGAGTTTGGGACGTGCTTGAGCCGGAAAATGTAATACGAATTGCCAGGTCGGTATTAGACCCTCAAGATATTGCTAACAGAATAATGAAGGAAGCCATGTATTCAGGATCAACTGATAATATTACAGTGATAGTAGTCGATTTAAGGGATTACACCAGAGAAATAAAAAGAGAATACATGGAAGTCCTAAGGATTTGGGAGTACAAAGGATAAGGTGAAAACTGTTCCCCCGGTGGTCGCACATTCTTCAGGCTCAGATATGTATTTACATAGCTTTGTATTTCCAGGACATACGTCTTTCTCAGTGGGAATATGAACACACCTTTTGCTTTCTACCTTAACATCAAAACCATACTTTATTGCATACCTTCTGATCATTAGTAACTCTAAACCCTTTCCTCCTGCTCCAAAATCATATGGATTTCTTGATCTGTATAGTTCTGTAGCTTGAGTATGAAATAGACCGTCAAATATGTAAGAAAGATTCTCTTGAGTAATTCCAACCCCAGTGTCTCTAATACGGGTTAATACTCTGTCTTCAAGTTTTTCTAACTCTATCTCGACAGTACCACCATCGGGCGTGTTTTCAATGGCATTCTTTACAATTGCATTTATAGTGTTGGCAAGTACTCTTGGATTAGTCCTGATGAATATTTTTTTTCCATCCTTAAATGAAATATTTATCTGTCTATGCTCGATTCTTTTTCTTAAACTTTCGATTAAATCTTTTATGAAAGAAGAGAGTTCCACGTCCTCTATGTCTTCATTTTCACTTAAGAAGTTTTTAAGCAACCAATCTTTGATCATTTCCCAGTGAACTCTGATTGTGGGTGGGACCTCTGTCATCCTCTCGAGTCTTTTAAGAAAATCGTCCATCTCCATAGTCAAAGAAACCCTTTCAAACTCAACTTGAGATCTGAACAATTCATCCGTTTCTTTTGATATTTCCAATATTCGGGACACGTTTCTTTCCATTGCGTCTATCATTTTTTCGAAAGTGTAAATAAGATTCATCTCCGCAAGTTTTTTCTTAATTATTTTTAGGCTGCCCAGAAGCACAGAGGCAGGGGTCTTCAATTCATGTGATATGTGGTCTATGGCTTTGGACTTAATAATGTTCAGCCTTTCTAGCTCATCTTTGGATCTTCTTAGAGCTTCCTCAGCTTGAATTCTTTCTGTTATGTCCTCAAAGGCTATTATATGTTCTCCAGTTGCTAATCGCACAGGAATAAAGTTCACTACCTTTTCTTTGCCATCGCTCGTGCGAACTGTAAATATTCTAGGGAACTTCTGTCCAACTTGCGTGTTCTTTATGTTTTCAATCCAACCGGAGATCACTTTCCTCCTGTACTTCTGATCAGGAAACAGATACCTCAGAAATGTTTTTCCGTCAGGGACATCCTTTCTATCATATCCAAAAATCTCTGTAAACTTGGGATTTACATACTTAAAGGAGCCCTTTTCGCTTATCAGAGCTATACCAATAGGGGCGTTCTCGAGCAGGGTGTTTAATCTTTCTTTTTCTTCCATCAGAAGCTTTTCAGATTCTTTTCTCTTTGTTATATCCCTTAAATACACAAGATATGCAGGTTGACCTTTATATGTAATACTTGCACCTGATACCTCCAAATATATTACATTTCCTGTTTTGGTTACACCTTTGAATTCGTATCTTTTTGGAACCAAATCCCCCTTTTTTCTGCTTAAGCTTATACTTTTCACCAGCTCGTGATCATCAGGATGAACCACGTAAGTTATAGGTTTTCCTATTATCTCGTCGGGACTGTCGTATCCAAAAATTTCAACGAACCTTTGGTTTACGTAAAGGTGGGTCAAGTCTCCGATTATTGCAACCCCATCATTTGAATGTTCTATTGCTACTCTGTACCTTTCCTCGCTCTCCTTTAAAGCCTCTTCGGCAATTTTCCTTTCGGTTATATCCTGCATAGTACCTTCATAGTAAAGGGTTTTTCCTTCCTTATCCTTTATGGCCCTCAGATTTATAGATACCCAATGGATTGTTCCATCTTTTCTGTACATCTGGACTTCGAAGTTACTCACTCGTCCCTCATTTTCTATGCGTTCGATCAAGTTTTGCCTGTCTTTTGGATTAACGTAAAGCTCATTACCAATATCGTTTATTTCCCGTATGATCTCTTCTGGAGAAGAATACCCGTGAATTTTTGCGAAAGAAGGGTTTGCGTTTAAAATCTTACCTTCACGAGTCGTCTGAAAAATACCCTCTGTAGCATTTTCGAATATGTCCTTATATTTATTTTCTATTTCTTTGAGTTCCTTTTCGACTCGCTTAAGTTCCTTGACAGTTTTCTCAAGTTCTACAATACGTTTCTTTATATGCTCTATACTATTTGGGTCCATTTGGCCATGGGGTTCTATATTATCCATTTGTTTAATTATAAGATACATTTATCATTTTTCAAGCATAAATCCGCTTCTTGTCATTTTCTCTTCTTTGAGCTAATATTTATGAAACCAATTATATGAATTGTGAGTTTCTTAATAAAAGAGGAAAAGGCATAAAACGAATTTCAAAAAGGATCTTAAGAAAAAAGGTTATAGGATATATCGTAAGGCCGGGGAAGAACGGATTCCCCCACACGGGTAAAACTAACCAGCAATAGGTGTTTAAATCTACGATTTATCATGACTGGTGTTGATGGATTAAAAACGACAGAAAGGATGAAAAAATCTTATTGTAGTATAGGGAAAATAGTTCTAATAGGCGACGGAACTATGGATTTGATTAAAGTTCACAGAAGTTTGTCAAAATGACGTTATTACTAAGCCTTAAAGAAACAGACTCCTGAAGTCGGTTAAGGGGATGTTGGATAAGAAAGGTAAATATACCCGTTCAAAATGGATATATTTTAAAGGCATATTAAAAAAAGAAAACATTTTTGTATGAGAAAACTTTTAGAGGTAACATTCCGTTCTTCTGAAATAAAAAGACTAAACGAATCGATTTCAAAGACTCAGCTTTATAAACTCGACAAACCTGCAAATAGCATGTATGTTGAATCTCTGTCGATAGAATAAAGAGGTGAAAAATATTTTACCGTGAGATAAAAACGAAAAAGATGAGAATTTCAGGTGAAACATTAAGAGTCGGGATTAAGATACAAAAAGATGACACAATTGCAAGAATTTTTGGATTCATAAAAGATTGGGAGTGTATCGGATATGAAATTCCAGCAAATTCAGCCACAAGATTGAGAAGGTCTCCAAAACTTTGGGAGCTAGTTATATCAGAAAAACCCAAGTATAATCAAGGAGGTCGCCTTCCACTAAAAAAAGAAGCAGAGGAAGCCAGCGCGATCTATGCTCGGGACGTCATTTTACCTACCTTCCGTTTTGAATTGATGGTTAATGGTTAGAATAAACGACATTCTCGAAGAGGTCCAAAAGTATAATCCGCAGGCAGACACAGATCTTTTAAAAAAGGCTTACATTTTTTCGGCCCAGGCTCATAGAGGAAAAACGAGACTTTCAGGAGAGCCGTACCTTATTCATCCATTGGAGGTGGCATACATTTTAGCAAAGATGAATCTGGATATACCTAGTGTGATAGCTGGGCTTTTACATGATACTTTAGAGGATACTGACACAAAAAAGGAAGATTTGGAACGCCACTTCGGTAGTGAAATTGCCTCCCTAGTTGACGGTGTTACAAAGATAAGCAAAATTTCCGTAAAGCCCAATGAGGATACACGAGCAGAAACACTAAGAAAAATGATTCTGGCCATGGGAAAAGACTTAAGGGTAGTGCTCATAAAGCTTGCGGATAGATATCATAATATGCGGACACTTAATTTCATGCCCTGGGAGAAACAAGTAGAGATAGCAAAAGAAACCCTAGAAATTTATGCACCAATTGCCCATAGACTTGGCATAGAGTGGCTTAAGGCAGAATTGGAAGACCTTGCATTTAAGTACCTTTATCCGAAAGAATATAGGTACATCGCAACAAAACTTCAAAAGACAAGAAAGGAGAGAGAGGCGTACGTAAATGAAGTAGTAACAGTATTAAAAGAAAAATTTGATCAGTATAAACTGGAGGCTGAAATTCAGGGAAGGGCAAAACACATCTATAGTATTTACCGAAAAATGCAGCAAGAAAATAAAGACATAGATGAGATTTATGACCTTTTGGCTTTTAGAGTTATTGTAAAAAGTGTTAAAGAATGTTATCTCGCCTTGGGACTCATTCACTCCTTTTTTAAACCGATTCCTGGGAAGTTTACGGATTACATAGCAATGCCAAAATCCAATATGTATCAATCTCTACACACTAAAGTTATAGGACTTCATGGGGAGAAAATCGAGATCCAGATAAGAACTAAGGAGATGCATAGAATAGCCGAGGAAGGCATCGCGGCTCATTGGAAATATAAAGAAGGGAAGGTTTTTGATCCAAAGGAAGAAAAAGTGTTTTCTTGGCTGAGAAGAATGATTGAATCTATTAGCGAATTGAAAGACGGAAAAGAGATAATGGAGGCACTTAAGATTGACCTTTTTCCAGATGAGATATACGTATTCACGCCAAAGGGTGATGTAAAGGAACTGCCTAAAGATGCGACGCCTATTGATTTTGCCTATTCGATTCATACCGAGTTGGGACATCACTGCATTGGTGCAAAGGTAAATGGAAGGCTTGTACCTTTGAAATACAAATTGAAAAGCGGTGATACCGTGGAGATCATCACATCTCCATCCCAGACCCCGAGTAAAGACTGGCTCAATTTTGTGAAAACCTCTAGAGCCAAAACGAAGATCAGACAATTTCTGAAGGCAAGACAGAGAGAGCAGAGTATGGAGCTGGGAAAAGAATTGTTGGAAAAAGAATGCACAAAGAGAGGAATAAGTCTTTCAAAAATAATAAAAATTGGAGACCTAAAAGATATTGCACGAGAATTTGGATTTGAAACAATAGATGAACTTTTTGCAGCTGTTGGATATGGACTCTACACGCCTTTACAAGTACTTGGGAGGTTTATCCCTGAATCTGAGAAACCAAGCAGCTTGAAAGGCCTTGTGAGAGGAATGACAAAGGCAGGGGAAGCTCCAGTTAAAGTGAAGGGTATAGATGGCGTGGTAGTTCGGTTTGCGAGATGCTGTAATCCCATACCTGGAGACAGAATATTCGGTTTTATAACGAGAGGTAGAGGGCTCACTATCCACAGTGAGGATTGTCCAAATACACATTCCTATGATGAACAAAGACGTATTGAGGTAGTATGGGATTCTGCTGAGGGCAAAACCTATCCTGTGAAATTAAGGGTTTATGGAATGGATAGGAAAGGGCTTCTTTCAGATATAAGCACGGTTATAAGTACTAATAAAGTGAACATACTCAACGCATGGACAACTACATATCCAGATAAGACCGCTGTTGGAGTATACGAGGTGGAGATTGAAAATCTATCTCAGCTGAATAGAATGATAAAATCAATTATGAAGGTAAAAGGTGTCAAAGGGGTAGAAAGAATGAGGAGCTAATTTAAATAGCCTTCTGAATCTTGCCCTTCTTTATACACTTCGTACAGATTCTTACACGTTTTTTTACGTTTCCCTCAACAATTGTAATATGTTGTAAATTGGGAAGCCACACCCTCTTTGTGCGGTTATTCGCGTGGCTTACATTATAACCTACTTGTCTACCCTTTCCACAAATCTCACATATACGCGCCATGTCTCCTCCACAAACAGGAATGTCGGTAGAGTTGCCTATTTTATACTTTGGACAGATAAATGTCAAGTTGAGTACAAAACTATAAAATACCAAGTTTTTTAGCCGAGTTAAAAAGAGTGTATATTATGTAATCGAGTTCTTCTTTTGTAAAAGCCCTAACAACTGTAAACCTGATTCTCGAAGTTTTAGGGGGTACGGTCGGGGGCCTTATTGCCTGGATAAAGAGGCCTTTTTCCATAAGCAGTCTCTGTAACTTGAGTGTGAGTTTCTCATTACCAATTATTATTGGAACGATGGGTCCTTTACTCTCTCTTAAGTCGAACCCTAAGGAAGAAAGTTGTTGCCTCACATAGTTTATATTTCTCCAAAGCTCTTTTATGAGACTTGTATCATTTTTTATCAGGTTAAGTGCCGCTATTGAGGAGGCTAACACTGAGGGAGGAAGAGCTGTGGTGTACATAAAAGGTTTTGCCTTGTTTATTAGGAACCTTATAGTATATGGGTCTGAAAGTACTGCTGCTCCATAAGATCCCAGTGCTTTTCCGAAAGTTGCCATATGAATGTCTGCGGACCCTTTTATTCCTAGCTCTTCTTCTATTCCAGAGCCAGTTTCTCCAAATACACCTGTGCCATGTGCATCGTCTATGATAGTGTATAGACCGTATTTTTCTTTTAACCAAAGAATCTCTTTAAGAGGAGCAACATCCCCATCCATGCTGAAAATAGTTTCCGTTACTACGAAGCTTCTTCCGTTTCTGTTCTTCTCCCTTTTTATACAATCGTGGAGATGATCTATATCTCTATGTCTGAAAATAACCTTTTTTGCTTTAGAAAGTCTCATTCCATGTATAAGGCTTGAATGGTTGAGCTCGTCTGTGAAGATTGTATCTTCAGGACCAGTAATAGATGCTAAAATACTAATATTTGCCATAAATCCATTTGAAAACACGAGGCACCGTTTATAGCCTTTAAACGTGGCAAACTCCTTTTCCAGAGTTCTATAAAGATCAAGACTACCAGATAGACTCCTTGAAGAGCAATTTCCCGCCCCGTAGTCATCTAAAGCCCTTCTTGCCGCATCTAAAATCGCCGGATGAAAATGAAGGGAAAGATAACTGTTTGAGCTTAGATTTAAATATTCTTTCCCATTATACAAAATTTTTGTTGTAGATTTAGGTTTAACGTACCTTAAAAACCTGTAATTACCAACTTTTTTTAAGTTTGATAATGTTGTCTTTATCTCTTCCTTCACAGATAAAGATTATTAAACTTTAATATCCCAAGTCAAACCACGTTGTAATTAACACAAAAGATGCACGTTTCCGATTCGCACTCTTTTTAGACCTTCGTTTTTTGCCGCATGGAGGCATTTTTCAGCAAGATTTGTGCTGACTAGTGGGAGGTCGTTCATATAAAAATGAGGATAGTAAGCAAGTATTGCATAAGGTATATCTGGGTTTATTTTTGCTATAAATTTCGCAATATTCGCTATCTCATCCTCCTCCACGTATCCCGGAATTATAAGAGTGCTGGCAACAACTGGGGGTGGTTCTGGACGTAATTTAAATTTTTCCGCTACGAATGCGAAATTCCTTAAAGTTAGATGGTTTTCCCGGCCAGTTAGGGCCATGTGAATTTTTCTGTCGTAAGCCTTAAGGTCAAATTTTATGCATCCTCCTGTCTTTAACGAAAGATTGAAAGCAGAATCGAGAAGACCTGGATTCATGTAACCATTTGTTTCAAAACATATTCTTAAAATCTTACCTTTTTTCTTTTTTATCGCGAGATTGGAAAAAGATATTGCGTAGGGAAGTTGGCAAGAGGGATCTCCTCCAAAAAAGCAGACACAAGAAGTTTTGTCATCTATAGCCATACTTAATTCATCCGTGGTTACTATCACCTTTTTCGGTGTTGGCAACCTAAAATGCCAGTTTTGACAGAAAAGACAATTAAAAGAACAGGCACGAAAAAAGACAGCCAGATTTTTATATCCATACTCTGGACCAGAAAAATATGCAAACTCCGGATAGCCTGAGCCTGTTCCTCCGGCACACACCCAGTCCGCCACACAGTTTGTGGGAAGCGGATCATGATAAAACTCTAGACTAGCTATTTGAGGTCCATAGCTAAGTGTCTGTCCCACTTTTTCTCTCAATCCGCAGTAACCTTTTTCATTTTGCCCAATGACACACTCATTTCCACAAACTGTGCATTTCACCCCTCCTTTTGATTTTGGAGGTTTTTCGGGAAGATCAAACCTTATTCTTGAGATTTGATGGGCCTTTCTTATATAGAAGAGAGAATCATTTTCCTTTTCGATGATACATTTCTTACAGACACCTAAGAAAGAGGAAATATTTCGCGAATCATTGCCACAAAGATTGCATAAACCCACAAATTTATTATATTCGATTTTTTAATGTTTTTCTTGACAACAAATTGTAGATGAAATAAGTTCTCTCTTAAGTAACAGGTCAATCCTTATTAAGGTGAAAGGAGGAAAAATGGGAGAAGTAATGGAAATCCCTGCAATATGGATTCAGGCTGCAGGATGTACGGGTTGCTCCATCTCTATTTTAAATGCTGATCACCCTAATATAAAAAATGTCTTAATAGATGAGATTCTTCCTCAGAAGCATGTGAACTTGAGATTCCACCCTAACGTTATGGCTGGTCAGGGAGAAGCGGTTCTTGAGGTCTTAAGTAACACAGTGAGGGAAAAGAAAAAGGGTTATATCCTTATTGTCGAGGGAGCCATACCCACAAGCGAAAACGGTCTCTATGGAGTGATTGGAGAAAGAGACGGAAATCCACTAACCATGCTCTCTTGGGTTCGAGACCTTTCAGAATCCGCACTGGCAGTTATTGCATTTGGATCATGTGCTTCGTTTGGAGGTATACCTAAAGGAAAGCCGAACCCAACAGGTTGCAAACCAGTAGGAGAGGTACTGGAAGAATCAGGGATCGAAACCCCCTACATAAACATCCCAGGTTGTCCGCCTCACCCTGACTGGTTTTTGGGGACAGTAGCGAGCGTTTTGCTTTTTGGGTTACCTAAACTGGATGACCTGGACGAACTTCGTCGACCGAAAATGTTTTTTTCTCAGACAATCCACGAAAATTGCCCAAGAAGAGCATATTATGATGAGAAAAAATTCGCTAAGAAGTTCGGAGATCCTGGATGCCTTTATGATCTTGGATGCAGAGGACCTGTTACTTACTCTGATTGTCCGATAAGGCTCTGGAACAGTAAAGCGAACTGGTGTGTGGGTAGTGGATCCACGTGTATAGGCTGCTGTTCTGAGGGTTTTCTAGATGAGGTTTCACCCCTTTATGTGAAATTAGAAGAAGCCGAATTTCCTAGGGAGGTATAAATGGGACGAATAGTCATTGACCCATTAACAAGAATCGAAGGACATTTAAAGGTAGAAGTGGAAGTGGAAAAAGGCATTGTTACTCAGGCAAGAAGCTCTGGGATGCTTTTTAGAGGCTTGGAGATAATACTGAAAGGGAGAGATCCTAGAGATGCACAAATGATTACACAGAGGGTTTGCGGTGTCTGTCCCACTCCTCACGCGATGGCATCGGCTCTGAACCTTGATGCAGCCTTCGGTATAGATGATAAAATACCTGATAACGGCCGCATTATGAGAAACCTTATCGTTGGAGCTGCAGAACTTTCTGACCACATTCTCCATTTCTACCACCTTTCCGCTTTGGACTATGTGGATGTGGCAAAAATAAGAGATTATCAAGGAGATGACCAGGATTTGATCTCCATTAAAAATTTTATCAAGAGGGGAGAGCTTGGACCATTTGTGCCAAGGTACGAAGGAGATTATCGACTTCCAGACAAAGTAAATGAGGCTGCCATAAGTCATTACGTGAAAGCACTCCATATGAGAAGAAAAGGGCAGGAGATGGGAGCTATTTTTGGCGGGAAAATGCCCCATAATGTCGGAATATTACCTGGAGGAGTGGCTTCTACTCCGACGGTTGACAGTATTACAAATTTTCTTTGGAGACTTAAAGAGATAAAAGAGTTTGTAGATAATGTTTACATTCCTGACGTTATAGCTGTTGCTAAAGTATATTCAGATTATTTTGAGATAGGGAAGGGGTGTGGGAAACTTTTATCGTTCGGCGTATACGACATTGATGGGAAGGAAAAAGACTTGATGAAACGAGCGAGATTCCATGCCTCAGGAAGAACATCCCTTAATCTCGACTATGAGGAAGTTGATCCGCAAAAGATTAGAGAATACGTAAAGTATTCGTATTACGAGGATTCCTCTTCTGGAAAACATCCAAAAGACGGGGTGACAGCTCCTTTTGTAGGAAAACAGGGGGCTTATTCTTGGCTTAAGTCGCCAAGATACGATGGCATGGTTTACGAAGTAGGTCCTTTAGCAAGAATGATGGTAAATTATGTCAAAGGCAATAAAAAAGTGAAAGCGCTAATGGACAGCGCTCTCAGTGAAATTGGAATGAAGATTGAAAACATGTTTTCCACAATGGGTAGACATTTGGCACGGGCACTTGAGACGAAGTTACTGGCTGAGGCAATGGAAGAATGGGTGCTCAGTCTGAAAGTAGGTGAACCGTGCTACGTCCCATATGAAATTCCAGAAGAGTCCGAGGGAATAGGTTTAGTGGATGCCGCACGTGGTGCTTTATGCCATGCAATAAGGATAAAGGGCAAAAGAATAGATAATTATCAGGTAATAACTCCATCGACGTGGAATGTATCTCCTAAGGATGATAAGGATCAACCTGGTCCTCTTGAACAAGCGCTCATAGGAACAAGAATAAAAGATGAAAAGAACCCCTTTGAGCTTGTGAGAATCGTGAGATCCTTCGACCCTTGTCTGGCATGTTCCATACACATTATAGATGCGCGAGGAAAAGAAGGGAAGGTCTTTCGTATCATATAAAGGAGGAACGAGATGCTTATCTCTAAACAGAAACCTTTTGAAGAGATAATAGGATATCTTAACGGAGAAAATAAAGTATTTCTTGTGGGATGTAGAGGATGTGCGGAAGGATGGGAAAGTGGGGGAGAGAAAGAGATTCTGGAAATGAAAAAGAAGCTCGAAGAAAATGGTAAGGTGATAACTGGTTATGTACTTGTTGATATGCTATGTGATAAAGCCCTTGCAGCCCTGAAGTTGAAAAACTTTAAAAAGAAAATAGACGAAGCTGATTCACTGATTGTTTTTACAGATGGTGCAGGTGTTCAGGTTGTATCTGAGCTTGTAAAAAAGATGGTTCATCCTGGATGTAACACCATCTCTTTAGGGGGTGGACACGCGGAATGGAAGGGAGCAGAGCGGTGTATGGAATGTGGAAATTGCGTTCTTGAGTATACTGGTGGACTGTGTCCTATTTCCAGGTGTTCCAAGCACTTACTGAACGGTCCCTGTGGTGGTTCCCAGTACGGAAAGTGTGAGGTGGATGCTACCATTCCATGTGTCTGGCACCTTATATATGACAGACTCAAAGAGATAGGCCGGCTTGACAAGATGGAATTCTTGGTAGCCCCCAAAGACTGGAGTGTGAGTTTGATATCCGGTCCGCCTGTAAAAAGGTTTTAGGAGGTAAAAGATGAAGACGAAAAGCAATCTAGAGAGGATATTAGAGGCAGGTTATTTTGCTGTTACTGCTGAGGTTGGCCCCCCTCAAAGTGCGGACGCGGAAGAGGTAAGGAAGAAAGCTAAACTTCTTTCCGGATATGTAGACGGATTCAACGTTACGGACGGTCAGACCGCTGTCGTGAGAATGGCAAGCTGGGCAGCCTGTCTCATCGGCAAAGAATATGGCCTTGATCCAATAGTGCAAATGACTTGCCGGGACAGAAATAGGATTGCCCTTCAGATGGATATACTAGGAATTGCGGCTTTAGGAATAAACAATATCCTCTGTCTTACAGGCGATCATCCTAAATTTGGGAATCACCCTCAGGCGAAAGGTGTTTTTGATGTAGACTCTGTGCAACTTATCAAGATTGTCAAAGACATGAGAGATGAAAAGAGATTCCAAAACGGAGAATCGATATCTCACGAACCAAGGCTTTTTATAGGTGCTGCGGAAAATCCCTTTGCGGATCCATTTGATTTTAGGGTATTGAGACTTAAGAAGAAAGTTGAAGCTGGTGCGGACTTTATACAAACCCAGATAGTTTATAACGTAGAAAAATTTAAAGAATGGATGAAAAGAGTTTGTGATATAGGTCTTGATCAAAAGGTGAAGATTATAGCTGGCGTTTCTCCCATAAAATCCATCGGTGCTGCAAAATATATGAAAACTAAGATCCCTGGAATGGATGTACCGGATGAGGTAATAACAAGACTACAGAGCGTGCCAAAAGACCAGGTACCTAAAGAAGGGATAAGGCTCTGTGTGGATATTATAAGACAACTTAAGGAAATTAAAGGTGTGGCCGGTGTCCACATAATGGCAATTGAGTGGGAAGAAACTGTTCCTGAAATTGTCGAAGCCGCTGGTCTTTATCCAAGACCCAAGTTTTAGACTTTTTTATTTGTGTATTATATAAGCTCCACCTACTTTTTAAGGTGGAGCTTCACCATTAGTTTGCTTTTCTAAGTTTCAACGGTTCTGGAAGGCAAGAAAGCATCTCAGCAATTTCCATATAAGAGTAACCCTCGCCAATTGGTTTAAGTGTTTCTATTTCTCGGGTTGTCAAAGTCTCGTACGATGGCTTTTCAGCAAGCGAGTCTTGGACTCATAATGTCTGCTTCAAGTACCTGGTCTGGGACTCATCTAGCTTTAGGTTAAATTGTTTTTCTTTATCAAAAACGGAAAGGCATTTCACGAGATTAATCCTTTGATAAAAATGACGTAAGGTACGATTCTCTTTAAACCGTGCATAGTGTTGATAATGATACCCTTTTTCCTCTTCTTGAAAAGTAGATCAAAGATGGGTGTGTTTTTTTATTTATTCCCTCATGTCGAGGTCTTTCTATCTCAAGATCAAACATCTCCTTTGAATCTTTCTCAGGACTCTTATAGGTATTAGTTTATCACCAATCTCATTAGGGCATTTATCTTACTACTTGTTAAAGCCAACATACACACACAAAGAAGCAAAGGATTTTTTTCCCGTAATTGTATACAAAGTTCTTGACAAGGGAGAATTCGAGAGATATAGTGAAGAAAAAATTGTATACAGAAGGAAGACGGGGTAACTTATGGAGTTTTATGAATTATTCAAGAACACAACCGTTCTTTCATTAGAACAGGCAACTGTTTTACCTTATCTTACATACAGGCTTGCTATGGATGGGATGCGGGTCATAAGGATGGAACATCCTGTTTATGGAGATCCCAACAGAAGGGTTGGAGATAATATATTAAATGAGGACCGAATGTATTCTTATTTTTTGCCGATAAATTGTAATAAAGAATGTATAACACTCGATCTTGCCACTCCGGAGGGACAAGAGATATTTAAAAATCTTATAAAAAAGTTAAACGTAGATATATTCTTAACAAATCAACTCCCTCGGAATTACAAAAAACTGGGCATAGATTACGAATCTATGAGAGCTATAAAAGATGACATAATCTGGGTAGGTTTAACAGGCTTCGGTCCTGAAAGCAACGAACCAGCCTACGATCCTATTCTTCAGGCAAGAGGAGGACTTATGGATTTAACCGGAGATAAAGACGGTCCTCCCTTTGTGCTAGGTATTCCCCTACCAGACATGGGTGCAAGTGAACACGCTTATGGTTTAATAATGAAAGCCCTTTATAAAAGGGCAATTACCAAAGAGGGAACAAGGATAGATCTTTCGATGTTTCAGAGTACTGTTTCTTGGCTTACAGTCCCCATAAACCAGGTGAAATCTTTCAAGAAACGTATAACACGCAAGGGTAATACCCACGAGTTTTTTGCGCCGGTAAGCGTTTATAAAACCCTCGATGGTTATGTATATATCGCTGTTGGGAACGATCTACAATGGGAAAGAATGTTGAAAATTCCCGGTTTTGAAGTCCTTTCAAGGCCTGAGTATGAAAGAAACGAAGGTAGAATAAAAGACGTAAAAAACCTCAATGCTAGAATAGAGGAGATCACAAGGGGGTACAAGACAGAGGAACTTATCAAGCTTTTCTCAGAGGCTACAATCCCAATTTCCAAAGTTAACACCATAGATGAAGTTATAGAGGATCCTTATGTAAAAAATGAGATGCTTATCTCAGTAGACGAGCGGACAGGACTCACCATTTATCTTGCTCCTCTTCCTTACACAACCGACTATGTTAAGGCGAAAAACAGAAAAGTGAAATTTCCGCCAAGGTTTGGAGAAGACAACGAAAAGATTTACTGTGATACACTGGGTTATCCCAAAGCATATATAGAAGAACTTAAATCTAGAAAAATAATCTAGGAGTGAAACATGGGAGCAGAGGAATCTAGACCGAAACTACGAAAAGGGAAATCACTGAGAGAACAGGTATACAGAAAACTAAAAGAACACATCCTTAATGGTGTTCTGGAGGCAAACAAGAGGCTCATTGAAGAAAAAATCGCATCCCAGTTAGGAACGAGTCGAACACCAGTGCGTGAGGCAATACAGAAGCTTGAAAAAGAAGGTCTCATATACAAGCTTCCAAAAGGTGGATTTGCCGTGAGATCCATAACAGATGAGGATATAGATGAAGTTTTTGGTATAAGGAGCATTCTTGAGGGTTACGCAGGATATCTTGCGACTTTTAAAATTACAGAGGAGGAACTCCGTGATCTCGAAGAGATTGTGAAGAAGGGCGAGGAATATGTTGAAAAAAATGATATGGATGCCCTTGTTAAGCTCAACACCGAGTTTCACGACAAGCTGTATAGAGCTTCAAAGAGCAAACTTCTTTACTCCATGATCAACGATTTGAGGGACTTCATTTACAGGTTCAGGATCATAATTTTCAGGCATAGAACACTCGCAGAGGTTTCTCTCCGGGACCATAAAGATATGATAGAGCTTATGAAATCGAAAAATGCAAAAAAAGTGGAATCATTGATTAAAAAGCACATACTCAGGGGGAAAAAGCTTATAAAGAAAAAAATTAAGGAAGAACTGATAAAAGGCTGAGAAAAAATCATGAATCCGAATGATCTTGCGGAAAGAATAATCTCAGGTGATGAGAAAGCAGCCTCTAGGGCAATCTCTATGATAGAAAATGGAGAAGAAACGGGTTTTGAGGTTTTATCTAAACTTTACCCCAAAACCGGTACTTCTTTTAGAATTGGTGTAACAGGTTCTCCGGGAGCCGGCAAAAGCACAATTATCGATAGGTTGGCCTTCTGTTACGGAAAAAAAGGAAAAAAAATAGGTGTGATAGCTATAGATCCAACTAGTATAAAAACAAAAGGCGCATTTTTCGGAGATAGACTCCGATTAAAAAACGCAGAAAAAATTGAAGGGATATTTATAAGATCCATGGCCCACAGAGGATTTTCAGGGGGCATATCGAAAGCGGCGTTAGGCGCAGAGTGTATACTTGAAGCATTAGGTAAGGAAATTATCATCGTGGAAAGTGTTGGGGTAGGGCAGACCGAACTGAGTATATCCCTTATCTCTGATGTAGTAATCACTGTCTTGACGCCAGATTTTGGCGATGAAATCCAACTTATGAAAGCTGGACTCTTGGATATTGGAGATATAATCGTGATGAACAAAATGGATATTCCTAATGCCGAAGAAAAAGCTAAGGACATAATCCATTACCTTGAAAGTATAAAGGGAGAAATTTCGGTCCCTTTAGTTAAAACCATTGCTAGGCAAGGACAAGGGGTTGAACTCCTCATAGATACACTAGAACAAGAAAGAGAAAAAAAACTCAAAGAAGAAAAGGAAAATAAAGAGAAAATCAAGACCTTAGTCATAGCTTTGATAAAGGAAGAAATGGAAAAAGGAATAGAAGAAATGATGGAAAAAAATATTACTTTCAATGATCTCTTAGCTCAGGTCATAAGCAAAAAGTTGGATCCATATTACATGGCTAGGCTTGTGGTTTCCAATATTTTAAAAAACGGAAAACTGGAGGAAACCCTTGGCTGAAAAAAGAATAAAAGTCCTTGTAGCTAAGCCAGGGCTCGACGGACATGATAGGGGGGCTAAGGTTATCGCCCTAGCCCTAAAAGAAGCAGGTATGGAAGTAATATATACTGGTCTCCATAAAACAATAGATCAGATAGTAAACATAGCAATTCAGGAAGATGTGGATGTAATAGGACTTTCAATTATGAGCGGAGCCCACATCCCACTTACAAGAAAACTTATGGAAAAACTGAAAGAACTTGGAATTCAAGATAAAAAGATCTTTGTCGGTGGGGTCATTCCATCAAAGGACATTCCCAAACTAAAAGAAATGGGTGTTGAGGGCGTTTTTCCAGGAGGAACCCCGATCGAAGAAATAATCTCTGCCATTAAGGCTTCTGTGAAGAAGTGAGGAGGATGAGGATGTCTACTGCAAGATACATAAAAAATGACAGAGATCAGATTCTGGATGTGATTTTGGAATCAGGTATCCATGTAAAACCTGTGTACACTCCGAAAGATCTAGAGGAAATAGGCTTTTTATATGAGGAGGATCTAAATGACCCGGGTAAGTACCCTTTCACTCGGGGAATTCATCCCCTAGGTTACAGATCAAGAGCTTGGACCACAAGACAGTACACTGGATTTGGAACCCCAAAGGAAACTAACGAGCGTTTTAAATTCATGATATCTCACGGACAGACAGGATTAAATGTGGCCTTTGATCTTCCAACTCAGATGGGTTACGACTCGGATGATCCGATGTCAGAAGGAGAAGTTGGAAGAGTGGGCATGGCAGTTGACACTGTTAGGGATTTTGAGATTGCCTTCGAAGGGATTGAGTTGGACAAAATAGGCGTTGGTCTAACAATAAATGCAGTTGCTTCCATAATACTTGCAATGTTTCAGGCGGTAGCAGAGAAGTACGGTTATGACTCAAAATCGATCTCGGCAACTCCACAGAACGATATACTTAAAGAGATGATAGGAAGAGGAGCGTGGATATTCCCCGTTGAGCATGCTATCCGGCTAACGGGTGACATTATGGAATACTCCATGAAGGTTATGCCGAAGACTAACCCAGTGAGCGTATGCGGGTATCACATAAGGGAATCAGGAGCAACACCTGCACAAGAAATCGCATATGCTTTTCTCATAGCGTTTGCCTATATAGACGAGGTGGTAAAAAGGGGTTATGAACCTGATGAGTTCGTAGGCGGGATTACTTTTAATTTCAACGTGTTTGGTAACATATGGGAGCAGGTAGCCAAATTCAGAGCGGCCCGTAAATTATGGGCAAAACTTTTGAGGGAAAGATACAATGTGAAAAAAGATAGAAATCTATTTTTGAGAGGAATATTTGGAGGAGGCGGCTACGGGCTTACCAAGGCCCAACCAGAAAATAACATAGTGAGAGGGGCATATTACGCTCTGGTGGCTGCACTATCAGGTGCTCAGACTACGGCATTATGCAGTTACGATGAAGCATACACAATCCCCACCCCACATTCTGCCCTTATATCCTTGAGAACCCTACAAATCCTGATGGATGAGATGGGTTTAAGGGACACGGTTGATCCTCTTGCTGGTAGCTATTTCATTGAAACTCTAACAAAGCAAATGGAAGAGAAAATTATCGAAGAAATGGAAAAGGTAGAAAGATATGGAGGCATAATAAAGGCTGTCTCAGACGGTTACATCCAGAGAATGTTGGCAAGACAAGCCTATGAGATAGAAAGGGGCATCGAAAAGGGCGAGCTTCTCAAGGTGGGGGTTAATATTCATGTGGAAGGTGAGCCTAAAGAGGTCGAACTTCACGAATATAATGAAGAATCTGCCAGAATGCAGATAGAGAGTCTAAAAGAAATCAAAAGGAGAAGATCCCAAAGTGACGTAAAAAGGGCCTTAAAGGATCTCGAGAAGGCCACAAAAGATGGCAAAAATGTGATGCCATACTTACTTGATTGTTGCAAGGTATACTGTACTTTGGGAGAGATGACGAATGTCTTTCGAGACATCTTTGGGGAATTTCAGGAACCCTCGCTTTTCTAAATGGTCTTTGCAGTTGGAGGAAGGATGGCAGATAGAAACTTTAGGCTTGGGTGTGACATAGGAGGCACGTTCACAGATTTTGTTCTTTTAAACGATGATACGGGTGAGATTTACACCGCAAAGTGTTTGACCACACCGAAGGATCCTTCAGATGCTGTCGAAGAAGGGATAAAAATCCTCTCAAAAAAGGTACCGGGTTTTATTTCGGAATTGAAAGAGTTCATTCATGGCACAACCCTTGTCATAAATTCCATCATAGAAAGGAAAGGTGCAAAAACTGGCCTTATAACCACAAAGGGTTTCAGAGATGTTTTAGAAATTGGGAGAGAGATAAGATACGCCCCGTATGATATATTCGCCGAGTTTCCAAAACCTCTTGTGCCGAGACATCTAAGGATGGAAGTTGATGAAAGAATAAGAAGCGATGGTTCTGTTCTCAGACCTTTGAATCCAGATGAGGTAAGAAGTGTGGTAAAAAGGCTTGTAAGTAAGGGAGTAGAATCTATAGCAGTGTGCCTCATAAATTCATTCGAAAATCCATCACATGAGAGGATGATTGAGGAGATAATAAATGAAGAGGCACCCTGGATATCTACGTCCATATCTTACAAAGTTCTTCCTCAGATAAGGGAATACGAAAGAACAAGTACAACTGTCACAAATGCCTATGTCAAGCCTCTTACTGAAAAATATCTATCCAATCTCAAGGAAAGATTACAACGACTTGGTTTTAGAGGCAAGCTCTTCATAATGCTAAGTAGTGGCGGAATAACCTCAGTTGAGACCGCAAAAGAATTTCCTGTAAGAATAATAGAATCGGGCCCAACTGCGGCAGTCATAGCTGCCCAATATTATGGGAAACACTTCAACATTTCTGAAATGTTCTGTTTTGATATGGGTGGCACGACGGCGAAATCGTGTCTTATTCAAAAAGGAGAAGCTGGAGTCGTTCCCACTTTTGAAGTGGGCCGAGTTCAAAGGTTTATGAAAGGCAGTGGCCTTACAATCCAGGTGCCTGTTGTTGACCTTATGGAGATAGGAGCCGGTGGTGGAAGCATAGCAAAAATAAGCAAGATGGGGACACTTAAGGTTGGACCTGAAAGCGCAGGTGCTGATCCAGGTCCTATTTGCTACGACAGGGGAGGAGAAGATCCCTGTGTTACTGATGCGGACCTTCTTCTTGGTTATCTGGATGAAAGTTACTTCCTGGGTGGAGAAATGAAACTAAATAAGGACAAGGCAAGATACGGGATAGAGGAAAAGATAGCAAAACCCTTAAAAGTAACGCTTACGCAAGCAATCTGGGGTATACACGATCTGATCAATGAGACAATGGCTGCTGCTGCAAAAACCCACATTGCTGAAAAAGGAGGTAATCCAAAAATAGTGACCATTGCCGCATTTGGCGGTGCGGGTCCGGTGCATGCATATGGCTTGGCAAAAAAACTGGGAGCAAAAAAAATAATGGTTCCACCTAATGCAGGGGTTGGGTCGGCAATGGGCTTTTTCACAGCTCCTCGGGCATTCGATGCGTTAGTGAGCCATAAGGTTTCACTTTCTAAAGCAGATTTCAGTGAAATAGAAGATATCTTTAAAAAACTTGAAAGAGAAGCGGCATCAACACTTTTTGTTGAGTATTCAAAGGAAGGGATTATTTTCACCAGATCTGTTGATATGAGATTTGTCGGACAAGGGTCTGAAATTTCTGTACCCGTATCTTATAAGCCTTTCTATGAGTTCAAAAAAGAAGAGATAAGAAGGATCTTTGATGAATGTTATGAAAAGCTTTACGGAAGGACCTACCCGGAATCAGAAGTGGAATTCATAAATTTCAAGGTGAGGGCCCAGTTACCTGAGAAGCTCCTTAAGCTGTCGAAGATTGAGAAAAAAGCGAACAAAAACCTTCAAGAAGCCGTGAAAGGTAAAAGGCTTGCCTTTTCACAGTTAAAGAAAGAATTTATACCCTTCACTGTTTATGACAGATATAAGATTTTCCCTGGAGCCAAATTTTATGGACCAGCTATTATAGAAGAGAGGGAATCGACGGTTGTTGCAGGAGAGGATACAGAAATAAGCGTTGATGATTACGGTTTCCTTTGGATAGAGATCAAAGGAGGATGAGATGGGCTCATTGTTTGACCCGATCACAATAGAGATTTTATGGAGAAGACTTATATCTATAGTCGATGAGGCCGACTCATCTGTGGCGAGAACAGCTTTTTCCAGTCTTCTTAGGGATGCCCACGATTATACCTGCATGTTTACTGACAGATTTGGAAGAGAACTCGCTCAAGGGACATTCGCCACTCCTGGCCAGTCTGGGGCTATGGCTTTGGGTATCAAGAAATTGATAAATAGCTTTCCAGAAGGATACTTTCGGCCAGGCGATGTTCTCATAACGAACGATCCGTGGATATTGGCTGGTCATTTAAATGATGTATGTGTCTTAAGCCCCATATTTTATAAGGACAAACTTGTCGCGTATACCGCATGTGTTTTCCATCATTCAGACATTGGAGGAAGGGTTGCTTCTGACAACCACGATGTTTTTGAGGAGGGACTTTTTATTCCTCCCGTTAAACTTTTTGAAAAAGGCGTTCTTAATCAGGCGATCATGGACATCATCCGCTGGAATGTGAGAACCCCTGAGCAGGTAATAGGTGACATAAGGTCGCAGATAGCGGCAAACCATGTGTGTTCAGAAAAGATAAAGCAAATGATGGAGGAGACTGAACTTGAGACATTGGATGACTTGGCAGAACAGATAATCATGATAACGGAAAAGAGTATAAGGGAAGAGATAGAAAAAATACCTGATGGCGTTTATTATGCCGAAGGTATAATTGAACAGCCCAAGGGAAAAGATGACATAGTCATTAAAGCGAAAGTTGAGATAAGAGGAAAAGATGTGATTGTCGATCTCACTGGTTCGTCGCCACAGGTGGACTGGGGTGGGAATGTCGTTTATAACTTCACATATGCCTACGTTTTTATGGCTATAAAAAGCATGTTTGCACCTGACATTCCTAACAATGAAGGATGCGCAAGACCTATAACGCTCATTGCACCTTATGGGTCAATAGTTAACTGTAAGTTTCCAGCTGCGTGTGCGGCAAGGATGCAGATAGGCCACTTTCTTACAGAAATCATATACAAAGCTTTGTCAACGGTCTTACCTGACAGAGTCATAGCCGGATCTGGTGGAACTCCCGCGGCTATGAATGTGTTCTATGGCCGAAGAAAAGATGGATCTCAATGGCATTCTGTAATAATAAGAGGTGGGGGCATGGGTGCGGGATTGAAAAACGATGGAAACTACGTGTTTATATTTCCCGCAAATGGCGCTAATACACCTGTCGAAATATTTGAGAACGATACTCCGTTGATTGTGGAGAAGAGGGAGCTAATCCCCGATTCTGGCGGTCCAGGCAGGACTAGAGGTGGTCTCGGCAAAAGGGAAGTGTTTAGAGTCCCCGATGATGAGTATGCGCCACTTCCTCCTGTAAATCTTGGAATTCAAGCGGGAAGATATGTGTATCCTCCAGAGGGCCTTTTTGGAGGGAAACCCGGAAGAAGGGGAGTCTTTCTGGTAAATGGGAAGGAAGGAAATCCCTATGGTCTAACCCAGCTTATGCCAGGTGATGTGGTCACAATAGATGCACCAGGTGGGGGAGGATATGGCGATCCCTACGAAAGGGATCCTGATCTCGTGTTAAATGATGTTATAGAGGGCTATGTAAGCATAGAAGGAGCGCTTAGGGACTATGGGGTTTATATCAACCCGGATACCATGGAAATCAATTTCGAAAAAACGAGGGACCTGAGGGAGAGAAAATTTAAAATGTAGGAATTTTAAAATTTAGGGGGGATCCATGGAGAGACCTTTTGATAGCAAAGTCAAAAGCGAGGACGAGCTTCTGAACCTTCAGCTTGAAGGACTCAAGTGGACGGTAAAGCATGCCTACTCGGGATCTTGGGCTTATAGGAAAAAGTTGGACGAGGCTAAAGTCAAGCCTGAGGATATAAGGACCCTAGATGACTTAAAAAGGCTTCCATTTACTACTACAAAGGACCTGCAGGAGGGTTATCCCTTTCCACTTCTTTCTGTACCATTAAGAGACGTTATAAGGATACACGCATCTTCTGGTACCACTGGGAAAAGGAAAGTTATTTGCTACACCAGAAAGGACGTTGAAGACTGGGCAGATATGTTCGCGAGATGTTACGCTTATGCTGGATGCACAAAAGAAGACAGGATCCAGATAGCGGTGGGATACGGAGTCTGGACTGCAGGATGGGGATTTCAGAATGGATGTGAGAGGTTCGGTGCGATGGCAATACCAATAGGCCCGGGCAATATAGACATGCAGTGCCAGTTCCTTCAAGATTTTGAAAGCACCGTTCTTTGCTGTACGGCATCGATGGGGCTACTTATGGCTGAAGAGATAGATAAAAGGGGCCTTCGTGGAAAAATCAAACTTAAAAAGATCATTTTCGGTTCAGAGAGATCCAGTGATGCAATGAGAAAAAAAATTTCAGAACTTTCAGGGGTTCCATATGATGAGCTTTATGACATACCTGGAATGACCGAACTTTACGGCCCAGGAACAGGGCTCGATTGTAAATACCACAGGGGTATTCATTACTGGGCTGACTATTACATACTGGAGATCCTGGATCCAGAAACACTAGAACCGGTAAAACCTGGAGAAGTGGGAGAAATGGTCGTTACCACGTTAAGAAAGGAGGCCGTTCCGCTTATTCGGTACAGAACGCGGGATCTTACGAGAATAATTCCAGAGAAATGTCCTTGCGGGAGTCTTATGCCGATGCACGATCGAATTTTAGGAAGGTCTGATGATATGTTCATATTTAGAGGAGTTAACATCTATCCCAGTCACATCGATGAGATACTCTCAAAAATAAAAGAGGTTGGTAGTGAATACCAGATTCATCTCGAAAGGAAAGAGGATGGGAAGGACTACATGACTATCAAGGTTGAAAGGGCTCAAGATGTGAGGTCTTCCCCTGAGATGGATAGCCTAATAATAAAGAAAATTGGAGAAGATATAAAGAATCAGATAATGGTAAGTTGCGATATTGAAATTGTAGATTACGGAAGCCTTCCACGCTCGGAGAGAAAAACGAAGAGAGTTTTTGACAAAAGGGATCTAAATTAAGGGGGGAATTGTGAAAAGATTTGACTATCACGTGCCACAAAGTATTGAAGAGGCACTAAATCTTTTTAAGAGCTTGGGCGATGCCATCTACATAGCCGGTGGGACAGATGTGATGGTTAACATAAAACGAAAGAAAATCTCTCCAAAAAACTTGATCTCTTTACGAAACATAACTGCTCTAAAAGTCATAGAGAAAGGAAAGGAGCTAAAAATAGGAAGTTGTGTAACCCACGAGCAGTTATTAAAGGATAAATATATCGAGAAATACTACACCGCACTTCATGATGCGGTAAGAAAACTCGGTTCAAAACAGATAAGAAATGTTGCAACAATCGGAGGAAACATATGTAATGCGGCACCCTCGGCAGATACTGCATGTCCCCTTTTGGTCTTTGACACAAAGGTGCTGATCAGAAATGAAAAGGGAGAAAGAAAAATACCTCTCCACGATTTTTTTCTTGGCCCTTACTCTGTATCGAAAGATGAGGGAGAGATTGTAACGGGCTTTGAAATAACTTTTCTTCCTCCGTATTCGGGATCAGCGTACATAAAGCATTCGAGACGAGAAGCTATGGATTTAGCTATTGTGAGCGTGGCGACACGACTTACGTTGTCTCCAGAGGTAGATATAGATTTCTTAAAAAGAGAAGCTGGGGAAAAGACTTATTCCGAATTCGAATCAAGGCTCCTATCTTATGGAATCACTGTTAAAGAGGCGAGAATAGCAATGGGCGTGGTAGCCCCTAGGCCTCTTCGGGCAAAGGAGGCTGAAGATTATTTATGCGGTAAAAGATTGACTGATGAGGCTATTAGAGAGGCTTCTGAAATTGCCTCATCAGTCGCGAAACCGAGAGACACACTACGGGGTGAAGCTTGGTATAGAAGAGAGATGGTTAAGGTCCTTACAAGAAGAGCTATTCTTCTTTCGGCAAAGAGGGCCTTTGACTAAGGAGGATAAAAAGGAGCGCTCAATGAAGAGAGAAATAAAATTCAAACTCAATGGTGAAGAAGTGACCGCAGAGGTCGAGTCCCACTGGACACTCCTCTACTTTTTAAGGGAAGTTCTAAAACTTAAAGGCACCAAAGAGGGATGCGGTTATGGGGAATGTGGTGCATGTACAGTCGTTATTGATAAAATGGCTGTAAACTCCTGTCTTTTTCCTGTTATGGAGGTAAATGGCAAAGATGTGCTAACCATAGAAGGGATATCCGGACCAGGGGAAGCCCTCCATCCACTTCAGAAAGCTTTCATAGAAGAAGGGGCCGTCCAGTGCGGATTCTGCACGCCCGGTATGATAATGTCTGCTTATGCGCTCTTTGAGGAAAAGAAAAACCCAGACGATGAGGATATAAAAGAGGCGATAGAAGGAAATCTTTGCAGATGTACTGGATATGTAAAGATAATTGATGCAATAAATGCGGCAAAAAGGGGGAAATGATGAGCTTTAATATAATAGGTAAAAAGATACCAAAGAAGGACGCACCCTTTAAAGTTACAGGCCAGGCACTTTATATAGACGATGTGGAACTACCCGGCATGCTTTACGGAAAGATCCTTTACAGCAAATACCCCCATGCCAGAATCTTACACATAGACACATCGAAGGCAGAAAAACTACCAGGAGTTAAAGCTGTCATAACTGCAAAGGACTTTCCTCCACACTTTAGAATCGGGTTTATGAAGGACAACCCTCCACTTAAAGGCACAAAAGTTCTGTCCACAAGAGATGAAATAGCCGCAGTCTGTGCCATAAGCCCTGAAATAGCCGAAGAGGCTTTAGACCTCATTTCTGTAGAATACGAAGTTCTACAAGGAATTTTTGATCCACTGGTAGCCATGAGGGAAGATGCGCCCATTCTTCATGAAGAGGTAGGTTCAAATATACTTAAGCTACCTTGGAGACTTGTGTGCGGGGACGTCGAAAAAGCTAAAAAGGAGTCAGCATATGTGGTTGAAGATACGTTTACGACCCAATGGGTGACCCACTGTTGCTTAGCAACTAGTGGATGTGTGGCCTATTTCGATGTAAACAACAACTTGACTATGTACAGCAATACACAGATCCCATCACTTGCCCAAAATGAATTTCTGGAAGCTCTGACAGCATTAGGACTCAGGAATAGGAGAGTGAGGATTATCCAGGTCACAATCGGAGGCGGATTTGGAAGTAAGTTAGATACTTATCCCTATGAATATATAGCTATACTTTTGGCTCTTAAAACTAGAAAACCCGTAAAAATAGTCTTTTCCAGAGATGAAGAATTTTTTGCAACCTCTCCTAGGCAGTGTACCATAACGAAGATCTCTCAGGGATGCGACAGGGATGGAAGACTAACGTTCAGGGAAGTGGAAATGATACTTGATAACGGAGCTTACACATCGTGGGGTGCCACAACGCCTTCCGTGATGATGATGCCTATTTCCTCTTTATACAGAGTCCCAAACGTAAAATACACGGCAACATGTGTTTACACTAACAACACGTACTGTCAAGCAATGAGAGGTTACGGTAATCCCCAAGCAACATTTGCAATCGAGTCATCTTTGGATCACCTTGCAGAAGAAAGCGGAATAGATCCTTATGATCTAAGGATCATAAACGCAAACGAGCCAGGAGAGATTACGCCCCAAGGATTCAGGGTAACCACTTGTGGATTAAAGGAATGTATAGAGGAGGTTGCTAAAAGACTAAATTGGAAAGAAAAGAGGGGAAGGGGGCTAAAAAAAAGAGGAGTTGGAATTGCATCCCTCATACATGTAGGTGGAGGAGCAAGAGTTTACAAGTCTGATGGCTGCGGTACTATTATAAAGATGGATGATTTTGGTAAGGTAGATGTTTTCACAGGAGCAAGCGACATAGGTCAAGGTGCAGATACAGTCATTGCACAGATTGTGGCAGAAGAACTGGGGGTACCCGTAGAGGACGTAAATGTTATACACAACGATACCGATATTTGTCCTTGGGATGTGGGCGTGCACGCAAGCAGAACCACGTTTGTTGCTGGAAATTCTGCGCTTTTCGCGGCAAAAAAGATAAAAAAGAAGCTTTTGGAAATATTATCAAAGTTGCTAGAAGTTCCACCTGAAGACGTAGCGATAAAGAATGGAATAGCGTTTTCTAAAAGTGACCCACAGAAGAGTATTCCACTTGCAAGGGCATTAAGGAGAATCCATTTCACAACCGGTGGTTCAATGCTCATGGCAGAACATTTCTATGACCCTCAAAATGAAAATTTGAATAAGGAGTTTAGAGGGAATCTTTCGGCTGCTTATGCCTACGGGACCCACGGAGTGGAAGTAGAAGTAGACACAGAAACTGGCAAGGTCAAGATTTTAAAGTATGTGGCGGCCCATGATGTGGGACGTGCCATAAATCCATTGTTGCTAGAGGGACAGATATACGGTGGGGTTTTACAGGGAATAGGGTACGCTCTTTCTGAAAAGATGATTTACGATAATGGTTATTTGAAGAATGGAAATTTCTTAGATTACAAAATCCTTACGGTAAGAGACGTTCCACCAGTAGAGATCGTAATTATAGAGACTAATGAGGAGGCAGGACCTTTCGGTGCAAAAGGTATTGGAGAGCCTGGGCTTGTCCCGACCGCACCAGCAATTGCCAATGCAATATACGATGCTGTAGGAGTCCGAATAAGAGACCTCCCTATAACTCCCGAAAAAGTTCTCAAGGCGCTTAAAGAGAAAAACAAAGGGTGAATGAGATCTTTGCAGGCTTAGAGCGAAAAAGGCAAGAAGACTATAAGCTTGCTAGGATTTAAAGTGGAATTGGTCTATAACAATACTAAGAAAGGAGGTCACTTAACTCGTTGAAGTCCTCCAATTTTTCCTTTATTAAGTCGTGAAACCTATGTACATCTGGTCTTTTTAATCGTATTCTATATTTCTTAAAGGGATCTTTTGCTTCTAATTCCCGCAGTGTTTCCTACAACCATTGTGTAAACGAAGTACATCACTAATTACAGCTGGCAAGCTCCCAATTGCAATGGGGTCGCGATCTCGATTCTACTAACATTGTATTCCCGTTTCCAGTCCATACATCGTGATGGCCTTCACCCTCTAAGGTTTTCGCGAATGGAAAACCCATCCTCTTTGGGTTCGAGGATGTCATATTTTTCAGGCCGTAAGTAAAATGGTCCGTTAATAGGGTATCCAATGGGTTGTCCGGAGCAACTATATTTTACAGATCGCGCTAAATTAACAAATTTACCTATTTCAGCTTGTTCAACTACTGAGTATTCGCAATCGCAGGAGTAAGCGTTTAATGAATTACCTTAAATGCATAATGTGCTCACTTTCTTCAGAAGGTGTGGAGTATCCTTCTTAAATTGTGCTGGACATCACCGTTGCAGAGTTATATAAAAAATTGAAGATCCTCTTATATGGTTTGAAAGTAATTTACAGGAGGACGGCATGAAAATTGTCGCACTTTTAATCCTTATAGTATCATTTTTTACTCACACTGTATTTTTGTATGCCACAGAGATAACCTGGTACGGCCACTCTAGCTTTAAAATTAGAACCAAGTCTCAGGCTGTCTTACTTATTGACCCATGGATAACTAACCCATTAAACAAGGATGGAACACGTCATTTAGAAGAGTTGACAAAAGTCGATTTTATTCTTTTGACCCATGCTCATGGCGACCATATTGGGAACACCATTGACATCGCCAAGAAAACGGGGGCTAAGCTTGTAGCTACTTTCGATCTTGGTAAAGCGATGGTTATTTATGGAGGATTCCCAGAGAATCAGTTTGGATACGAAACTACCGGAAACTTTGGGGGTGAGATATCTCTTATGGGAGGCGAGATCAACGTGCTTTTTGTCCCTGCTCAACACAGTTCCGCATTAGAGATACCAGGAGCCCAAAAAGGGTTATTTTACGCTGGAAATCCTGGAGGGTTTGTAATCTCTTTAAAGAACGGTCCAGTAATATACCATACTGGAGACACAGATCTTTTCTCAGATATGAAGCTTATTTCAAAGCTAAAAAAAGTTGACGTTTTGATGGTCTGTATAGGGGATAGATTCACAATGGGACCTAAAGGAGCAGCCTATGCGACAAAATGGATAAATCCAAAAATGGTAATTCCAATGCATTATGGTACATTTCCCATTCTTACAGGTTCAGTGGAGGAATTTGAAAAAGAGCTAAAAATTAAGGCTCCAAAATCCAGGTTAATTAAACCAAGGATCGGGGAATTGATAACGTTTAACTAAATAAAGTCTGAGAAGGGTACGCAGCCTGCATCTTTCGGATTTTTTTCTTGATTGTCCATATGACTTTACGAAATAATGGAAATTTTGGTTAGGTTAAGCTGAATTTTAGTTGATTTTTGCTTGAAAAGAAATTAGGATTCTTACGTGATAATAAAAATTCTACTTTCCTTTACGCTTATAGGCTTGTCTGTTGTGGCTCTTTTTTCAATGCTTGAAATCTTCAGAAAACAGAAGGGGACAAATATGGATAGACTAAAAAAACTTCACAAGGTTAACGGGAGACTATTTTTCTTGGTCCTCATAGCGGGCATGTCTTTCTGTATTCACTTCATTTCCGAATCCAAAGTAGAACTTTCCCCTAGAGCAACCCTCCACGCTTTTTCAGCTGTGATTATATTTCTTTTATTTTGGTTTAAGATTCTCTTTGTAAGGAAATATAAGGAGTTTTATTCCTATGCAAAACTTCTGGGTTTCCTTATGGTTTTATTTTCATTTAGCTTGTTTGCTTTTTCGGCTGGGTATAGTCTCGTTTTAGCTGAATCAAAGGAATACTCGGATCAAAAAACGGGCGCCCAAAAAACACTCAAATCAGAAGGGAACCTAAAAAATGGAGAAAAGCTTTTTCAGAAATATTGTGTTTCCTGCCACTATACTGACAAAAAAGATTACAAGCGAGGAGCGCCAGGTATGAAGGGAATACTGAAAGAAAAGATTCTACCGGTCAGTAAAAAACCTTTAACTGCAGAAAATGTGGCTCAACAGATAAGAAACCCTTATAGATCTATGCCTTCCTTTGGAGATTTAAAGGACTCTGAAATAGCAGATATATTAACATACCTGAAGACGCTCTAAAAATAATGAGGTTACCGAGTAATAAATACTTAGCCAATTTTGTCAATATTGCGTAGAAAAAATTTTTCTGGGTTGGTTTTATGCATAAACAATTGAATATTGAATTAGGTAAATAAGGCATCTGGAATTGTGAGTTTATTTAGAGAGCAAGTAACGGAGCAATAAGCAAGCTTAAAAGTAGTTATTTGGCGTGAAAATTCGTGATTCAATTTGTGCCACTTTTTAGGATAAATCTTTTATGTTTTCCAAACATCCTAGCATAATTGAAATTTCAGATATGTCCGAGGATGTTTTAATGCCGAAATAGTTTTTTAGGGAGTGAAAGGTTGATGAGAATTGGTTTACTTTATCTTTAAGCCCGAATGAAGATTTAAGGAGGTAGGAGAGATTCGATGTTGAAAAAGATTCAAAGCCTATTCAGGGACAGAAACTTCATTCTAGCAATATCACTTGTCCTCGGTATGGCATGGGACGGTGGGGCATATTTCCTCAAAGATGCTATAATTCCCCTTCTGGCCATAATTATGACGTTTTCTACGACCGCTGTTCCGTCAACTGTCTTTCGGTCGGTCAGATCAATGATTAAGCAAGCAATAATCGGTTCTCTCACAAGCTACCTGTTTTACGGTGGTCTCCTTCTAGTTTTGAACTATCTAATTATAGCCAACCGTGATTTCTGGGTCGGCTTTGTCATCATATCAGCAGTGCCACCTGCGGTTGCAGTCATTCCCTTTTCAATTTTTCTCAAAGCCCACAAAGAGTTTGTACTTTTTGGAACTATAGGGGCATACATTACCGCTCTCTTTTTGACTCCTTTAATTATGCTAATTTTACTGGGTTCAGCTTTCATAAATCCATTGAAAGTTCTCATGATTCTCGTTGAACTCATAATCCTTCCTATCGTGTTATCAAGAGTCTTAATAAGGACAGGGGTTTCCCAGAAAATTGAACATGTAAAGGGCACCCTTATTAATTGGACTTTCTTTCTTGTCATCTACATAATAACTGGCTTAAATCGCGATGTAATGCTATTTAGAACTGCTGAACTAATCCCCGTGATTGTTTTATCCTTTCTTTCGACATTTGTTTTCGGATGGATCATCGAGTTAATAGGAAAACTTTCAAAAATGAAAAATGACATTGTGAAAGGCTTGATTCTTTTAGGAACGTATAAAAATTATGGCCTGGCTGGTGGTCTTGCCCTAGTTTTTTTCACGTCTGAAACTGCGGTGCCAGCAACTGTAGCTTCCACTATGAGCATAATATATATAATTTACCTCCAGATAAGGTTTAGAAAAGCCTAAATCTTTAACCGTAATGGTGGAAAAAACAGAGATATTAGGCATCAGATAATCGTGTTGACTCAAAGAAAGAATAGTGGTAAAGTGAACATATGTTTGGACTGGGTCTTCCAGAACTTATAGTCATTCTTGTTATAGTCCTTTTAATCTTTGGGGCGGGGAAACTACCCGAAATCGGATCGGCAATTGGGAAAAGTATAAAAAATTTTAAAAAGGCCACCAAGGGGTTAGACGAGATAGATATCACTCCTCCCAAAGATGAAAAAGACAAGGAGAAGGAACAGATAAAATCGTAATCTCTGGGAAGAACGTCTATTTGGGTATAGGTTCAAATCTAGGAGATTCTCGTACTAACTGTATTGAGGCCATAAAAAGACTAAGAAAAGTAGAAAATCTACGGATAAAAAAAATCTCCTCCCTCTACCTTACCTCACCTGTCGGATTCGATAGACAAAACGATTTCTTAAACTGCGTGGTTCTTCTAGAATATTTAGGAGCACCTAGAATGTTGCTCGAAGAGCTAAAAAAAATAGAAAAAGAAATGGGAAGATTCGATACTATAAAATGGGGGCCTAGAATAATTGATCTGGATATACTCCTTTTTGATAACAAAGTTATAAATGATGAGGATCTAAAGATTCCTCATCCTGAGCTCCACAAGAGAAGGTTTGCACTAGTTCCACTTATAGAGCTGAATAGGGACCTTACGCACCCTGTGTTTGGAAGGAAACTCAGGGAATTTTTACCAGAGATTGAAAAATCCCAGAAGATCAAATTTCTTGGCAAAATATCTTTCGATGAAATAGGAATTTCTGATGTCCCTGGTGATTAATAAGGCCGAAAATTTAATGAAGATGGTAACCCAAATGAAACAGATAGGTAGAGATCTCTTTCTTAGGGGTATGGTAAATTCTCATTCAGGAAATATGAGTGTAAAATTGGATAATGATATTTACATAACAAGAACAAGATCTATGCTCGGAAGACTGAAAAGAGATGACATAGTAAAAGTGACTTTACTAGATGAACTCCCTAAAAAGACGCTCAGAAAGGCTTCATCAGAAACACCGGTTCATATACGTATATATAAAGAAACAGACGCAAAAGCCGTAATTCATGCTCACCCACCGTACGCAGTGCTACTTTCTTTTTTTAAAGTGCAGCACCAAATCGCGCCAATTGACTCAGAAGGTAAACTTTTTCTAAAAGAAATTCCAATTGTACATGAAGAAGATGATAAAGAAAAAAGAGCACAAAAAATATCGGAAGTGTTGAAAGATTGCCAGATAGTAATTGTAAGAGGACACGGAAGCTTTGCCATAGGAGAAAGTTTAGAGGAAGCTTACATGTACACAACAACTCTTGAGTCTTCATGTTTCTTTATTTACCATTTAGAAATTCTAAAAAAGGAGGTAGGTCATGAAATTCTTTATTGACACGGCAAATATCGATGAGATCAAAAAAGGAATAGAAATGGGTTTAGTAGATGGAGTTACAACCAATCCTACGCTAATTGCAAAAGAAAAAAAGGACCCAGATGCTTTAATCAAGGAGATCCTTTCTATCGTGGAAGGTCCAGTTAGCTTAGAAGTCATATCCGAAAATAAAGATGGCATGTGTAAAGAAGCAGAAGAGCTTGCTTCTCTTGGGCCCAATGTGGTTGTAAAAATCCCCATGACAGAGGATGGCATAAAAGCGGTAAGATACCTTTCAAAAAAGGGTATAAAGACGAATGTCACCCTCATATTTCACCCTCTACAAGCGTTAATCGCAGCAAAAGCTGGAGCTACTTACGTAAGTCCCTTTATAGGTAGACTGGATGATATATCTTCCAGGGGCATGGGAATAGTAGAGGATATTTGTACGATATTTTCGAATTACGGTTTTGAGACACAGATAATAGTTGCCAGTATACGAAATCCAGTTCACGTCCTTGATGCGGCCTTAATTGGTGCCCATATCGCTACAATTCCGTTCGCAGTTCTCTCACAGCTGGTAAAACACCCACTTACAGATATTGGAATTCAGAGATTTTTAAAGGACTGGGCGTCTATAAAGAGGTAGAAACTCAAAATATATCTCGTCTGTTTTCCAAAGAGTTTTTTATTGTTTGTGGGTCAGTGTAGATTATGTCACCTCCTGCGGGAATTCCAGAAGCTATTCTGGTTACCTTAACATTTAGAGGTTTAAGTTGATCTGCAATGTAATAGGCCGTACTGTTTCCCTCCAGATTAAGATTTGTAGCAATAAGAACCTCCGAAATCCCAGAGTCTTTTACCCTCTGCACGAGTTCCGCGATTTTTAGATCTTCAGGACCTATCCCTTCCAAAGGGTTTATAACGCCGTGCAAAACGTGATACCTAAATACACCCGGATAGGCTTGTTCCAAAACCATAAGATGTGACGGTTCCTCCACCACGCAGATTACGGAACTATCCCTCTTTTGGTCCTTGCAAATTGTGCACGGATCTATATCCGTTATATTGAAGCAGATAGAACAGAGTTTTATCTTCTCTTTTATGTCTTGAATGCTTTGAGAAAGTTCTTTTACATAATCCACCCTGGAATTTAAAAGAAAAAAGGCGAGTCTAGTTGCAGTCTTCCGTCCTATTCCTGGAAGTTTGCTTAGATTCTCTATAAGTCTTTCAACAGGTCCAGGGTATCCCATTTTTATTTAGAAAGGAGAAAAAGGGAGATTTAAACCTGCCATGCCTGTTATTTTTGCAATCTCCTCCTGAACCATCTCTCTTGATTTGTTTAGTCCTTCATTTACAGCTGCCACTATGAGATCCTCTAGAAGCTCTTTATCTTTTTCCTCCCATACCTCATCCGATATTTTTATGGACAGGATCTCCTGTTTTCCGTTAACAATGCATGTTACCATTCCACCTCCAGCTTGAGCCTCAACGGTCCTGTGCGCCGCTTCCTCTTGGAGTTTTTGAAATTGTTCCTGAATTTTTCTTGCTTGTTTCAGTATCTGGTCAAAACCCCTACTCATGTTTCCTCCTTTACATTGAATATTCTTTCAGCCTCTCTCAGGTATTCCTCTAAAACATTTTTCTTCAATTCATTTTTCTCAATTAACTCAACGTGTATTTCTTTTCCTGTAGCTTTCCTGAAAAGGCTTGCCAAATGTCTTTCGAAACCTGATTCAGAAGCAAAAACCTTAAGAGCCTCATCATAAAATATAGTAACTTTATTTTTGTCGGCACGAATATCTTGCGAATCAAGTAAATTACCTAAAAGTTGATCCTTTTCTTTTATGGATTTTATAAACCATTCCTTGGTCAACACTTTTTCGGTTCCGGTTTCAGATTGAGATTCGTGTTTTTCTTCAAAATTTTCTCTAGTTTCTATTTCGTGTGTATGGGAAGGTACAGTCTTGAGTATATTTCTGAGTTTTGAGAGATTATAAAGATTTATGTAAAGGACCTCAAGGGCTATCTTTGGAAATGACCCCTTAAAAAGTTCTTCCTTACTGAGGAGGTAGTTGAGCATGTTCTGAATTTCGTAATATTCGAGATCCTGTGCTATCAGGCCAATCTTTTCCAGTTCCTCTTCTCCGATAGACAGAAAATCAGGTCTTCCGTTAAAGATTTTCACAATTAACATGTTTCTTAGTAGCTTAATGAGTCCTTTGTAAATCTGGATAGCCTCGTAGCCTTTTTCTACGCAATCTTCTATGATACTTAAACCGGAAAGAAGATCCTCCTTCACGAATGAGTTTACCAGATCAAGTAAAAGTCTTTTCTCTACCAGCCCTAAAACAGAGATGACATCTTTTTCTTTTATGGTTCCTTCACTGAAGGCTATCACCTTATCGAGAAGAGATTCCGCATCTCTTAGACTACCGTCTGCTTCTTCTACTATATAATAAAGCGCTTCTTGTTCATAAAAGATGTTTTCTTCCTCGCATATTCTTCTAAGCTTGGCAATCATATCCTGTGCTGATATCCTTCTAAAATCAAACCTCTGACAACGGGACATTATAGTCTGAGGAATTTTTTGGGGCTCTGTTGTGGCTAATATGAAGATATTGTGACCTGGGGGCTCCTCCAGTGTTTTTAAAAAGGCATCTTTTGCTTCCCCTGTTAGCATATGGGCTTCGTCTAGAATGTAGACTTTGTATCTCCCTCTTAAGGGCATGTACTTCACAATCTCTCTAAGTTCTCTTATATCATCTATTTTTCTTGCGGAGGCGGCATCAATTTCATTTACATCCACAAAACTTCCGTTGTTGATAGAGTTACATATTTCACAAATATCGCAAGGCTCAGGAGTTGGTCCTAACTCACAGTTTACCGCCTTGGCAAAAATTCTAGCTAAAGATGTTTTACCCACACCTCTTGGACCTGTGAAAAGATAAGCATGTCCGATCCTGCCAAACTTTAATGAGTTTTTAATTGTAGTCACAATATGGGGCTGACCAATTATATCCTCGAATTTCTTCGGTCTCCATCGTCTTGCAATTACCTTGTATGCCATTTTTCTAAGGATCTATAGTGCCAGGCTTGCTGCGGCACACAAGTTGGTTACTACCGCTGCTTTCTTCCGAACCTGACGGGGTTCATAACCTCCTTGTTGCGCAGGGCCTGGCATTTAAATTATCTTAACACATAAAGAGAACGGAAATGAAGAAGATTTGATTTTTTATAGAGGACCTAAAAAAATCTTCGGAATGAGTGTTATTTATGATTTCTTGTATCACAAGCACTTTTGCACCCCAAAATATATTTCTTGACATGCAAAAATCTTTTTTTTAAGTTATGGCTTTAGGACACATAGGAGGCTAAGTCATGGAAACTAAAGTCCAGGCAAAAGGTGCTCTTTCTAGTTCAATTAGGCTAAAGGTGAACGGCAAGATTTACGATTTAACGGTCGGTAAAGATGTTCAGCCTTGGCATACTTTGACACATACTTTGAGGGAAAAGTTGGGTTTTACAGGAACTAAAGTAGGATGTGATCATGGGGCATGTGGGGCATGTACGGTTTTAATAGAGGAAAAGCCAGTTCTTTCCTGCTTGACCCTCACAGTAGAATGTGATGGTAAAAGCATAGTCACCATCGAAGGAATAGGTGACCCCACTAGTGGCAGGTTGGATCCTTTACAAGAGGCTTTTATAGAGCATACCGCTTTCCAATGCGGCTTCTGTACACCAGGGATTATTATGAGCCTCAAAGCACTGCTTGATGGGAATCCTTCGGTCACAGAAGAGGATATCAAGGACGCTCTATCCGGACATTACTGTCGCTGTATAAGTCATTACCACGTGCTAAGGGCTGTAAAAGACGTAATCGAGAAAAGGAGGAGAAATGGGTCGTTATAAGTTTTTAGGCAGACCTACTCCACGTAAAGATGCACAGGATATAGTGACCGGAAGGGCTAAATACTTAGACGACATAAAACTCTCTGATATGTTAGTTGGAAAGGTTCTAAGAAGCCCATACCCTCATGCCTTAATCAAAGAGATCGACACGGAAAAGGCGAAGAAAGTTCCAGGGGTTAAAGCAGTTCTCACTTATAAAGACGTACCAGATTGGAAGATGGGTTTGCCATCTCATCTGCGGGTCCTCGATAAAAAAGTACGATTTGTGGGAGATGCGGTTGCGTTAGTTGCTGCTGAGACGGAAGAAATAGCGCTTGAAGCCCTAGATCTTATAAAAGTCGATTATGAACTCTTAGCTGCAGTTTACGATGTAGAAGAAGCCATAAAACCTGGTGCGCCTCAGCTTTATGAAGAGTTCCCCAACAATACCCTTCCGCTCGGTAACCCATGGATGGGTAGTCCACGAGTTCCAGAAGGTTTGAAGGAACTTATTGTCGGTGATGTGGAAAAAGGCTTTAAAGAAGCTGACGTAATTGTGGAAGAGGTTTTTGCATATGAAAATATTCCTAATCCTCTTCCCCCTGAACCACCAGCTGTGATTGCAGCATGGGAAGATCCGGACACTGTGCATGTATGGCTCACGTCCCAGGGAATATACATGGATAAGATAAGCCTCTATTACATTATGAAGAGGAAGTTCAAAGTAGTGGTCCACGGTTGTCAATGCGGGGGAAGTTACGGATCGAAGGGTACCATATTGCCGATTGCGATACATACCATATTGCTTGCAAGGGCAGCAGGTAAACCTGTGAAGCTTTCATACACAAAAGAGGAGCATCTCACAACCTTCACTTTGAGACTTGGTTCCCGGATCAAAGGCAAAGTGGGTATGAAAAAGGACGGCACAGTAACTGCAGTATCTGCCGACTGGTTGGTGAACACTGGTAACTACTCGGCTGTGACTCAGGCTCAAGTAATGGTTGGACTAGGAGAGGCCCAGCTTGTGATAAGGTGTCCTAACTGGAACGTAAGACCAAAGATCGTATGTACAAATAGGGCAAGTTCCGGGTGGATAAGGGGATTTGGCGGACAGGAGTTAAAGTCGGCTCTTTTACCTTTGTTTTATCTTGCCATGGCCAAGCTCGATATAGATCCTGTAGATTTCTTCAAGAAAAACGCAATAAAAGCCGGTGATGGGTATTTCTGGAGAGATGGCGAGTGGTGGGTATCAAGGGTAATTGATTTTACTAAAGCTATAGATGCAGGCGCCCAGGCTTTCAGATGGAAAGAAAAGTGGAAAGGATGGCTTAAGCCAGTTTTCGTCAACGGATCAAAAAGGGTAGGCATAGGAGTTGGTGTGCATGGTAATGCTGATGTTGGCGAAGACGTTGCTGAGGCATATGTGCGGATCGACCCAGATCATACTGTAACGTTGTATGTGGCGGTGCCGGAGCAGGGCGGCGGCCAGAGGAGTAACCTTTGCAAAATAGCTGCAGAGGTTATGCAAATACCCCTGGAACAGGTTTTTGTGTCTCCTCCAGAATCGGACATTAATCCTTATGAATTTGGACTTGTTGGCTCAAGAGGAACGTACGCTATAGGGAGTGCCGTAATAAACGCCGCTAAAGATGCTAAACAGAAACTCTTCGAATTAGCTGCAAAGGAACTGAAAGCAAACCCGCAAGACCTTGAGACCGAAGATGGATTTATATATGTGAAAGATGACCCTAATAGGAAGACCACATGGAGAAAGGCCATGGGGACTATGAGAACCATAATTGGTTATGGTCGATTTGAGCCTGATTACTCCCTTTGTAATTTTATGATTTCCTTTGTGGAGGTCGAGGTGGACACTGAAACGGGAAAGGCAGAGGTAACCCGCGTTGTAAATGCCACTGATGTTGGTCAAATAATCGATCAGAACTGTCTAGAAAACCAGCTCAACGGGTGTCTGGGATCCGCAGGAATTGATACTGCGTTGTTTGAAGAGACCGTCTTTGACCCAAATTTGGGAAGAATAATAACTACGGACATGATAGATTACAAATGGCGTACTTTTTCAAACCTGCCGGTTATAGACAATATAGTTCTAGAGACCCCTTTTCCCAGTCATGAATTTGGTGCAGTGGGTGTCGGGGAGATTGCAACATCGCCTGGTCCTGCTGCAGTGGTAATGGCCATTTCCAACGCCATTGGTACATGGTTACTTTCCTATCCGGCCACACCTGATAAAATATTGAAAGCCTTAGAAAAACAAGGAGGCAATTGAGTTATGAAGCCGTTTGAGTATATTGCTGTGGGAAGTATCGCTGAGGCAGTAGATTTGTTAGTAAAGAACCGGGGCAAGGCCCGTCTAATTGCAGGCGGAACGGATATACTTCCCTTGCTTAAAAGGGACTGCCTTAAAGTTTACCCTGAGATGCTAATAAACATAAAAAACATTCCAGATCTTCAATACATAAAAGAAGAAAACGGCAATCTTAAGATAGGAGCACTTACCAAATTAGACGATATTGCGAAATCACCCCTGGTTAAAGAAAAATATGGACTTCTTAAAGAGGCAGCTTTATCAGTGGCTTCTCCTCAGATCCGTAACATGGGTACAATTGGCGGGAATCTTTGCCAGGATGTGCGTTGTTGGTATTATAGATACCCACATCAGATTGGAGGAAAACTTATTTGTTACCTAAAGGGTGGTAAGACCTGTTACGCGCTTACAGGAGACAATAGATACCATTCAGTTTTTGAATGTTACAAGGAGGGGAATAGACCATCTGCATGTGCCGCCTCATGTCCTGCTGGTGTTAACATACCTTCCTATTTGAAAAGCTTGAGGGAGGGAAATCCAGATGAAGCGGCAAGAATTCTCTTTGAGAATAATCCCTTATCAGCAATTACCGGACGGGTATGTCCCCACTATTGTGAAAAGGAATGTACGAGAAATTATTTGGATGAATCAGTAGCCATAAGAGACATAGAGAGATTCTTTGGAGATTACGCACTCGATAAGGCCGATATACTTTTTAAGGATGAGTTAATTAATAATGGAAAGAGTGTAGCAGTGGTAGGATCGGGTCCTGCAGGGCTTTCGGCTGGATATTACCTCCGTCGACTCGGCTATGCTGTCACTATCTTTGAGAGGGATCCAGTTGCTGGTGGCTTACTCCATTATGCCATACCTTCGTTTAGACTTCCAAAGAAAGTCGTGGATAATCTAGTTTCCGTATTCAAAAGGGTTTTTAAAGTTGATTTTAAGATGAATACGGAGATTGGAAGAGATATAAGTATCTATGATCTTATGCAAAGGTTTGACGCTGTTTTTGTCGCAACTGGGGCCTACAAAGATGCAAAAATGGATATTCCAGGGGAAGAGCTACTTATAAATGGTTTAGATTTCCTAAAGAAGATTAATTCGGGCGTAAAAGATCTACCAGGTATAAAAACTGCGGTAATAGGTGGGGGAAACTCTGCGATAGACGTAGCGAGGGTTCTTTTGAGACTGGGAGCCAAGCCTAGGATCCTTTACAGAAGGACTGAAAAAGAGATGCCCGCATTAGAAGAAGAGATAAAACTGGCCAAAGAGGAAGGCATTGAATTTGACTTCTTGACTCTCCCTATTGGTGTAGAAAAGAAGGGTGAAAAGCTTATCTTGAAGTGCGTAAGAATGGAATTGGGACCGAAAGATGAGACAGGCAGACCCAAGCCAATACCAATAAAAGGTTCAGAGTTTACCGTAGAGTATGACGCTGTAATAAAAGCCATAGGAGAAACGCCTGATAGTAGTTTTATACCAGGGGAGTTTCTCGATGATAGGGGCAAAATAAAGGTAGATATGAGTACGGGCTTTGTTGGTAAAAACCTATTTGCAGGAGGAGATTTCGTTTCTGGTCCGGCTACTGTAATCGAGGCAGTAGTTGCCGGAAGAAAAGCCGCTTTTGCTATAGATCGTCTGCTTTCTGGAAAAGACTTAAAAAGCGAAGAAAAAAAGAAGGAACATCTTTGGGATAAGGTGAACGTGGCTTACCTTAAGCCGACAAAACGAGTTACAATACCCAAGAGGGGTAAGGATCAAAGAGTGCTAGATTTAGAAGATGTGCTAAATTTGAGTTTTGAAGATGTAAAGTTTGAAGCGATGAGGTGTATAAACTGCGGATGTGTCGCGGTAAATCCTTCAGATATGGCGGTTGCACTTATGGCCCTTGGCGCACAGGTGAAAATACAAGGACCGGAGGGAGAGAAAATAATTTCGGTAGAGGATCTATTTGAATCGCCTCGAGGTCCTGTAGGGGATAGTGTTGTATTGACAGAGATAATTATTCCGCAAATGTCAAATAACAAAAGGCAGACTTTCCTAAAATTCAGACTTCGAGACTCGATTGACTTTGCTATAGCAAGCGTGGCTCTAGTTCTAGAGATTTCTGACAACGTGTGCTGGGATTCAAGGATAGTACTCGGGTCAATATCACCGAGACCTATTCGCGCATTTTCTTCGGAAGAGGTGATAAAAGGGAAAGTGATAAACGAAGACATAGCTGAAGCTGCCGCTCAAGCTGCTGTTTCTCATTTAGTTGCACTAAGCATGAATGAATACAAGGTGAAAATAATAAAATCTTTAGTGAAGAAAGCCTTGCTTTCCACTTCTGGTTTGTAGCCAAAATACTGAATAAAGTTTTTTTAGGCAGTTTTTAGCTCCTCGAGAAAAATTGAAAGTAAGTACCTTTTATGACTTTTTTATTTTTATTCTTCTGAGAAACTTTATCCGCTAAGCGTCAGTAGCCTTACACTTAAAAAACTAATAATGGCGGAGAGAGAGGGATTTGAATTAAACCAATTAGTCCTTTAATTACGGGCACTTGCCTCTCTCTTTTTTCTTGGTTACCGTAAAAGTTACCGTAGCTAACCCATAACGATTACATTGTGACTGACACCAACCCCAAAGTTCTAAGAGTGGAAATTCCTGCGACTATAATAAACTCC
>JAOADT010000015.1 GCA_026417175.1 Deltaproteobacteria bacterium | reverse complement strand
CTTATCCTTCTTGGATCTGGTTTGAGCGCGATCGGTCTAATTAGATTCAGAAAAAACAAGAGGGGGTAATACCAATGAGTAAAAGAAAAATTTCCTTTTCAATAGTCTGCTTTTTGGTTTTTTGGTTTTTGTTGACGAGCGACTCAATGGGTGCGCTTGTCTCTTCCAAGTTCACACCGCCACTTGAGCCCGGGATACCTATGATATTGATTACTGACACTACAAAGGATGGTTTTTTTGCATATGATGCGCAAGATAAAACTTTTGAATTGGTCTCTCAGGCTATCGTCATTTTATTATCATCTCCGAAGCCCTTTTACACGCTTACAGGTCAGAAATACAGTACTTCAGCAGCTGTGAACATAGATTTTAACAGTGGTACACTTCAAGGGGGAATTTACATAGGAAACTTAGGTACGCTTACCATAGAAGTCGAGACAGGCTCCGTAAAGGTAGGTAGCAATACGTATTCCACGGGAACCACGCTTCTTTCGGGGACTGTTTGGGCATTCGGATTTTATGATGCTGACGGAGGCAAGACAGCCATATTCGACTTTCAAATAAAGGACTTGAAAGGAAAGTTAGTTGATGACGGTTTTTGGCCAAGTGCCCCAAATACCACATCTTACCTCTACGCATGGAGCGAGAACGCATGGCCTGGAAATTTTAATAATGATTTTAGAGTGGAGAAGTCTAAGGGTAAACTTGGGCCGACGGATTCGCCACCGGTACCACTGCCAACGAGCGTTGTACTTTTGGGCTCCGGACTAAGCGTTTTTGGCCTTTTAAGGGTTAAATCAAGAAAGAGAAAGTAGGAGAAAATAGAGCAATACAAAAAACCCGCCCCTTTTGTGGTGGCGGGTTAACTTTTTATGTAAGTTAACCAGGAGTTCGTTGCCAAGCGAAAGTTGGGAAACCAAAGGGTTTATGTGCCGAAAAACAGGGAGTAATATTTGCTGCAAGGTATTTACTGAAGGGCGCGGTAGAGAAAAAAGTTGGAAGGGGTATGAGTGAGTATGATGGGAAGGGAAAATAATCGGGGATTGCGAGAGTTTATTTGGGCTTTGCTGATAATAGGATATGTGGCAAATGAGCAGTGTTAATTTAATATTTTTAATATTTAGGAGGAGGATTTGATGAGACACAAACTAGTGGTTGTAACGAGTTTATGTTTGATGCTACTTGGGTTTACCTTTTCACACGCGGCACTTTTAGGAATCAAAGGAAGTCTTGGATATCCGGACATAATGTTTGGTGACGGTACTGTAACCTACAGTTACTACGATTCCAAAAACGAGGGGTATTTTACCTTAGAGGCAACTGACCTCATATTGACGTTGTCTTCAGGAGATGAGTACTATCTTTCAGGGAAAGACTTTACTACCAAACTTTTTGTGGCAGTATACCTATCGATAGACCCGCAAGGAGAGCCTGGCTTTCAGAAAGGATACATGAGCGAGTGGGTTGATAAGGGAAGTATTAACGTAGGCCAAAATACGTATAAAGTTAATGATTTACTCCTTTTTGGTTATATAACGAAATTTGGATGGGGTACAGGGCCGGATTTGGGATCTTTCGATATGCTCATTGAGCTTGACCCAAAAGAAAGCTTATTTGTAAAAGACCAGATATGGAGGTATGATGTCCTTACAGGAATGTACTTTAAAGCTACAAAGCTTTCTGGATGGGATGGCTCGTGGACCAAAGATTTTAAGCTTTATGAGGCAGAAGGCGACAAGGCCCCAGTACCTATTCCTCCATCTATTCTTCTTTTTGGATCGGGATTTGGCTTATTCTGTTTTAGAAAACTTGTGAACCTCACAGGAAGGAGGTCGTAATGTTCAGGAAGAAGATTTTTGAGTTGCTTCTATTGAGCTGTTGTTTTTTCTTCGTTTTAAATTCTGGTCATGGGCATTCTGCTCTCCTGGGGATCAGTGAGGATCTGGACTATCCTCTTATATTGTTTGGAAAAGTTTCAGGGGCAGGGATTAAGTATGATTACAAAACAAAATCTTTCGAAGTAGTCGCGAAGGATATCACGATTAAGCTTACAGATTCTTCAGAGCCTATTTATCTCTCGGGTACAGGATATGAAACGACTCTGTTTATGAAATTGACAATCACTCTTGGATCTGACAACAAACCCTCATCAGTTTCAGGCGAAATGAAGGAAGTCGTCGAAAAAGGAAATGTGAAAATAAATGGAAAGACATACGGCACGGACACAACACTTATTTCCGGAAACGTTTACCAATTCGGGTGGGGAGAATCTGGGGATGCTCTTGGAAGTTTTGATTTCAGAATAAAAGATATAAAAGGAGCACTTGTGACAGATGGTATTTGGCCACCTTACGGGATTGATAATAGAGAAACGGGGATATTTCTTTTCGCGGAAAAGCTCAACGGATGGAATGGATCATGGACCAAAGACTTTTCACTCTCCAGAGTAAAAGGACAGAAAGCACCAATTGGGACACCACCTGTACCCCTACCACACACGGCGATTCTTCTTGGGTCCGGATTGAGTATGTTAGGAATTTTAAGGTTTAGAAGGAAGAAATAAAATTTTGGTCGTTCTAAGGAGGGGCTACTCTTCCGGGGTAGCCTTTCTTTCTTTACAAAGGAAAATATATTGACCTCTTTCACCCACAATGTTATCATGGGTAGAACTGGCCATTGTGGGAGGTGAAAAACAAAAGGGGGAACCATGGGGAAAGGTATAATAGTTGTATTTTCCGTAATGCTGGTTATTCTTGTCCCTTTTTTTTTATTCGCGCAGATTTCAACTGAGGAGGAAATGAAAAGCTATGTTATAGGACCCGGGGACGTACTCGATATATCTGTGTGGAGAGATGACGCCTTGACCAAGACTGTTGTTGTGCTTCCAGATGGAAGGATTTCATTTCCCTTAATAGGTGAAATATTAGCGGCTGGAAGAACTCTCGATGATATAAAAAGGGAGATAAAACAAAAACTTTCTGCATACGTGTCTGAGCCGGTACTAAATCTGGAGGTAAAGCAGGTAAATAGTCTTATAATATATGTAATCGGCAGAGTAAACAATCCTGGTAGATTTGTTCTAAACACAAATGTGAATGTCTTACAGGCACTTTCTATGGCCGGAGGTTTAAATCCATTCGCAAAAAAAGAGAGGATTAAGGTTTTTAGACAGGAAAACGGAAAAACCAGAATAATCCCGTTTAACTACGATGACGTTGTGGAAGGGAAAAATATTGAACAAAACATAACGCTCAAAAGAGGGGATGTGGTCGTTGTCCCGTAAAAATTTTTGCCCGTCTTTTGTTATAACGATTTTTCTCGCCCTTTATCCACTTGTTGTGTTCTCGGCAGAGCTTAAAATAGTGCCTTCTATAAGTGTGCGTGAACAGTATAACGATAACGTGTATTTTACAGAAAGAAAAAAAAAGGACGATTATATAACCATCCTTTCGCCCCAACTCGGAATAAGTTCAAGAACAGAGAAAAGCTTTTTTGATGCAACCGGAACCCTTGAGTGGCGAGACTATGGGAAAATAGACGAGCTTGATTTTTTAACTCAGAGATACATCATCGGTGGTAAATATCTATTTGACCCAGAAGTCGGTATCTCAGGATCATTGGGTATGATGAAGGATTATTCACCCGACAGGGACGTAACAGAAACCGGACTTATTACCCGTGCAATAAAAAGAAGTAGATACACTGGTTCCTTTGGGATTCAGAAAACATTCGGGGAAAAGACTAAAAGTGAGGTCAGTATCGACTATGAAAGAGTGGAATACCAACACGACCCTGAGTATGTTGACACGAATTCATATGGAGCAAGCATCAATTTGGTTCAGATAGTGACCCCAAGAACATCCGGAAGATTAAGCTTTGGTTATAGTTTTTACGAGCAAAGGCGGGTTGAAAACGATTACTACTACGGCATGTTGGGTTTTGGATATTCCCTTGAGGAGAGATGGAACCTCTATGTGGACGGGGGATTAAGTTATTTAAGGACGGATCTAGAGATAACGCCTTTTGTGAAAAAGACAGAAAAGGGTACAGGCTGGGTTGGGCGTAGTGTTCTTTCGTACAAAGGAGAAAAAGAGACAGTAGATTTTACATTTTACAGAAGGATTAGCCCCGCCACGGGAATATACGGGGTAAGCGAGAGGAACTTTTTTTCTGTCACCCTTTCCTATCGCTTTACTTATGAGCTTTCTTCGAGCCTTGAGGTTTCTTACATAACTAACAGGGCGAAAAAAGGAAAATACGCACTTTCGGAACTTGATGAGAGAACTTTCCTTTTCACTCCGAGGATAAGATATAACTTAAGTCCGAATATGTTTTTAGAGGCTTCGTATTCGTTTAACAGATTAAGAGACAGGTATGCTCATTCCACCGCTAAAAGAAACCTTTTCATGATAAACTTTACAATTAAACATCCAATAGAGAGGGGTATTTAAGCCATGGAAATAAATGAGCAACAAAAGGGGATAAAGGACTTCATCGAGATACTCAAAATGCGAAAGTGGAGCTTTATAGTTCCACTCCTTTTGTTTTTTGTTGCATCTATTGTGACCGCTGTTCTTATTCCTCCTACTTATAGATCAACTGCTACGATTCTTGTGGAAGAGCAAGAGATTCCAAGAGAATATGTATTATCTCCTGTGACCGGTTATGCGGAACAGAGAATTCAACAGATAACCCAGCAAATATTAAGCTCTGTGAAACTTGTGGAGATTATAAGAAAATTCAATTTATATCAGGAGCTAAGGGATAGGTACACGCTTGAAGAAATAATAACAAAGATGAGAGAAGACATAAAAGTTGAGCCCGTGAGTGCTGAGGTTGGTGACAGACGTACAGGAAGACCTGCTACAGTAACCATAGCGTTTAGGGTTTCCTACGAGGGTAGATACCCAGAAGTTGTACAGAGGGTGACCAACGAACTGGTTTCTTTATACCTTGAACAGAACCTAAAGACCAGGGAGGAAAAAATCGTCGGTGCAACCAGGTTCATAGAGGAAGAATTGAATGACGTGAGAGGGAAACTTAAGACTTTAGATTCGAGAATTGCAGCCTACAAGGAAAAGCATTTACACTCTTTACCCGAACTGACGCAGCTAAACCTGCAAGAACTAGAGCGGGCAGAAAGGACATTGGAGCAGATAGACATACAGCTCAGAAATCTCAAAGAAAGGGAAAGTGCTTTACAGACGCAACTTTCAAGCATACCGCCTGATCTTGCGGACCCGGACAAGCAAATGCTTAAGGAATTGAGGGCAAAACTCGTTTCACTTAGTACAAGATACTCAGACGAACACCCGGATGTGAAGAAGACTAAAGAGCAGATAGAGAAACTTGAAGAGAAGCTAAAATCTCAGGGAGTTGATCCCATAGGAGGTAAACCGGATAACCCCGCATACATCAATATAGCCTCACAGATATCGAGTGTCCAGTCAGAAATGGAAGAGTTAAGAAAACAGAGAGAAGCGGTTTACCAGAAGATGGCTGAATATAGAAGGCGGATACAGATGAGTCCAAAGGTGGAGGAGGGATATAGGGGCCTAGTTGCAGAGAGAAATAATCTGCAGGCGAAGTATGACGACCTAATGAGAAAATATCTGGAGACAAAGGTTGCTTTAAGTCTTGAAAAGGAGCAGATGGGAGAAAGGTTCACTCTTATTGATCCACCCAGACTTCCTGAGGAGCCTGTAAAGCCGAACATTCCTGCAATTATTCTTATAGGGATTGTGCTTGGGATTGGCTCAGGAGTGGGCACAGTATCAATAAAGGAGCACATGGATCAGTCTATAAGGAATCCAGATGTTCTTTCTAAACTTACGGGGTTTTCTGTTCTTTCAACTATACCAGAGATAGTGACACTTGATGAAATATTAAGGTCGAAAAGAAGAAATAAAATTTTTATAGTCTCAATAGCCATTGGTATGGTAGTTCTGGTCCTTATTTTTCATTTCTTTATCATGGATCTAGATGTTTTCTGGGCAAGACTCACAAGAAGGCTTGGAATATAATTTAAGGAGTACATCATGGAAAAGCTAAAAAAAGCCATGGAAAGGATAAAGGATAAAGAGGAAAAGGAGAAAAAAGAGGAAGGGCTAGTTATTGAACCTCTGACAGAAAAGAGGGTTGAATACTACCCCCCTTTTACGCCTGTTTACACACAGTCCAGAAAGTTTACCGTCGACCCTTACCACCTTATAAAAAATAAGATTGTTTCCATAGATTCCAATTCACCAGAGATAGAGTACTTCAAAGTTTTGAGAACAAGGATACTTCACCACACCAAAGACAAGGGATGGAACACAATCATGATAACCAGCCCTCTCCCAAAGGAGGGAAAGACCCTTACAGCTATTAATCTGGCGATAACATTCTCAAAGGAGTTTAACCATACAGTACTGCTTGTAGACTGTGATCTGAGGCAGCAAAGCATCCATAAGCTTATGGGAATCCCTAATGAGAAGAGCCTTGTGGATGCTTTAGTGGATGATGTACCTCTTCAAGAAATAATAGTCTGGCCAGGCATTGAAAAATTCACAGTTATCTCTGGTAGCCGGACCACACAAGATGCATCAGAACTCTTAGGCTCTGTCAAGATGCAAGCGCTTCTCACTGAAATAAAAACGCGTTATCCTGAGAGATACGTGTTCTTTGATCTCCCCCCTCTTTTAAATTTCTCCGATGGAATTGCGTTTGCGCCTTTTGTGGATGCAATAATACTTGTGGTTATGGCGGGTCGTACCCCTCTTCCAGATGTTCAAAGAGCTTTGGAACTCATTCCGAGGGAAAAATTCCTGGGGTTTGTTTTCAACAAGAGCAAGTTTCTGGAAGAGACCTCTTATTCTTACGGATATTACGCTCGGGAATAGGTTAGTGCTTCATGTACGAAGATTTTTACGGATTTAAAACAAAACCGTTTCAGCTTCTTCCAGACCCTCGTCTTTTTTTCAAAAGTAAAAAACATGAGGCAGCCCTTACCTATCTGGAATACGGCATATACGAGAGGACAGGTTTCGTTCTTATAACGGGTGAGGTAGGAACAGGAAAAACAACTCTTCTTAATTATTTATTGGAAAGTTTGAGGAAGAGAAAGGACGTACAAATTGCCTTTCTCTCTCAGACCTACCTAACTCCGGAAGAATTCTTAAGGACACTGTGCCAAGAGTTTTCTCTCCCGCACCATGGAAGAACGAAGCCAGAATTGATTGAGATTTTTGGTAATTTTCTTATAAGAGAATATCGACTAAAGAGATATGTGATCCTGATAATCGATGAAGCGCAGAATTTACCCTTTGAAACTCTTGAAGAGATAAGAATGCTTTCCAATCTAAATGCTGGTGCAGAGCATCTTTTACAGATAATACTTGTGGGTCAACCCACTTTAAGACAAAAATTACAAAAAGATACACTCAGACAGTTGGCTCAGAGAATAGAAGTAAGTTATCATCTTGAGCCTTTAGATATGGAGGAAACGAAAGAATACATAAAATTTAGACTTGAAAAGGCAGGGGGACCAAGAGATATTTTTACAGAGGAGGCAATAGAGGAAATATACAATTATTCTAAAGGGATACCTCGTCTTATAAATGGTGTTTGTAATATGTGTCTGGTCTATGGTATGGCAGATGATATAAAAAAGATTGATAAGGATGTGGTAATGAGCGTGCTTAAAGATAGAACCGATTGGGGCATAAGCGAAGGGAAAGAAGAGACCAAAGACGTACACGTTCCAGCTCAAAGTGGAGTAAACGGCATATCGGGAATACTCTCTAGCATAGACTCAAAGTTAGACGTTATTGTTAGGGTTGCAGAGTTTTATAAATCTGCAATGGAAGAGGTGCTTGAGAGGATTGGAAAAAGGGAAGAGGAGAAACAGGAAAAAGTGACGTCTAGCATTAATGAACAATTAAACGTGGAGTCTATTAGAAAAGAAAACAGGAGAGATTCTTTTAGTCTTACTAAAGTGCTTCTCATAGTATTTTTCTTAGCCGTTGTTATTTTTGGCTTGATTTACACTCTTAAATTGGTATGGGTATCAGTCCCCTGATTGAGACAATAAAGAGAGCGATGAAGGTAAAAACTAGTAATTTATTGTACTCGCCCCTTAGTTCTCCAAGCAAAACCTCGTAACTATAAAATAATGTAACAACTTTTATAGCTATAAGTCCTATATCCTTGGATTCCGTCATTGAGAAAGAGAACCGAGCGAATACGATCACAAAGAAAAGTATTAAGAAATCCATAGGGGTTGCCTTGAATCCTTGGCTTCTTCTTGAAAATCTCACTGTAATGGCTGCAAGCATAGCCACTACAAAGAAAGAAAAATCGTATATAGATTTTAAGTTTAACACCTTTAACCATTCCAGTGAATTTGTATCACCCACGTAAATCACATACGGAATAAGAAGGTACAAGGCTATACGTAAAAAAAGACCAACTTGACCCTTAAGGTAGACAAACGAAACAAAAAGAAAAACTGCAGATCCAATGGCAAAAATAGATACTTCTCTGTGAACATCTTTGGGAATAAAAAGGGATAGGATAAAAAGTATGGGCACCCCAATCTGAAGGACAGGAAAAGTGATTTTCACAACTGCACCTGTTTTTTTCCACTCTCTTATAACTCTTATTCTGTCTAAAAAACCACCTTTTTTAAATGAATAGCCTTTTCTTTCTGCAAGATGGAAGGATAAAATGACAAGACTAGCAAAAAGTAAATACCCTATAAGGATAAGCCATTCGGAGTGAAATCTTAAACTAAATGCAAAAAATGTTAAAACCGCCTGTATCATGTATATTATAAGCACCGCTTCTGAATGGGAAAAACCAAGTCCCATAAGCTTGTGGTGAAAGTGGTTCCTATCTGCCCTGAGGATTGGCCTTCCTTCTTTATATCTTTGAATCATAACTGTAAGTGTATCAAGGACTGGGAAGCCGAGTAATAAAACTGGGATGAGGGGGCTTAAAGTAGCTTCCTCCTGTGAGATTTTTATGGCAATTGTTATTGCTGAAAAACCTAAGAACTGGCTACCCGTGTCACCCATAAAAATGGTTGCAGGATGTGTATTAAAGTGAAGGAAACCAAAAATGGCACCTGAGATGGCGATTGAAAGAAAGGCAATGAGTGTATTTTCAAGAAGATAAGCTATAAAAGTAAGACAGGCAAATATGAAAAGACATATACCGCCCGCTAGCCCATCAAGTCCATCGGCGAGGTTTATGGCATTGGTTACTCCGACTATTGCAATAAGTGTAAGTGGGACAGAAACGTAATCAGGAATGAGCCATCCTTCCGGTAATAGCGCTCCGAGATTAATTATCTTCACGTTGCCAAAGACTATAATTACTAAAGCTGCGAGAACCTGAGCAAAGAATTTACTCCATGGGCCGTGCCCATAAATGTCATCTATTATTCCCGAGATGAAAATTATAGAAGTGGCTAAAAAAAACCATTTTAGAAAGGGATCCTTTTCGAAAAAAAATAAACTTGATATAAAAGTTCCTATAACCATGCAGATCCCACCTACACGGGGTACCGGTGTGGTGTGCACTTTTCTTGCATTAGGCACATCTAAGAATCCAAAGCGAAATGAGAGTCTTCCGAGCAAAGGTATAAGAGATATGGCCACAAAGAATGAAAGCAAAAATGACACCAGAAGACCCAAAGGACCCCCTCTGTTTTATCGGATAATCAAGGTCACCCTTAAGATTCTATATCTTACCTAAAATGTTTTTAGCCTCTTCCTTTCCAAAATAGTCTTCATCTGATTCCACTGCTTTCTGAAGGTATTGTTTTGCATCAGATGTTTTACCCTGCTTGTAAAGAACCATGCCCATATGGTAATTCAATACACCCGAATCAGGTGCTTTTTCTAATGCCTTTCCAATGTAAATTTGGGCTTTTTCTAAATCACCTTTTTTGAAGTATATCCATCCTAGTGTGTCAAGAATAGCCGGTTCATCGGGACGCTGCTTTTGAGCTTTCTGCGCCAGATCTAGTGCTTTGTCTAGATCTTTCTTAGATCCGTGGTCCGATAACATGAAGGCAAGATTATTCAGACCTACCCAGAAGTCTGGCATATTTTCAAGGAGTTTTTCGTAGGTACTAATGGCCTTTTTGTAATCTTTATTTTTTTCATAAAGTGTCGCGAGCAAAAGAAGTCCACTATTATTCTTAGGATTTTTTTGAATGGCTTCCTCCAGCTTAGAGATGGCCTTTGAAAGTTCCCCCTGAGCTAGATAAATTCGTGCGAGATTGCTATACGGGATAGGCCACAAAGGTTCCACTTCTATAGCTTTGCGGAGGGCTTGCTCCGCATTTTGGAAGTCCTTTTTCGAGGCGTAGACCTGTCCCATGAGATTGAGAGAAAAAGCATCGTGTGGATTTTTTTTAAGACGCGATTCTAGCAAAGATTTTGCTGTATCAGGTCTTTTGTCTCGAATATAAAGTTCCACAAGGGAAGAAAGCACAAAAGCGTTATTTGGTTCTATATTGTAAGCTTTTTCGAGCTCAGAGATGGCACCCTTTATGTCTTTCTGAGCAACTAAAAGCTCGGCCATCTTTACATTTCCCAAAGCTGAATTTGGGAACCTTTTTTTCAAATCGTCAAAAGTTGACTTTGCCTTGGCATACTCTTTTCTTGCCATGTAAAGGTTTCCCAATTCGACCCTTACCTCTACATCGTCAGGCTTTTCAGAAAGTATCTTCCTTAAGTTTTCCTCTGCCTTTTGAAAATCTCTGGTGTAAACGTAATATCTTGCTAGGGCTCTAAGAGCGTCTCGAGATGAAGAATCAATTTTTAGGGCATTCTGTAATGTATCGTATGCAAGCTTAGGTTCATTGTTCATAAGATGGGCTTCTGCAAGACCAACGTAGGCGGGTATAAACTGTGGATTCTCCGCAGTCACCGTTCTAAACGAAGAGATGGCCTTAGGGGCATCCCCTTTAACAAGAAATATGTTACCCGCAAGGAAGTTCGCATCTATGTTTTTTGGTGTCTTTTTCAAAATTTCATTAATGTACTTTTCAGCTTTGTCTAATTGCCTTCTCGAAAAATGGATGCGGGCAAGTCTGTTTTTCGTATTTATGATTTCGGGATGTGCTTCATCCTTTTCCAGTTTTAGACATTCTTCCAAGATACTTATGGCCTTGTCTACTGAATTAGACGCGAGGTAAATGTCAGAAAGAGCGTAACGGATTTTAAAACTTTTTGGATTTTTTTTCAGTCCCTCATTTAAAGTGTCTTCAGCTTCTTTAGGTTTTTTCTTTGCAAGATAAAATGCAGCAGTCTTTAGATACCCTTCCTCGCTTTCGGGATAAGATTTGAGTATTTCATTTAGTATATCCCTCGATTCCTTTTCTTTTCCTGTTTCCCAGTAAAGGGCAGCTAGATTTATCCTGTGGTTGACATTTTTCGGCTCGATTTCCGTAAGTCTTCTTACCGCATCAATTGCACTTTTGTAATCTTTTTCCCTTATGTGGAATTCGGCAAGAGCCAAATTAAGAGGGATAGAATTAGGATTAAAGTCAAGCCCTCTTTTCAGTGCATTCTCCGCGCTTTTTTGGTCTTTCCTTTGAAGATAGGCAGAAAAGAGAAAAAGATAAATCTCATGTCTTTTGGACCCTTCTCTTAACATCTGTTCGAAATAGTTAATGGCCTTCTCAGCTTCGTTTTTTGCTAAAAGCACTGAACCTTTGAGTAGCCTAGCCTCTTCATTTTTTGGGTCTTTTTTCAGCACCAAGTCTGCCTTTTCTTGAGCTTCATTTATTTTTTTTGCAGCGAGTAAAATTCTTCCAAGCTGTATATGAGCGTCAAGGTGATCGGGGTTCAGCTCTGTAACCTTATAAAAAGCACCATAAGCGCCTCTTGGATTTCCCGATTTAAGCTCCACCATTCCGAGAAGATAATAAGCATCTGCAAATTTAGGATCTATCTGGATCGCATTTTTTAATTCGAGTCTTGCCTTGGTTAACTCCCCCTTCTCATAGAGTGCCTTCCCTTTTGAGTAAAACTTCATCTTCTTTTTTTCTGGTCCCCCACAGCCTGAAATAAGAAGAAGGATGAACAATATACATATTCCATAAACGTAAATACTTTTTTTCATTTTATCTCCTTTATTTTTCGTATATTATAGCACTCAAAGACCACATCTTAAAGAGAGAAGTATCTACTCAATAAGAATATAACACTTTCTTCTCTGAGAGTCGGAAAGATTTTTCAGGGAATTGGGAAGGTGCAAGACATCAGGTCGTGCCTAGAATTTTTTCTTGACTTGTAAATCATTCCGAAATAAAAATTCATCGTGCTTACGGTTTTAGGGATCACACTTGTAGCAGGGGGTTATTACATTCTTTTTTTTGTCCCAAGCGAAATTCCCGTAAATGAGATCGTAAGATGGGCGATTGCCGGCCAATTGCTAAGTATTTTCGGGGCCATTCTAATAATGGTGCACATGTTTTTAAGGACAAAATGAGAGTTTTTTTTAAGTCAAAAAAAGGTCTTACTCTTGTGGAACTGGCAATAGTTCTTGTCATTGTAGGGATCTTACTTAGTGTAGGAATGAGCCTTATGGGACCTTTGACAAAAAGGGCAAAGTACATGGATTCGAAAGAGGTTGTACGCGGGGCAAAGGAAGCACTTGTGGGATATCTTATGAAAAATGGCTATTTACCAAACAGTCTTAGTCAATTGGGAGTAAGAACACAGGACGCGTGGTTGAGAGACTTAGTATACATTTCAGCAACTGGTCTCAATAGTAGTGGTCAGGATGTATGCTCGTACAATGGTCCATTCATAAATCTGCACATTTGCAGGGATACAGCATGTACGACTTTTGACACGAAGACGGATATTGTTTTTATAGTTTATAGCAAGGGTGAGGATGCGGATGGTGGGTGCACGGATACTGGCACTGGATACTACGTGAGGGAAGCGGGAATGCCTTATGTTTTGCCATGCACATACAATGCAACGAGTCCACAGTTTAACTATGACGATATTGTTGAATATGTTTCCCTCTATGAGTTAATATCAAAAAGATGTGTTTACACAGTGTCCTCAGTGACAGATCTTTGCTCAGGAGGTCCATGTTTAAACGGCTGCTCCATTTCTTTTCGAAATGATTCACCTTCAACTGTCTGGATAAAAGGTGGGTTAATATCTTGCCAAACCGTTCCTTCTGGCGGTCAAATTAGTCTAGGATCAATGAATGCGGATCAGATAATATACGTGTACACTAACCCTCAGTGTGCGACTCCGGTAAGTATTTTGAAACTTGGAACCTCGATAAAAAGTCCATCAATTATATACTGGACATCTCCAGGGAGTGCCACATGCAATTAATGGACAAAAAAATAAAAGATGTCCCACCAGGTCTTTTCGACTTGGTAAAGAGACACAGACGCTCCAAAATGACACTAATTATTTTTGTGGTTTGCGGATTTTCGGTTATTTTAGGCCTATTTGCCACTCGTTATATGAAAGAGATAGGTGAAACCCGTTTTTCGGTGCCTGAAAAAAAAGAAGAAATATCAGGTGAAAAAGTCATACGGGTAGAACCAGAAGTAAGGGTAGTTGAAAAACCGCCCCTTGCAGAAAAAAAAGAGGGACCTCAGATAAAAAAACCTGAAGAAAAGACAGTCACTAAGCTACTTGCAAAACGTGAAATTAGCAAGCCGATGTTACAGACTGAAAAAAAAGTGTCCGAGCAGATCTCGCCGACTGGAAAAAGATCTGAAGATGTACATCATTCTCCACCTTCAGATACAGGTGTTGATTATTTATTCAGGGCTCATTACTACGAAAGTAAAGGTATGATAAGGGAAGCGATAGCAGAATATAGGGAGTATCTAAAACATATAAAAAAGGAAGATCCGAAAATCCTAAACAAGCTTACCGCATTATGTCTTATGGATCAGGATTTAAAGGGAGCTACATACTTTTCCGAGCTTGCCGTAAAAAATGCACCTAGTGACCCGGGCGTTCTATTAAACTATGGGGTATTAAAAGCACGGATAGGCGAGAATGATACCGCCGAAGAAATTTTTAAAAAGGTCTTAAATATCGATCCCGGTAATATTAACGCCATGTATAACCTTGCGATAATTAAGGAAAAAAAGGGCGAAATTTCCGAGGCAGAAAAAATTTACTCTACTCTTAAAGACCTAGGTGATAAAGCGGCAGAGGAAGCTTTATATCGGATTAAGTCTCAAAGATGAAGGTGTTTTAAGGCCAACTTAACAAAAGATTTATTTATTCTATAGGAACCCTTTAGGTAGCCAACCATAAGTGTTCGCGAACATATGAGGTTAATAAGCCGAGGGATCCCCTTTGATGCCTTATGTATCAATTTAATCGCGCCTTTGTCGAAAAGTATAGGAGCTGCCCCAGCTTTCTGTAAGCGGAATCTGATATAGTCTTCTGTACCATCTTTGTCAAGAGAGTCGAGTTTCACCCTGAGAGTGATTCTCTGGTTTATCTGGGCATAAGTAGGATCTGACAGCGTTCTTTCAAAAAAAGGCTGTGAGAGAAGGATGATGTTCAAAAGTTTCTCCTTATCGGTTTCTAAATTAGATAGGTGTTTTATCTCGTTCAAAGTTTGATTCGGTATGTCTTGAGCTTCGTCTAATATTAGTACGTTCTTATAACCCATTTTTCTTTTTTCAAAAAGATGGTCTTTAAGAGTGCTTATAAGGTCGAATTTACTTTTTGACAAAGATTTGGGATTGCTCACTGACAGAGTCTGGACGATACCAGTAAGAAGATCCTCTGGTTTTAATACAGGATTGTAAATCACAATGGGAAAAACAGCATCAACTGAACCTTTAAGAAATGTTCTTATTAGGGTAGTTTTTCCGGTACCTGGGCCGCCTGTCACTAACATGAACCCCTCACCCTTTTTCAAAAAATAATCCATCGACTCGAGAGCCAAAAGGTGAGACTTGGAAGGATAAAAGAATTCCGGATCCGGGGTAATCCCAAACGGATCTTCTCTGAATTTATAAAATGAGAGATAGTCTATCATCCCCTTCCGATCTTCGATATAAGGTCATAAACGGGGCTCAAAAGACTCAAAAGAACGATGGCAAAAAACGCGCCAACCACAGATATGGTTACTGGTTCAAGAATTTTTCCAAGCCTGTTGGAATATTCCAGCAATTTGTTTGTGTAAACAGTACTTAGATAAGAGAATTGATCTTCCAATGTCCCTGACGCTTCGCCCACATCTACAAGCCTAATAATCATTGATGGGAAAAACCCTTCTTTTTTTAACGCCTCAGAGATTCTTTCTCCAGAAATAATCCTTTCTCTTGCATTCTCTATTGAAGTTTTAACTAGTTCGTTCTCAATTACATTCCTCGTTAAAGACAAAGACGTATCTATAGTTATTCCCGCCCCTATAAGTATTCTCATCTGCTCGCAGAAAAGGGCAAGAGTTCGATTGAAAAAGATCTCTTTTATTATTGGGATCTTAAAAGATAGGTAGCTTGTAAGTTCTTTATATTTTTTTGAACGCTTTATAACTGGACGGAAAATAAAAATCAGGAACACAACTAAAGGTAAAAGGTAAATCAAGACTTTAATCCACTGACCCATTTTTACAAGGATCATTGTAATCAAAGGGATCTCTACACCCATACCTTTCATGGCTTCAATTATTTTAGGTAGCACGTAGACCATCCAGAAGAGCATTGCTCCTAGTGTACTGACAGTAGCAAAAACAGGATACATGAGTGATCTCTTGATGGATGTTCTCAAATCCTCTATTCTTTGAAAATGAGCTGCCACGTCTTCTAAGCTTTTATCAAGTCTTCCCGTTTGTTCTCCTATTCGAATAAGATGTATAAAGATCTCCGGAAATACGTCTTTTCTCTTTTCAAGGGCCTCACTGAACGATACTCCTTTCTCTACGAGGTCCTTCACGTCCTCAATAACTCTTTTGAATCTCTCTTTTTGAACATTTTCCGATATATCTGAAAGCGCCGTTGTGAGAATTATGCCTGCTTTAAGCAAAGAAGAAAGATTTTTTGAGAATTCGATTAAATCCTCATTCGAGATCTTTCCCACAAAAAATCCAAAAAACGGCACAAGGATCTTGGGTATTTCTCTTAGGGATAGGACATATAGATTCCTTATCGTCAAAAAATTAAAAGCTTCCTCCACAGATTGGGCCACTATATAGCCTTTTATTAACTTTCCCTGTTCGTCATAGGCTTTATAGGAAAAGATGGTCATCCAACGACCCTTTCTATCTCCTCTAAAGTAGTTATACCGGCTGCAACCTTTCGGAGACCATCAAACCTTACGGGTCTCATGCCCCATCTCTGTGCAGCTTTCTCAAGATCATTGTATGATGCTCCTTGGTATATCATGTCCCTTATTTCTTCAGTAACAACCATTAGTTCACCAATCCCTGTTCTACCCAGATAGCCGGTATTCCTGCATATCCTGCAACCTTCTCCGTAAGCCACTTTTTCAACAGAAAGACCTGCCTTTTCCAAAATTCTCTTTTCCTCGTCCGTTGGTAGTTTTTCCTTTTTACAGTTTAGGCATATTTTTCTCACAAGCCTCTGACTCAATACGGCAAGGAGGGAAGAACTGAGAAGAAATCTATCCACGCCTAGATCTAGTAATCTTGGTATCGATGATACGGCATCATTGGTGTGAAGGGTACTTAACACAAGGTGTCCCGTAATAGAGGCTCTTATCCCGATTTTTGCAGTTTCTTCGTCCCTTATCTCTCCAAGAAAGATGACATCAGGGTCGTGGCGCATAAAATTTCTTCCAGCTATAGGAAAATCGTAACCGATCTTTTCGTTTACCTCACTTTGTTTTGCGAACGTGATTTTGTACTCCACTGGGTCTTCAATAGTTATAACGCTTCTTTTTAATCTGTTTATTTCTTTGACAAGAGAATAGAGAGTCGTACTTTTGCCAGAACCAGTCGGTCCAACTACAAGGATTATTCCGTAAGGTTTTCTTATGAGTCTTTTTAATTCCTGCACAAGATCGTCAGTAAAGCCTAGAACAGAAAGAGCATATATTTCTTGAGAGCCCCCAAGGAGTATACGTAGAACCGTACTTTCACCTTCTATCGTGGGGATAGTTGATACTCTAAGCTCGTATTTCTTTCCAAGAAAATCATAAGAAAATGCTCCATCTTGAGGTAGCCTCTGTTCGGCGAGATCTAGCTTGGATAAAACTTTTATTCTAGATACTATTCCCGAATGAACAATTCTGGGAAGGGCAAAGGCAAACTGGAGTATCCCGTCGACTCTGTAAAAGATATTCACTATCCCTGATGTTTGGGATATGTGAATGTCTGTTGCGTTTCTTCTTATTCCTTCGGCGATTATGGCGTCCACCAGTAGGGGATAGGTATCAGGCGTTACCGTACCCATAGTTGTTGCCGAATAGATAATTTCATCGACTATTTTTTCCGTTGGATTTTCGAGAAAATAGTACGCCTTTTCCAGCGCCTCAAAAAATCCTTCCTCATCAGTAAGGTATGGTTTAGCTCTTTTATTAGTTATGGATCTTACCGTATCCATTGCAACAACGTTACTTGGATCGATTACAGCTATATCTAAATTAGAGTCGTCTTCGTTAAGAGGGAGAAAACGTGCATTAAGACTTAAATTTTTCGGAAATTTCCTGAGTAATTCTAGTGGAATGGGATAGTTTCTCAGGTTAATATATTCAAGTCCGTGCTGGAAAGCTAAAACCTCCGCGAGTGTGCTAGATGTTACAAATCCGAGAGTTGTTAAACACTTTCCTATAACCCACCCTGTGATTCTCTGGATGTTCAAAGCAACCTGAAGTTCTTCAGGAGTTATCAACTTCTTTTCTATAAGAAGGTCGCCTATCTTCATCTTATTATCCTTGGTTGAAGAAGTATCACAAGTTCAGTACTTATCTCCTCTTTATCCTTTCCCTTGAAAAGACCTCCTATTAGTGGAAGATCTCCAATCACTGGAGTCTTATGTTCCACAAATTTTTCCTCTTTTTTAATGAGTCCGCCAATCACCACTATTTCTTCATTTTTCACCCTTACAATAGTGCTTAACTCTCTTAAATCAACAGTCGGAAGTTGAATTAAGGTCTGAGAACCAGTTGTACCAAAGGTTCTGGTCTCTATTCCTAGCAGATTGGAGACTATAGGGGTTATGGTTAAAGTAATTTCACCCTCTTCGTTTACGTAAGGGACAATACCGATCATAAGACCAGAAAGGAGGTTACTTGTTTCAACTGTGTAGGTTATTATAGGAGTTCCACCTACCGCTGTTGAAATGGAACTTTCTGCTTTTGAAATAAAAGTGAAGTTTCTTCCCACAGTCAAAAGTGAAGGTTGACCGTTTACTACACTTATCCTAGGATTTGAAAGTGTCCGTATGTCTCCAAACTCAGAAAGAGCTTTTATTATGAGGTCAAAGTTCCTTATGGTGGTAGAAGTAAATGAGAAGGTTATCCCAGAAGACGGTGAAGACCCAGGAACCACAGATGTAAAATCTGTTGTGCCACCTCCCAAAGTGAAGCGACGGGATCCATGAGTCCATTCTCTCAAAAATGACCAGTCTATCCCGTACTTCAACCCTGAGGTTAAAGCGACTTCAATTACTTTTGCCTCTATGGTCACCTGCCTTGAAAGAACTTTTTTTACACTTTCTATATAATCTTCCACTAGTTTTAACGCCCGTTTTGTGGCACTAACCATTATTGTGCCAGTAAGTCGGTTTACATGAAAAACGCCATCCTGACCAATGATATTGGAAATAGTCTTCTCAAGAGCATCCCAGAACTTGTACGCTGTGTCGTCCCCTTTCTCTGATTTTGTAACGCTACCTTTAAGCTGGGTCGTTCCTGTAGCCTGAGCCCCTGCTACGAGTTGACCAGTTACCCCACCTAATATATCTCCTCCCACGTCTACCCCGTATTGTTGGATAACTGGTGTAACATTCAGATGGAAAATTTTGGTAGCTCTAGTTTTCACAGTTAAAATGTTCCTCTCTATGGTGTAAAAGTAATCCGTGGAGGAAAGTACCCCGTCAAGTGCATCTTTAAGTGTAACATTTTGAAGAATAACAGTTGTGGGAAGATTCGGATCCACATCTTTCTCTATAACCAGATTTAGCCCCGCATCTTTGCAGATAACAAATAATATGTCCCTTAAGGGCGCTGCGCGCACATTTACGGAGACTCTTTTTAGCGATAAGGGATCTAAAGGTTCATTTTCTATTCTAAAATCGGGAGTTTTAAGCTGGGGTCTAGCGGTTTCTTGAACTTTTTCTCTTTCTATCTCTTTTTTTGGTATCTTAATTTCGTGTTTCGGTTTAGTTGCGCAAGAAAAGAGTAGTAGCGAAATGAGAATAAGTAAAGCTAATCTAGATTTACCCATATTTTTTTTCCTCCCCTTTTTGTTTTAAGGAGAATCTTATCGTACATGATCTCTTCGACCATAAAATCTTTAAATGTGTCCCCTTCTTTTTTTATTTCATTTTCAAGTAAGGCATATTCTTGCCTGCCTTTATATATGAGGCTAAGCTTTGGGGTAACGGTTTCTATAAAAAGTTTACCTTTACCTATTAAAGCTCCCCTATCTTCTCTGAATGGAGAAGGAAATTGCGTTTGAGTGAGATGTTTCTTTTCTGTAACTAAAATCTCTTGTGGTACTTCAAACGAGAGAAGCGAAAGATCCCTATCATCTAGAACTTTTGGGGGTTTTAAAAAGCGAGCTCCGAAGGGAAGAAGAAAAGTGAGTATTATCATCACAAGGGGGAGTTTACCTACTTTTAGCAATTTGGTCCCCGGTTAAAACGATGATTTCGGACATCACTTCATACTGAAGGGAAGGTTTGTCACTTTTCCGAATAGCATATGATTTTACAAAAGCTACCGGATATTTCTGATCCTCCATTATTCTAAGTAAATCCAAAATCTCTGAAAACCTGGCTTCACCCTTTATTAAAAGGGAAAAAGATTTTTCCTTTTCGCTTATCTTTTGGCCAGAGATGGACATTTGTGGATCCTTAATTTTTGCTGAAATGGAATCAAGAAATCTCGCAAAGGCCAGTGAGTTTTCATATCCTACATTGTACCTTTCGCAATGAGCAAGAAAACTTTTAAGTCTTTCAATTTTAGTTTCAGCTTCTTCAAGGAACGCAAGATTATTTTTCAATGATTTCAATGACCCATTAAGGTAAATACAGGCTGAAAGGCCAAAGGAAAGGATTAACAGCAGAATGGATACCTCCAAAATATATCTCTCGATCCTTTTTCCTAATATATCCTTAAGCTCCATAACCCAGCGTGATCGAAAAATCCCCCTTTATAAGGTCCCATTTCTCCTCAAAAATATTAAGTCCCTTCATAAGTAACCCCATCTTCAAATTATTGAAAGTTCTTTGTCTTTGCTCGAAGGTAGCACCTTTTATTTTACCCTCTATTTTTATCATCGGTGTTTTTTCAAAATTTGACTCGACCGAATCAATGGACAGTTCTTTTATATTTGCCAAATCTGAGATCAAAAAAAGTATCTCCCGAGAGTCGGGAACCGAATTTTTCTTTTTGGTAAGTTCGATTATAGGTCTTACTTTTTTTTCTACCTCTGATACTTGCTGCTTAAGGCGAGAGATTTCTTCTCGTGATGCCAAGATGGCATTCTTTTTCTGGTTTAGTTTCTTACTGATTTCAATATACTGGGCAAGAAGCGTAACAAGAAGAGCAAAAAATAAAATCAAAGACATAAGAATTGCTTTTTTTCCCCGAGAGACGTATTTCTTGATTTTGACATAGTGCTTATACTCTTGGGGAAGAAGTTCCATGTTTCTCAGTTGTTTTTCGTACAATGCTAAAAGTAAAGGAACAATGGACAAATCGCTTTCTTGAGGTAAATGGACGAATCTGTAAGGAAGACTTAAACCTTCTAACTCCTGTTTTTCCTTCTTAACTATCAATATCTCACTTATGCGAATGCGCAAGTTTTGTATGGCATAGTTGACAGTCATATTAATATTAATAACATCATCGAATGTAAGAACATGACTTGTGCCTTCAAATTTTCTTTGTAAAATTACATCCCTGCCTTCAGTTACAAAAAGAAAACGGGTATTGTCAGAGACAAGAAGAATGATCCGAGAGGTAAGTTCTTTATCTTCTGATGTTACATATTCAACTATGGGAAGAAAGATAGGATAAGACCCAATTAGCTCGAAACCCTTCGCAAGGAGTTCTTCTGTCACCTTAAGATTTTCTTTTTCCACAACGTATACTGTTATCCAAGCCCTCCCTTGGCTTTCTGTAAAACGGTAACTGTAAGAGATATCTTTAGCAGATGGATAACGTTTCTGTATCTCTGTTCTGACTATGCTCTTTATCAAGCTTTCATTTTTTCTTATAGCTGATATACCGATCTGGATTGGAAGTCTCAACACTTGGAGTCCTTCCATAAATAAAGAGATCGCTACATCTTCTACATTTTCTTGCTCGAGCAAGAGTTGTAACTCTTCTGTTTGGACTTTAAAATGTTTCCCTGTCTTTTGGTGTCTGTACTCAGGAATGTACACAAAAGCCCGTTTGCCTTCTAAGCTCACATAGGCCTTCTTTTTCATTTTGCGTAATTATAGCAAAAGAAAAAAGGAAAATAAATCTTGGGAGAGAAAGTATTTTTTTGCCGGAACGTAAAACTAAGGGAGGCCCCTGCCCCCCTTTCATTTTATGGTGCCCTGTCAAAATAGTATATGAGAGAAACTATCTGGTCATTCAAAGTATCGGCAGGCCAGGTCGTTCCTGTTGCGCTAGTCGAAAAGTTTCTTACTCTTCCTGCCGTTCCGTCAGCTGATCCGTCTATTGCTGTATCGATCATCTTTGCTGCCCAAGCCGGGATTCCATATACGACAATGGCATTATAGCTATTTGCTCCGCTTATTATGGAGCCTATAGCAAAAAAGTCATTAAAGTTATGTCTCGCTAGATCCGTATTCGGCGTTGCGTAGGAGAGAACCCTCTGTACGCGCATGTCTGACCATGCTCTATTGGCATTAGTTTCGGCCGTCGCCGGGGTTGCACAGTAGTCTGCTGTAGGAGTCGCTGTGGTTGTGTATCCTAGACCGGATCCGGATGTACCAACTGTCAATCCGAACCCAATTATTCCATTTCTATCACAATCTCCAGGCATCCTCCCCTGTCTGTCGTAATAAGTCCACATAGCTGCCTCAATGCCTTTTAAATCATTCTGGAGTCTTTTTACCTTGGCATTGTTTATAAGCTCCGTTCCTTTTAGGATTGCCCCAAGAATTATACCTATTATGACTAAGACAATCGCAAGTTCCACCAAAGTAAAGCCTTTCTCTTTCCTTTTATGGTTCATACTTATCCTCCCTTCTTTAAGTACTTTAAAACGGGACCATAAGCCTTTGTTTATACAAGCTCTATTATCAGGATTTTAAAAGTTATGTCAAGACCTTTTTCAGTGATCTAAAGTACGACTCCAAAGTAGCCTGCGTCTGCCAAACATAAAGATGCCGGTCAAACCCGTTGCGACAAGAGTTAAAGTCGCAGGTAGCGGAACTACGGATTCCGCATATGCCTGAGTGTGAATTTCAAATGATATGGATCCTATGTTCCCGGGTTCAAATCTAAGGCCCATGGTGATGAGGTCGTCTATGTTTTTTGAAAAACTACCTCCTGAATTGACATACTTACTGAGATTGTAAGACCATTGAGTGTCATAACTCGTGTTTATGTTTTTAAGATAAAAAGACATTTTAAGATCACCTCGTGCATACGAACCTGGGTCAGAAGAAGCAAAGAGAGTGACCCGCACTTTATAAGGAATACTTACGGTGAGATTTCCTAATGAACTTTCAAGATAGGTAAAATAACCTTCCTTTCTAACCACACTTTCAGAATATGGTCTTATCTGTCCATGGGGACCCGCAATTGATTCGGAAGAAATATAGGAACCTGTCTCTGCTTTTGCTCGAGCCTGCGGGATAGAAATTGCTAACTGTAATTGGTTCCAATCATAGTTTTGAGTTTCATCCCAACTCTCCCCGGAATCGTTTTTTGCATATCCGTAGACATAAGAGTGCTTTGGGTAGGAATTGTCATTTTCTATCCATTGGATATTGCCTGAAATATTCAAGTTTTCCCATTTGAATAGTGCTGAAACATATGCGTAAGAAGCATAAGCTGGTTTATGGAGAAATAGAAGACCAAAAAAAACTGATACCAAAAGGATCTTTGTGGTAATATTTCTTTTACCCATAACTCCTCCCACAAGTTCGGACATTATTTTAGTTCTTCTAGATAGATGCAATCAATAGGAAAAAAGGTTGACTCATCAAAACTTTAGTATTAAAACTTATGATTGATGTAACAGTTACACCATCCTTTTTGTAAGATCAAAACGTTCTGTAGACTCTTAATTTCTTAATCTTTGATTGACAACAAAGAGCCAAAATGGTAAGAATAACAGTCAATTATGGATCACTGTGGAGGTTTGTAGAAATCGGGGAGAGAATTGCAGGAAAATCTCGAAGTTTTAAGACATAGTACAGCCCACGTGATGGCTCAGGCCGTAAAAGAACTTTATCCCGAGGCAAAGATAGCGATCGGTCCTGCTATAGAAAACGGGTTTTATTACGATTTTGATTACGAGCCAGGGTTTACGGAGGAAGATCTTCCGAAAATTGAAGAGAAAATGAGGGAGATAGTTAACAGCGATTTGCCTATTGTGCGAACTGTAATGAAAAAGAACGACGCAATAAAACTTTTTGAAGAGCTAAAAGAGCCTTACAAGGTAGAGATATTGAATGAGATTGAAGAAGAAGAAGTATCCTTGTATTCTCAGGGGAATTTTACAGATCTTTGTAGAGGTCCCCATGTCTCTTCAACGGGAAAGATCAAAGCATTTAAGCTTCTTAGCATAGCAGGTGCATATTGGAGAGGTGACGAAAAAAATAAGATGCTTTCGAGGATATACGGGACAGCATTTTTTGATGAAGAATCCCTTAAAAAATATCTCAATTTCCTAGAAGAAGTAAAGAAGAGAGATCACAGGAGATTGGGAAAAGAGCTTGATCTTTTTAGCATTTCTGACGAGGTTGGCCCCGGCCTTGTTATTTACCATCCTAATGGAGCGATAATCAGGTATATACTTGAAGATTTTGAGAGAAAAGAACACCTAAAGAGAGGCTACAAATTTGTGTACGGTCCGCACATATTAAAACTCGATATGTGGAAAAGATCGGGCCATTACGAAAACTACAGAGAAAACATGTTTTTTACAAAAGTAGATGAAGTTGAGTACGGAATTAAACCGATGAATTGTCTTTCCCACATAATGGTTTACAAATCTGCAATAAGGAGTTACAGGGATTTACCTCTTCGATATTTTGAACTTGGAACCGTCAACAGGTTTGAAAAGTCAGGTGTTCTTCATGGCCTTTTGAGAGTTAGAGAATTTACTCAAGACGACGCCCACATCTTCTTAAGACAGGATCAATTGAAAGACGAGATAAAGAACATTTTACATTTCGTTAAAGACGTGATGTCCATATTTGGGTTTGAATACGAGCTGGAGATAAGCACAAGGCCGGAAAAATATATAGGATCTTTGGATGACTGGGAGAAAGCAGAAAATATCTTAAGGGAAGTTCTAAAAGAAATGGAAATATTATACGAGGTAAACGAAGGAGAAGGAGCTTTTTATGGCCCGAAAATCGACGTTAAATTGAAGGATGCCTTGGGAAGAAAGTGGCAGTGTGCTACTATCCAATGCGATTTTGCACTTCCGGAAAGGTTTGATCTTTATTACGTAGATAAGGACGGAAAAAGAAAAAGACCTGTTATGCTTCACAGGGTCATCCTGGGGGCTATTGAAAGATTTATAGGTATACTCATAGAGCATTACGCAGGGAACTTTCCCGTGTGGCTTTCTCCGGTTCAGGTCATAATTTTGAACATAACGGAAGAACAGGAAGATTATGCAAAACGTGTTTATGAGAAGCTTTTAGAGGAGGATATAAGGGTAGAACTTGATTTGAGGAACGAAAAACTTGGTTTTAAGGTTAGAGAGGCAACTCTTAGGAAAATCCCATACATGCTTATCATTGGTAAAAAGGAAGTCGAGGAGGAAAAATTAACAGTGAGGGCAAGAGGTAAAAAAGAGATAAAAGGGGTAAGTGTAAGCGAGTTTATAGAAATTTTGAAGGACGACATAAAAAACAGGAGGTGAAGTTATAGTAAAAGATATAAGGGAGATAAATGTAAACGAAAAGATAAAGGCAAAAGAAGTTAGAGTTGTTGACGAGACAGGAAAGCAGCTGGGAATTATGCCAATAGGCGATGCATTAAGATTAGCAAGGGAAAAGGATCTAGACCTCGTAGAAGTTGCGCCTAAGTCTCAACCTCCTGTGTGTAAAATAATGGACTTTGGCAAGTACAAGTACCAGCTTGCTAAGAAGGCACATGAGGCAAAAAAGAAGCAGACTATAATTCATGTAAAGGAGATAAAAGTCGGATTGAAAATAGAGGACCATGATCTGAACTTCAAAGTTAAACACATGAAAGAATTTTTAAAAGATGGACACAAGGTAAAGGTCGTCATAATGTTCAAAGGAAGGGAGATATTAAGGGTTGACATGGGTGAGGAACTTGCCAATAAGATAGCAAGTATGCTTGAGGGTGTTGGCCATCTTGAAGTAAAACCTAAGCTTGAAGGTAAAAACATGGTGATGGTTTTTGCCCCGGTTTGAGAAAGGAGGTAAAGATGCCGAAATTAAAGACTCACAGAGGAATTGCAAAAAGAGTAAAGATATCAGGAACAGGTAAAATAATTAGAAGGAAGGCATTTCACAGCCACCTTCTATCGGGAAAGTCATCTACTCGTAAAAGGAGGTTGAAAAAACCTGATTCTGTTCACCCGAGTGATGTAAAAAGAGTAAAGAGACTTCTTCCCTATTCATAGAATAAATTCAAACAAAAAGGAGTGAGTTAAGATGCCAAGGGCAAAGAGAGGATTCAAGGCAAGAAGAAGAAGAAAAAAACTATTAAAGCTTGCGAAAGGTTATTACGGAAGAAGAAAGAACCTTTACAGTGTCGCTAAGCGGGCGGTTTTTAAATCCCTCTTTTACGCCTACAGACATAGAAGGCAAAAGAAGAGGGACTTCAGATCTCTCTGGATTTTAAGGATCAATGCGGCTTGTCGTGCACACGGTATCTCTTACAGCCGCTTCATTCACGGATTAAAACTGGCGAATATCGATCTTAACAGAAAAGTATTATCGGATATGGCTGTAAGTGATCCTAAAGCGTTTGAGAACCTTGTTCAAAAGGTAAAGGCTATCGAGAGTGTCTGATGGAGTTAGATGAGATATTAGGCCAGATCGAAAGAGAACTAGAAGCTATCAAAGATGAGAATGATCTTGCCAATGTAAAAATAAGACTCCTGGGAAGAAAGGGGCTCTTTTCCAGTCTTTTTGAGAACATGAAGAACATTCCGCAGGAGTCTCGGAAAGAGTTTGGAAAGAGACTTAATCTCTTAAAAGTAGAAACCGAAGAAAGGATAAAAAAGCTAGAAATAGACTTTGAAGAAAAAAGAAAAAGAAAAAAAGAAGGTGCTTCAAAGATAGATATAACCCTTCCAGGTAAAATTCCTCTCGTTGGAAAAAAACACCCTATCACTATTACGTTTGAAGAGATAATTCGCATATTTACCTCTTTGGGGTTCGAAGTAACAGAGGGCCCGGAGGTTGAGTTGGATTATTATAACTTTGAAGCTCTAAACATTCCTAAGGATCACCCGGCACGGGATATGCAAGATACATTTTACATAAAGGAAGATGTAGTTTTGAGGACTCATACGTCTCCGGTCCAGATAAGAACTATGGAAGCAAAAAAACCTCCTATAAGGGTAATAGCTCCTGGAGCGGTTTACAGGTGTGATCAGGATATCTCGCACACTCCTATGTTCCATCAAGTAGAGGGACTGATGGTTGATAAAAATGTGAGGTTTTCTGATCTTAAAGGCATTTTGACAGTTTTTGCAAGAGAGATGTTTGGGGAAGACGTGGCTGTTAGATTTAGGCCAAGTTATTTTCCGTTTACAGAACCATCCGCTGAGGTTGATATAGGTTGTGTTATATGTGAGGGAAAAGGTTGTAGAGTTTGTAAAGACACGGGATGGCTTGAAATATTAGGCTCGGGAATGGTTCATCCCCAAGTTCTAAGAAATGTTGGCTACGATCCCGAAGAGGTTACCGGGTTTGCTTTTGGCATGGGTGTAGAAAGAATAGCAATGATAAAGTTCGGTATTGACGACATAAGGCAGTTTTATTACAACGATCTCAGATTTCTTTCACAATTTTAGTTAAAAGGTGGAGACATGCGAGTTCCTTACGAGTGGCTGGGAGAATTTGTTGACAATCTTCCAGAACCAGAGATTCTAGCGGAAAAACTTACCCTTGTAGGTTTGGAAGTCGAATCTATAGAGAAAATAAGCCCAGAGTTCAGGGGAGTAACAGTTGGAAGGATTGCCCAGGTTTCAGAACATCCAAAAAGGCCTGATCTAAAAATTGTAAAAGTAGATACTGGAGAAAAGTTGGTTCAAGTAGTCTGTGGTGCAAAGAACGTTTTTCTTAATTCGAAAGTGGCATTTGCAGGATTAGGTGCACGTCTTCCGGGAAATATCATTATAGAGAAAAGAGAAATTCTAGGGGTTTTCTCTGAAGGTATGCTCTGTTCAGAAAAAGAGCTCGGTTTATCAGAAGACGAAAGTGGCATATTTATTCTTCCAGATGAAGTCGAGGTTGGATTTTTGCTCGAAAATCTCTCTTGGACGAAAGATTTTATTCTTGATGTAAATTGTGCGCCAAACAGAGGAGATCTTCTTTCGATTCTGGGAATAGCAAGAGAGGTAGCATCCATAACAAAGAGTAAAATTAGATTACCGGACTTTAAGATGGAAGATAAAGGCGAAGATATTAAGGATTACATAAGTCTTAATGTGTTGGACCTAGATGCGTGTCCTAGATACGTCCTGAGAATGATAGAAGATGTGAAAATCACCCAGGCTCCATATTGGATGAGATGGAGGATTTCAAAGTGCGGAATGAGACCTATAAATTCTGTTGTGGATATTACAAACTATGTGATGCTTGAGCTAGGGCAGCCTCTTCATGCTTTCGATTATGAGCTTTTACGTGAAAGAAAGATAGAGGTGCGAGTCTCGACTGACAACTTTACTTTTAGAACCTTAGATGGTCAAGAAAGGGCGATACATCCAGGTGATTTACTCATATGCGATGGGTTGGGACCTGTAGCTATAGCAGGGATAATGGGTGGCGAAAACTCGGAAATAAGGGATACGACTAAGATTGTGGCTCTCGAAAGTGCGTTTTTTAATCCCTTTTTCATTAGAAGGACGGCCAGAAGGATGGGTATAAGGTCTGAAGCATCATTGAGGTTTGAAAAAGGGATAGACATGGATGGGGTGGACTATGCGTCAAAAAGGGCAATTTATCTTATGGAAAAACTGTCAGGAGGAAGAGTAATTGGGGGCAAGCTGGAAACAAAAAAAGAAAGAGATAAAAAAACAATTTATGTGAACATTGGAAGGCTTAATGAAGTTCTCGGAACCAACTTTGAAAAAAAAGTGATAAAAGATACACTTGAGTCGATTTATATAAATGCGAAAAAAGAAGATGAGGCGGGATTTCTTTTTGAGATACCTTCATTTAGACACGACCTGAATGAGTATATGGACATTGTGGAAGAGGTTGCACGCATAAAAGGGTATGAGACGATTCCCGAGACACTTCCAGTAATAGAGCTAAAAAGATTAAAAAGCACAAAGAGGGAAGTTATAGAAAAAATAACTAGAGAATATCTTTTTGGGGCGGGATTTTACGAAATAATAAACTTTTCCTTTTTTGGGGAAAAAGATATATCCGCGTTTTTAATCGGAAGATCAGATAAAAGAGGGAAGCCTATCCGAATAATGAATCCAATCTCTAAAGAGTTTTCTTTCATGAGGACTTTTCTTTCTCCGGGTATCTTAAGGACTGTAGGTTACAATACCAAAAGAGGAGAGAAAAATCTGAGGGTTTTTGAATTTGGCCACATTTTCTTCGATGAGGAGAATACTCTTCCTTTGCAAAAAAAGTCACTTGCCTTTGCTATGACAGGAAAAGAAAGAGACTTATTCTGGAGAGAAAGGTTTACGGAGTACGATTTTTTTGATATAAAAGGTGTACTAGAAGGTCTAATGCAAACACTGGGCCTTAAGTTCTCCCTAACAGAGACAAAAGAAACATTTCTGGTGAACACAGATTCTGCGGACATCTCAGTCGGCGGGACAAGGATAGGCTGGATTGGAGAATTGCGAGAAGAGGTCCTAAAAGCTTACGAAATAGAGCAAAGGCTTTTCATAGCCGAATTAGACTTCGATGCGATAGTGGATCTAGCCGATGTAGACCGAAAGGTCAGACCAATTTCAAAGTATCCTTATGCATTTAGAGATTTTTCCTTCTACGTTTCGGAAGAAATTGCCGTGGGACACTTAACAGACAAAATAAAGGCTATTTCGGACCTTATAACGTCTGTAGTTGTTTTTGATGTGTTTAGAAAGGAAAGAAGGAGCGTGACTTTTAGAGTATTCTTCCAATCTTACGAAGGAACACTTAGAGATGAAGAGATAGATCTCCTCCAGGAAATAATAATAAGGGAATTAACCCAAATAAAGGGAGTGGACTTGAGGACCTAAAAAGGAGGCATAGGATGACAAAGGCAGACATAATAAATGATCTTTACGAAAGACTTGGATACTCAAAAAGGGAATGTGCAAACATCGTTGAGTCTCTTTTTGACATAATTAAAGAGGCCCTATCAAGGGGGGAAAATGTGAAAATTTCAGGTTTTGGGAACTTCGTTTTAAGGGATAAGAAGGAGAGAAAAGGAAGGAATCCCAAAACAGGGGAAGAGATGATCATCTCCAAAAGAAGAGTCCTCAATTTCAAACTGAGCCAGGTGTTGAAGGAAGCCATGAATCAGAAATAAATGATAGAAAAGAAGTCTGAGAGACTCTTTTACAGAATTAAAGAAGTATGTGACATAACAGGATTAAAGCCTCACGTACTAAGATACTGGGAACAAGAGTTTAAAAACATAAGGCCAAAAAAAAGTCCCAAAGGTCACAGACTCTATAGAAAGAGCGATCTCGAGACAATCCTAAAGATAAAAAAACTTCTTTATGAAGACAGATTCACCATAGATGGGGCAAAAAAATACCTTGCTTCAAGAAAAGACATTTTGGAAGATATAAAGACGGATCTTGAAGAGATTCTCAATATTTTAAAGAAAGGGGAAGGATGAAAAATATTTCGTTTCTTTTTGTGCTTATTTTGTTGGTTTATTCATGCGCTTCCGGACCAGTTTATATGGCAACCGTTGAAAGTGAGGCTATAAAAACCCAATATGCTAGTCGCGAGGCAGTTCACATACACATCTCGAATGAGAAGGTTATCAAGGAGATTTATTCCCGATTCAGCCAATTAGGTATAAACTTTGTAAAGGATGGATTAGGAATAATGCCCATAAAGGACGAACACGATAAGACTCTATATTACCTTATGGTGTTTATAAGACCTAAAGAAATCAGATTTGATGTGAATACTACGGACCCGGAAAAAAGGCTTTCAGAAATAGTTTACATTCATCTTCGAAAATACCTAAGTCATATAAAAAGAAGTGATGTAAAAGACTTAGACGGATTATCCTTTGGTTTATACTGGCCAGTGAGAGACTTTAGCCAATGCAAAGAATACGGTGGTTTTATCGAGTACGCACATTTTAACATACCCAAAGACGAGCTATACTCATTACTGGATGGTAAAAAGGAGACAAGGGAAGTACTAAAAGTTTCAGAGATTATAGTCAGTTTAAATCTGGAGCCCCCAAAAAGCGTAAGGATCGAGTTTTAAAAGTATAATGAAAGCGATCATCTGTGCCCTAATCATTTTTTCTGTTTTTTTATACCCCGCACAGGCAAAAGAGTTTATCGTGACAAAAATAATAGACGGTGACACAATTCAACTGGATAATGGCGAAATAGTGCGGTACATAGGAGTGGATGCACCTGAACTAAGAACGAAAGAAGGTGTTAGTGAATTTTATGCAAGACAGGCTGCTCAATATAACAAGAAGCTTGTATTTCTCAAAAAGGTAAGGCTCGAATACGATATTGAAAGGATAGACCCTAATGGTAGAACCCTTGCATATGTGTATGTAAAAAATCTTTTTGTTAACGCTGAGCTTATAAGACAGGGATATGCCAGGGCGATTGTCAAGCCTCCAAACGTTCGGTATAAAGACCTTTTTCTTTCACTTCAAGAGAAGGCAATGAAGGAAGAAAAGGGACTTTGGCAGGAAAAAAAGCCGGACACTGAAAGTTACTATATAGGTAACAAGAGGACGTACGTATTTCATAGGCCAAGCTGCAAGTACGGCGAAAAAGTTAGCGAAAATAACAGAATTGTTTTCAGAAGTAGATTTGATGCAATAAAGGTGGGGTATTCACCATGCAGACAATGCAAGCCTTAGAAGAGTACTTAAAATATTGGGGTTTTGAGACCCATCCTTTCATGCTTTCGCCACAGCCTTCTATGTTCTATGAAGGTGGTCAGTACTTCGAATGTCTGCAAATGCTAAGATACGCAGTTAAAACCCAGAAAGGAGGGGTAATTCTTGTCTCAGATGAGGCGGGGCTTGGTAAAACAACCATCCTTTTAAAATTGATTCAGGAGATGAAGGATACGTACGGAGAAACATTTAAATTTGCACTAATTGAGTATCCTCTACTTACAACTGAACAGATGATAGCCCAGATAGCAAGAGAGTTAATAGGTAACGAGCCTTACGATGATAAGCTTAAGAATCTGGTAGCTATAAAGGAAGGACTCTCAGATCTTTTCGATAGAGGTGGAAAATGCATAATAGTGGTAGACGAGGCTCACATGTTAAGGGAATATCCAGCCATTCTTCAGGAACTCCGTATGTTGATCAATATGACCTACAAGGAAAATTATCTTCACACATTCATAATATCTGGGCAAAAACCTCTCTGGGGTATGTTATCTCAGATGAAGGAATTCTGGCAAAGATTGCCAGTGAGGTACTATCTTTTGCCACTGAGTCTTGAAGAAACCAGAAACTTTCTTAATTTTAGGATAAGAAAAGCCGGCTGTAGCCGTGACAACATTTACACTAAAGACGCGATAGCTCTTATTCATCGCGTATCAGGTGGTTGTCCTCGAACCATTCTAGCAGTCTCTGATGTTTCTCTCCTTGTAGGTTACAGCAACCTGGCCAACAAAATAGGTGAGAAGGAAGTGGTTAAGGCGATGGAAATAATAGGAGGAAAAGGAGAAGCGCTTCCTTATATGAACGAGAAAGTAAAGAGAGTAAAAGCTCGAAAGGATGAAAATAAGGCGGAAGAAAAAATAGAACTTTATGGGAAAAAAAGTGAAAAACGATTTTTATCCAAAGGATTTGTGATGACTCTGATTTTCTTACTAATCCCGCTTGTTCTAATGACACTCTATGTTCACAAGAAGAATAGGGAGTTTAGATATGAAATACCTGAGCCGGTGATTATAGTTAAGGAGCCTCCATCTTTCCAAGTGGATCTTTCTGGGTATCAAAAAGAGGAGAAAGAAACCAAAGAAGTAAAAGAAGCAGTGATAAAGGTAACTGGCGCGAATGTAAGAGTCTCACCTAGTTTGAGGTCACAGAGGATAGCTGTACTTATGCGAGACGAAAGGATTGAAATACTAGACGAAGAAAAGGATGAAAAAGGAGAGAAATGGTTTATGATAGAGTTGTTAGGTGGTAGGTACGGCTGGGTTTCAGAAAAAGTGGTAAAGATTCAGTGAGGATTAAAACATGCTCATACTTGATGATTACTGCTTCATCTGTGGAAAGGCAAACCCCAAGGGTTTAAGAATTGGTTTTAGATACGAAAATGGATACGCCGAGGCTGAATTTGAACTAGAGAAGGAGTACCAAGGTTACAGGGGCATAGTTCACGGAGGGATCATATCTGCAATCATAGACGAAGCTTGCGCCTATGCTACCTTATCCTTAGGCCTTAAGGCATACACTGCAAAAATGAACGTTCGGTTTAGAAGACCGGTAAAAACAGGAGAAAAACTCTCTGTTAGTTCGACAGCGATTTTAGTAAAGTCAAGATTAGTAGAAGCTAAGGCTTCTATCAAGGATAAAGAAGGTAATGTTGTTGCGGAAGGAGATGCGAAATTTATAGTTTATAATGAGGATAAATCTTAGCCGTTTCTTTTTCGTTTCTCTTTTTCCAGCTTCCTTTTTTCCTCGTCTCTGATTTCTCTGCGTAACAGTTTTCCTACTTTAGATTTTGGAAGCATATCCCTGAATTCAATGTATTGAGGTACCTTATACGGTGCGAGCCTCTCTCTACACCACTTTATAAGTTCTGAACTTCCTATGCCTTTGGCATCTTCTTTCAATACAACAATTGCCTTTATTCTCTCACCTACCTTATGATCAGGTACACCAACTACACAGGCCCCTATCACTGTTGGGTGGTCTTGCAATACCGCTTCCACTTCAGAGGCAGACACCCTATAACCCTTATACTTTATTATGTCTGCAGTTCTTTCCACAAATTCGAGCTCGCCGTCATCGTTCATCTTAACGTAATCTCCCATTCTGTAATAAACCTCACCGTTTAGACTCACATAAGAATTTCTCGTCTCTACAGGTTTATTAAGGTATTCCTTTATGGTGTATGGGGACGTTACTAAGAGTTCTCCCACTTCACCCGGTTTTAATTTATCAAGCGTTTCACTATCAACTACAATGCATTTTCTCGATTTCAACGGAGATCCAACCACTGTTGGTTTCGGTTCCTTATTTAGGAGACTGTAAGCCACGTGTCCCGCTTCTGTTGAACCATAGACTTGATAGATGGGGATCCCGTATCTCTCCTTCCATTTCCTAAAAACTTCGACGGGCAAGACATCTCCACCACAATAACAGAATTTCAGGGAGCTCAAATCATACTGGTCCAATCTGTCATTTTCAAGTATCATCCTGTATAAAGCAGGAACTCCTAACATCCATTTAACTCTATATCTTTCAATCGCTTTCAGAATTGGGTCAACCTCGGGAAGGGGCATGAGGACAACAGTGTTACCGTAATTGAAGCCGAAAGCTATGCAAAAGCCTTTTGCCATTATGTGGAAAAGGGGGTTTACCATGAGTACTACATCTCTCCCTTCATCCACATAGCCTTTGAGTACGTCTTCCATAATGTCCCGGATGTATGAGACTTCACCTGTATGATTGCCTGGCACACCCTTAGGAAAACCGGTTGTTCCACCTGTGTACATTATATAGGCTAGATCTCTGTCTGGATTTATCGCAACTTTAGGCGGGTCATCTTCCCCATCCATTATTACCCTCTTTAAGGAATATACTTTTTCACTCTTTTCCACGTTGCCTTTCGGGATTTTGTTAAATAAATAGCCTACGATCTTTTTCCAGCTAGGCAGAAAATCCACAAATGTGGTTACAAGAACCCTCTTAATTTGTGTTCTTTCCATCACTTCCTTTACATAGACAAAATTCGTATCTAGACATATTATTGTTTCTATCCCTGCATCCCTAACCATATATTCAATCTCATATGCGGTATATATGGGAGAAACAGGAACTACACATGCACCTATTTTATTTATGGCATAATTCGCTATTATCCACTGAGGGGTGTTAGGGATGTAAAGCATAACCCTATCATCGGGTTTCACCCCTAACTTAAATAGTCCCGAGGCGCATTTATCGATGAGCTTTTTAAGCTGATAATATGTGAACTTCTCGCCCAGGTAAATAAGCGCCACATTAGACGGGTATTTTTTTGCTGAATCTTCGAATCCGGTGAAAGTATATTCCCTCATTTTTTGCCCCCTAAACACCGAAATACGCCGACTTTACATCCGGATTGTCTAATAGTTCTTCTTTTGTCCCCGAGAGAACACTAGAACCGTTTTCTAAAATATATCCATAATCGATAATCGGTAATACGGGCCTTGCGTACTGTTCTGTCACTATTATAGTTATCTTTCTCGTGTCTCTAATCTGCTTAATACCTGTTATCACAATTTCTTGGTACGCTGGACTCAAGCCCAGTAGTGGCTCATCAAGAAGAAGCATTTTGGGATTTGCCATAAGCGCTCTTCCTATTGCCAGCATCTGCTGCTCGCCGCCACTTAAGAAACCCCCTTGTCTTTTTAAATGATCTTTGAGTCTGGGAAAGAGATTAAGTACGTATTCAAGGTTTTCTTCTCTTTCCTTTCTTGCGAGATACGACCCTATGAACAGATTTTCGAGAACAGAACTTTCTGGAAAGATTCTTCTTCTTTCTGGACACAAAATGATGCCAAGTCTCGCTCTTTCATGGGGTTTTAAGGAGGTAATATCTTTCCCCTCAAAGGTTATTTTGCCAAAAACCGATATCCTTTCCCCACCTTTCATCTCCTCTTTGTATTTGATATCAAGAATTATGCCAGATAGTGTATACATGAGAGTACTTTTTCCTGCGCTGTTCGATCCGAAAACTCCCAGAATACTTTCTTCTTCACAGTGAAGAGTAACGTTGTTTAGTGCAAGCATATTTTCATAAAAAACCATAAGTTCCTTCGCTTCTAAGACTCTCCTATTAGATTCCTTCACTTCCAAGGTATGCCTCCTTGACCCTTTTATCCTCGATTACCTCATGCGGATCTCCTTCTGCGATCTTTTCTCCAAAATTCAATGCCATGACTCGATCAGCGACTCGGAATAACTCTCTGAGTCTGTGTTCAACCATTATAAGAGTTATGCCCTCCATCTTCATCTTTTCTATTAGAGGTATCATTCCTGCTATCTCACTCATGCTTAGACCTGAAAACACCTCATCACAAAATATCACTTCCGGTCTCAGGGCTATGCATCTGGCAAGTTCTAACCTCTTTTGATAACCTGTGGGGAGGGTAGAGGCAAGTTTGTAAGGAACCCTTGAGTCCCTTTCAAAGCCGATTTCTTCAAGGATGTCAACAGCTACGGTATCTCTATCTCCGTGTTTTCCTCCCCCTCTCCATCCTCCTAGTTTCTTGGCTCTGGGAGACCAGAGGGGAACAATTAGATTCTTGTATGCAGGAAGTGAGTAATAAGGTCTCATTATCTGAAATGTCCTAGCTATACCCATATGAGCTATTTTATGGGGCTTAAAACCAGTTATATCCCTGTCCTTGAAATGTACTTTTCCTGAATCTGGTTTTATGAAACCTGTGATACAGTTGATGAGTGTTGTTTTTCCCGATCCATTGGGACCTATTATCCCAAATATCTCCCCCCTTTTCACTTGAAAGCTCACATCGATTAGGGCCTTTAAACCTCCAAACGATTTGGAGAGATTACTTACAGAAAGAATTATCTCTTCCTTCATACCTTTACCCACCTTTCAAACTGATGGTATTTCCGCTGTAAGTAGATCATAAGACCTTCACTCTTGAACACGATAAATAGGGTGAGGACTACGCAATAAATCACTATTCTCAGGGTACCTGCTTCTCTCAAAATCTCAGAAAGTGGAACTAGGATAAAACTTCCTATTACTGCTCCGATTAAAGTTCCACCACCGCCTATAACAGTTGAAGCGATCGGTATTATTGAAAAATCTAGAGCAAAAAGGGAAAGACCAGCCCACATGTAAAGGTGAGCAATGTAGGCACCAGAGAAGCATCCCATGAGGGAAGCTATAAAAACAGCGTAAATTTTTATTGTAGTTACATTTATGCCTGAGGCCTTCACCGCTTGATCGTTATCCTTTACCCCCCTGAAAACGAGCCCAATATCTTCATTGACAAATCTTCGAAGGCCAAAGAGAAAGAAAAGTAATATTAGAATAACCGTATAATGTTCAATGTAAGGATTGGGAAAACTCTGGATTCCTGAAATCCCATTCGTTCCGCCCAGTATGTTAAGCGCTTCAATAATCCTAGAGAATAGGAGAGGATACATGAGGGTAACAATCGCAAAGTAAACACCCCGTAGTGGAAGGGCAGGCAAAAGCACAACTGTGCAGAAAAGAGCCCCGCTTACTGCAGCCAAAGGAATAGAGAGATACATCGGAAAAGAGAAATAGTGGTTATATATGGCTGTGAAGTAACCTCCAATTCCGGTGAAAAGCGCGCCTCCCAAACAGACAAGTCCAACAAAATTCGAGAGAAAATCAAAGCTTATAGCGATTATGGCATATGCACACATGATGTTTATTACGCGCTTCCAGTAAGGTGCAGCCTCAAGGATGAAAGGAAGAATTAAAATTCCGACGATAAATAGGAGCCTTGGACCCAAAAGATAGAGTATTTCCTCAAAAGCCGAAATGGCGTAAATACCTTCTGTTCTCACCTTTAAACTTCTGTCAAGCCTTTCCCTTCTTAACTGTTCCATTTTAAACCCGCTCCTCTAGTTCCTTTTGCTTACCAAATAGTCCTGACGGTTTAACTATAAGGGTGATTATAATTGCTAAAAGGGCTACAACCATCTGATAATGAGTTGAGAGGTACTTATCAGTAAGTATCTGTGCGAAGCCTATTATGAATGAAGCTATAACGGTTCCCAAAAGACTTCCCAGTCCCCCAATAACACATACGGCAACCGCAAAAATAAGAACGCTATATCCAGCCTCAACAATTATGTTTCCTAGGGGCAAGAGAAGTAGAGCTGCAAACCCAGCTAAAGCAGAGCCTATGGCAAGAGAAAGTATAGCGGTTAAATCCGAATCTATTCCTAACATCATGGCCGCTCTTTCGTCCTGAGCGATACCTCTTAGAGCTAGGCCTACCCTGGTGTGGTGGGTAAAAAAATATAAGAATAGAAAAGTAAGAGCACCACACACGACAACAACTATTCTTTGGAAGTCAACAGTAACACCTAGGATCTCTGTTGATCCAGAAATGAAAACAGGGAGAGTGAATGTCATTCCTCTTAGTCCTCCCCATCTTAGGCCTTCTAGTATAGCTACACCAATGGCGTATGTAGCTATGATCTCTGATATTTCCATACCTCTTATCCTAATAAGAATGAGTCTGTAAATGAGCGCACCTATTATTCCGCTTATGGAAATTCCCAGAATTATTGCCAAAAGATAAGGGAACCCTGTGATTTTATTTATGAACAGCCAGACTATGTATCCCGTCGTAATGTATAAGGCCCCATGAGCGAAGTTTGGGACCCTACTTATACTGTAAACAAGTGCAAACCCAAGGGATATAAGTGAAAGAGTGATACTGTTTATAACACCGTACACTAGTATGTGCATTTTAATTCCTTACCTTTTTACCCACGGGGGAAGCATCACTTTTCCTTGTGCCACTGTCGAAGGAAAAACCTGGACTCTGTTTCCGGCCTGCCATTGGAATATGCATGTAACCGCGCCTTCTTTAGGATTAAATGAAGGTATTATCTGATGTGATTTGTTATCAAATTTCATCCTACCATAAACACCCACCATGTCCAGATCCTCAAGGGCAGTAACCACTTTTTCAGAATCTATAGAGCCTGCTTTTTCGATAGCTTCTTTTAGCTGATAGACGGCCATATAACTAGAGGATGTTCCATAGCCCTCAGGTTCGAGTCCCCAACGTTTTTTGTATGCGTCTACAAACTTTATAGTCCACGGAGTTATATTACCAGGAGCATTTCCTCCATTTACGACGTTTACTATAAGATATTCACCTTTACCACCTGTGGCTTTCCAAAATCCCGGTTGTTCTGCAGCGCAAACGAAGCCTATCGGTAAAGCTTTCATTTTTAAATCGGACCACTGTTTAAGTAGAATGGCACTTTCAGGCATATCCATCCATAGGAAGAGTATGTCTGCGCCTTTGTTTTTAGCATCGGCGAGTCCCACAGAGTAATCAGTTGTCCCTGTGGGATATATTTTCATATCAATTACTTCCCAACCTTTCTCAGAGAGAGCTTTTTTCATGACTTCCCCACCTCTTCGTGCGTGTTCAACATCCTGAACCATTATGTATGCACTTTTAAAACCGAATGGTTTTTGGATCTCGTCCAAAAAGGTTATGAATTCCTTCATCATATTTCCCACGTGATTTGTGTTTCTGAAGGTGTATTTATACTTGTCATAGTTCTCGACTACTTTTTGGGTAAGAAGCGGTGTGAGAACGCCTGTAGTGATAATGCTTATCTTTTTATACTTACTTACAATATCCATTGCCGCAAGTGCTGCTTCTGACCTAACAGGTCCACCAATAAGAAAGTCAGCTTTTTTTTCAAGAATAAGTTTTTCAACTGCAAGAAGTGCTTCGCTCACTGGTACCCCTGGTTCCAGATCCCTTGTATCAATCACCTCTACCTTGAAAGATCTTTTCTTTCCAGCGACGTTTACACCACCCTTTGCGTTGATCTCTTCAACTGCGAGCTTTATTCCTCTTTCAGCTACCCATCCATAGAGAAAAGCAGTAGCAAGTGGGGCACCAATAGTTATTGGTTTCTCAGCTGAATAAGAGTAACTTCCCGTAAAAAAGAGAAAAGAGATTATAAGTAACGATCCGATAAGCCTTCTCATGATAACCCCCCAATTTTTTAATCTAACCAAAAGCAAGTTATGTGCCAGATAGATATCAATGGTCAGTCTTAAGTGACAGTTTGTGCTGATTAAAAGAATCTTTCAATCTTTGAAAGATACTTTCATCTCTTTTTTCATCTTTTCTATCTCTCTCTTTAGATAGGTCTCTTTCACCTTGAGTATCTTACTGGCTTCTTTTATATCCCATCCTGTACTCTTCAAAACGGTCATAATGTGCTCTCTTTTTATCTCTTTTAGCGTTTTCATACCAATTGCGACTTGCAATCAGAATGCCAACAGATTATTTTTTTCCTTCTGTAGATTATATTCCCTTATTTTTTTTCTAAGGGAGGGTCTGGATATCCCAAGAATCTGGCATGCTTTGCCGAAATGCCATCCGGTATATTCTAAGACCCTTCTTATATGTTCTTTTTCAACGGCGGATAGACTCAGAAGATGTCCCACGACACTGCCTTTTTGATCCGTTCCTTTACCCTCAAGCAGGGGAATAATATGCTCTTCTGTTATTATTTCTTCTCTCAGCTCAATTGCTATTCTCGTTAAAACATTCTCCAATTCTCTGACATTTCCGGGCCAATCATACTCCATCATTCTTTGAATTGCCCGCTCCTCTACCTTTCTTATATTCCTCTTCAATTCGCAGTTTATTCTGCCTATGAGATATTCAACAAGCAAAGGTATATCTGATTTTCTTTTTCTTAGAGGGGGCACTTCAATCTTCGCTACAGATAGCCGATAATAGAGATCCTCTCTAAATTTTCCTTCCCTTACAAGTTGGGAGAGACTTTTATTAGTTGCAGCTATTACTCTGGCGTTGGACTTTAAAGTTTTTTCTCCTCCAACTCTTTCGAATTCCTTTTCTTGTAAGAATCTTAAAAGCTTTGCCTGTAATTCGTAAGGTATCTCGCTTACCTCATCCAGAAATATTGTGCCGTCTCCGGCGAGCTCAAACTTTCCCCTTTTTGTGGAATGGGCACCTGTGAACGACCCTTTCTCATGACCGAAAAGTTCACTTTCAAGAAGCGTTCCCACTATTGCAGAACAGTTAATAGGAATGAATGGATGATCTCTAAATGGACTGTTGTAATGGATAGCCTGCGCTATGAGTTCTTTCCCTGTACCCGTCTCACCTTCTATAAGTACCGTAACTCTGTTTTCTGAGAGGATACCTATAGCTTTAAATATCTCCTTCATAGCTTTGCTTTTACCTATGAGTTTACCTCGCTCATGAGTTGAGGGATTCTCAATGATTAGGCCATTTTTTTCTTTGACTTTTTCTTCTGCCTTTAGGGCCTTACATACAGCAGAGTCAAGTTCTTCTATATCTAGAGGTTTTGGAATGTATTCGTAGGCGCCTCTTTTGACCGCTTTAATGGTCGTCTCCATGTCATGAAAAGCGGTTATTATTATGACTTGAGTATCCTTCTTTTTTTCTTTTAGTCTTTTTATCAATTCCAGCCCATCCTGATCGGGTAGTCTTACATCGAGAATGATAAGATCCGGATCGAATAATAGAGTTTTATGCATACCTTCTTCTGCGGTTTTGGCACATATAACGTTAAATCCTTTCTCACTGAAATACATCTCGAGAGATTCTAGTATAGGTTCTTCGTCGTCTATTATGAGTATCGTATTTTTCATCACAATCCCTCACGTGGAAGTAATATGGAGAAGTGTACCCCATTTTTTTTCCCAGGGTGAGCTTCCACTTTTCCACCGTGTGCGTCTATAATCCTTTTGACGTTAAAAAGGCCAAGCCCAGTTCCTTTCTTTTTGTTACTGAAAAAAGGGTCGAATATAAAAGGAAGAACATCTTTTTCTATACCCGGGCCATTATCGTAGATGTCGAGGGCTACCGAACCATTCTCATCTGCCATCCTGGTTTGGACTGTTATTTTGCCTCCCCTGTCAAGTACGTCTATCGAATTCAATAGTATGTTTATCACTGCCTGTTCAATCATGTCCTTATCAAGATAAAGGATAGGGAGGTTTTTTGAGTATTTTTTCTTTATGATTAGCCCTTTTTCTTTTACCTTCACTTCCACTACATCTATGCTAGACTCAACTATCTGGTTCAGGTCCGCCTCTTCAAGTTTCAGTCTTATGGGTCTAGCGAAGTCTAGCATTTCTGTAAGAATGCGTTCTAGTCTAGTAATCTCATTAGCCACTATTTCGATTCGTCTTCTATCGTTTCCATCTATTTTGGGATTCTTTTTAAGAATTTGTACGTTTAGTTTTACTGACGACAAAGGGTTTCTTATTTCGTGTGCTAAAGAGGTCGTAAGTCTTCCAATATGAGCTAGATTTTCTGTCTCCCTTATCTTTCTTTCCATCTCAACCCTTTCAGTGATATCTCTACATATACCTGCCACTGCCCTGCGTCCGTTGTATTCTATGATTTTGACCTTATTTTCTGTTGGAAAACATTTACCGTTTTTATGCTTTCTTAAATAAACGTATAGCTCGGGCGCCTCTCCTTTGTTTATTCTCTCTTCGTATAAGCTCTTCACAAAATCCAGATGTTCGGAAGCTATAAAATCGTGGTAAGGTCTTCCTATGACCTCTGAAGGGTGATAACCGTGCATCTCACAATAAGCCTTATTTGCAAAGACTATTAAACCGTCTTGATTTACAAAGTATCCGTCGTTTATGTCTTCAACAAGTGTTCTATATTTTGATTCGGATTCTACTAATTCCCTTGTTCTTTCCTCAACAATCCTTTCCAAATTCTGAGCATGTTCCTTTATTTTACTTTCATGTAAGGATTGAAAGTTCTTACTAAACTGGGTTATGGTGTAAAAGGTGCATTTGTTTAGTTTAATGAGGGCATCTTCAAGCTCTGGACCTTTCAAATTTTTAAGAAATACTGGTACAAGAAGCTCTCTCACAAACTCGTATGCGTGCTGAACTTCAGAGAGAGTGAAACCACCATGAAGCCTCGCTCTTGTGATCCACTCTATGTGGCAATCTATCTTTGAATAATCATCAAATAGAAGCACATACGTACTGGCATCGTAGGCCGCACTTACAGTTATGAAGAGCTCCTCTATAGGTCTTTTACTATACCTTTCACTTACTTCACTTTTCAGTTTCGCGATCCATTTGTCAATCACGGAATCTCTGTATTTTTCCAAAATTTCCTTTAAATTCATCTTAAGTTACCCTCAGAGAAGGAATAGGCTTTAAAAAAATACACTTTAGCTTCCTTGTGAAGGTATGCATTAGGCTCTAAGCCTGCTTTTAAACACGTTTGTCTCAGAAACTCCGTTTTTTCCCACTTGAATTTTTGTGCAACCTGCGGAAGTAAAAGTCCCCTATGATTTCCAATAACTGTACACAATCCGTGCTTACCTATTTCTATTTCCTCAGGATTTCTAAGTCTTTTAAACGGACCGAGGACAGATATTTCTATTTCTATATCTTTCAGCTCTTCCTCCAAGACAGGATTGAATCTGGGGTCGTAGCAGGAGGCATTTATGGTCATCTCGCATACCGCTTGAAAAAGGGGAAATAAGGGCTTTGTGTGACCCATACATCCTCTTAGCTCCCCCTTTTTTGTTAGCGTGACGAAAACAGGCTCTTTCTCGTTTAGCCTCGCCTCCTTTACGTTAAATTTGGGTCTATTTCTCTTTTTCACATACTCGGTAAGTGTAGTTCTGGCTATCTTGAGGAGGAGTTTTTTCTCACTCCATGTGAGTTCTGGTTTTTCTGCTGGTTCGGTGATAGATGCGGAAAGATACCCCACAACACGGTCTTTAGGCCCCCCTGAATCTGCCGAAGTGCCATATTTTAAAGGTACTATTTCACAAATTCTCATATCGGAAAGGATAAGAGAAAGTATTACGGGATGAAACCCACACATCTCCACTTTTCCGGATCTTAAACCCTCGATAAGAGCTCTAATGTCAGATTTCTCTATTAAATTTACGGTTTCGGTATCTATCCTTCTTGCTGTTTCACACGAGTGAAAATGTGAGAGATCAGTAGAAAAAATGGAAAGGACCTGACCTTCGTTTTTTTCATAAATGTCGTCTAAGACACTCGCGATAAGCATATGTTCTTCTAAGGTCATATCACCCATGACAATGGGAACGATTCTGAAATCTTTAAGTGTCCTCTGCAAAAATGGGATCTGGACTTCTAAAGAATGTTCTTTTTCAAAAGCGAGGGGTATATGTTTTACAAATTTGCAACGCTCCATGATTCTTTTTGCAAACTGGACGTCTATTTCTACTCTCCCAAGCGGGGTCTCAAAAAAACCTGATGGAATAATGGATGCACCTTTTAGAGGAAAGTGATGGCTCGGTCCGAATATGAAAACCGTTTTGTATGGTAGCCCCCGTATTTCGGTAAATCCGTAAGCAGCCACATTTCCGGAGTATTCATATCCCGCATGAGGTGATATAAGTCCGATTATTTTTCCTTTGGTCTTTTTGTTACCCGCCTGCATCAGAAGATTTTCAATCATTTCTTCCAGAGCTTTTCTTTCTTTGGGATAAAAAAGACCGGCCACATTTGGCCTTTTTACATCTTGACCCAGGGCGTTTGGGTTTGAAAGGAAAAAGAATAGAAGAAATACAAAAATCACTTTTTTAAGCCTTCCATATACCCTTTATTTCTTGCCCACAAAACTTGCATCTACCATCCTTTAGGTTGTTCTCAAGAAGGTTAAATCCTGATCTTTTCAGAACGGCTCTTTTGCATCTCTTACAGTACGTATTTTCACCTAAATGCCCTGGCACGTTGCCTAAATAGACATAAGAAAGACCCACCGAAATTGCTATTTCTCTTGCTTTTTCCAGGGTCGAAACAGGTGTGGGAGACAGAGAGTTCATAAGATACATGGGAAAGAATCTTGTGAAATGCAAAGGAACATCCTCTCCGAGATTCTCTTTAATCCATATGCACATCTCGCGAATAGTCTCTTCCCGATCGTTGTATCCAGGTATTACTAGATTCGTAATCTCAATCCATACTCCTTTGGTTTTTAGTATTTTTAACGTATCTAATACGGGTTTTAAATTCGCCTCGCACAGTTTGGCATAAAACGCGTCGTCAAAGCCTTTGAGATCCACGTTTACCGCATCAATTAAACTTGAGAGCTCTTCAAGAGGTTTTCTATTTATGTATCCGTTTGTGTGAGAAACATTAAGAATCCCTTCTTTTTTTGCGATTCTTGCGGTATCCAGCATGTATTCGTAAAAATTAGTAGGCTCTGTGTAAGTATACGCTATGCTTTTGCATTTCATTTTTTTTGCCATATCCACAACTTTACGCGGAGGCAACTCATAATTTACCGTCTCCATCGGTGAAACCTGTGAGATTTGCCAGTTTTGACAGAACTTGCACCTTAAGTTGCAACCAGCAGAAGCTATTGAAAGGGACGCACTTTGGGGAATCACATGAAAAAAAGGTTTTTTTTCAATGGGATCCACATGGACGGCACAGGGTGCTCCGTAGCCTAAAGCATAAAGTCTACCATTTATATTTTTTCGGGCCCGGCAGAAGCCGAGATCTCCATCCCCTAAAAGACAGCCCCTCGGGCAAAGTTGACATTCTACCTGGTTTTTCTTATTCTGGATTCTAAAGTAGTACAAAGCTTCTTTATAGAGTGATTTTTCAGTGTCTCTTGTCTTGGCAAGAAGAAAAGGTGTAAACAGTGCGAGCTTTAAAAAGTTCCTTCGAGAAAGCATGAAGGAATAACCCCCTTTTAATTAATATATCACTTTTTTGGAATTAAAAGGAAAAGAGATAAAGAAGAAAGCTTAAGCACAAAAATAATTACAAGAGTTTCCTTAAGACCAAGAATGGGAAAGATAATAAAACTTCCAGCAAGGGCGCCAAAAAAGCCACCTATTAGATCAGAAGCAAAGATTACACCTATGCCTTTTCTTTGATCAACACGATTCACATCTAAGTAGGAAGAGACACCTAAGGTGAATTCTGCCCCTATAAAGAAACCGGAAATAAAAAGGAGTGCCAAAAAAAGGGTGTGTAGTTTTATGGATTGCGGGTCCATTTCTTTAAAGATGGTAGCATTAAAAAGAATCACTAGAAGAAAAATAGTGGCTGCTATTTCAAAGACTACTAGACCCTCAAAAGATCTGAATCTTTTTTCTATTCTTGCCCCGGCTATGCTACCTCCAGCACATCCGGTCATAAAAGCTGAAAGTAAAATGCCAAGCGCGTAAAGAACATATCCATAAATTGTCTGATACGCAAAAAGGAATATAACCTCCGTCATCGTCATGGTTAATCCTGTAGTAAATACAGAAAATGTTAGAGTTACAGATCTACCTTTTTTTGCTCCCACTAGAACTAAGAGGAGAAGGGTAAAAAGGACAAGCAAAAACAGATGTTCTATCTTAAGGTTGTAAATGTTCCTAAAAAACGAAAGAGTAACTGGCGAGATTTTAAGATTCTCGTAAGCAATACTGAAAAAAAAGGCGAAAGGGGTAAAATCCGTGTTTTTTCTCTCCGTTTTTTCTTCCAATTGCATTAAAAACCATTCTCTTTTTCTATTATCCAGCTTATAGTCAAGATGTGCCTTACTTATTAGATTCGCACTAACCCCATGGTTTGAGAGCTTTTCATAGAGGATATCCGCTGACATATCGACTCTGGAATCTGTTAGAATAAAAAAATTTGGACTTCCTGGGAGGACATAAACGAAGTTGAAAGTTTCTTTTGCCGCAATAAAAACGGACGTATTTAACATCCTTAGCTCTTGAGTGTAATAATTAGACCCTGGAAGGGAAAAAAAGTATAAACCACCCTCATTCAGGATGTTTTTTACGTCTTCAAAGAATTCGAAAGTGAAGAACCTGTTAGTCTGTAAGGTATTAGGAGACTTGATGCCTAAGATTATTACATCGTATTTATGTTTTGCCTTCTTAACAAAATGCCTTCCGTCTTCAAAATAGATTTTCACTTTTCTTTCTTCTTCCCCTTTTTTGCTGACAGCTTCAACGATTTGAAGAAGTCTTGGATCCATCTCAACATAATCGATCCTCTCAATAGAAGGATACTTTATCACTTCCTTGGCCACCTCCGGTGGTACACTCAAAAGGAGGACTTGTTTTGGCATGGGATGAAAAAGGAGTGGAAGATGTGCAACCTCTTCAATGTAAAATGTGTCAGGATTAGGCACTGTTGTATACGGAAGACCATCGGTGTAAACAGTATACTCTGAGTCATTTTTTATAACTGTTAAATTCTGATACATAGAGTTTTCGGAAAAAATTATTTCCTTTTCACCCCAAATTCTCTTTAATGAGAACTGAACAAGCTTTTTATTAGCTCCCGATACTAAAAGGAAAAGAAAAAGACCTGAAAAAAAAGCACATAATAATAAAGAACTTTTTTTTCGTGATGCGTAAGTCAAAAGAATAGATGTGTTCGAGACAAATCCCACCAAATTTGCGATCCAATACACATCAAAATTTGGGATAAAAAAGTATGTTAAGGAAGCGCCTCCTACCGCTGTTCCTAGCATCTCATAAAAGTACACTTGGCCAACTGTATTTCTTTCTTCGTCCTGTGATAGCCGAGCTAAAGAAAAGGCTAAATTAAAAAGGAACCCATGCAAAAAAGAGGAAGGAAATGTGGAAATCACGGTAATAGTTCCCATCTGAATTATGTTCATTTGAACTCCCTGCGGAAGGGAGAATAGGTTTCTTCCTTCACTTAGAGTATATAGACCAAATGGGAAGAGAAAGGAAAAAAGGATGGTAGATGTAGAAAAAAGGTTAAAATTCACCGAAGTCGACTTTACAGAAGATAAAGAGAAGGCTCCTAAAGCCTCTCCCAGAATCCATACACCTATTATTAAACCTATGGAGAGTTCATTTCCTGAGAAAAGAACAATCAATTCTCTAAGAAGCACAACATGGGCCGCGATCCCGGAAAAGCCAAGTACAAAGATTGGTACGAAGAAGAGGGGCATGCATAATAGTATAGCTTTTGAGCCCAAGAATTTTAAGATATAGGCTTGATGACTGTTTCCGCTTTAATGTAGAATCTATAAAAAAGACGTTAAATCTGGGAGGCTAGTATGGACATGGAAAAGCTAAAAAAGAGAATCATGGAAACTCAAGAAGACGGAAAGATTAAATGTCAAGAAGCGCTAGAGATTGCAAAGGAAGAGAATGTTCCACCTATAAAGGTGGGAGAACTCTTAAACGAACTGAAGGTAAAAATAGTGAGCTGTCAACTTGGCTGTTTCAAATGAGGTAGCTTGTGAAAAAAGAAGACCTGGATATGTTAGACAGAAAGATTTTAAACCTTATCCAGGAAGAGTTTCCATTAACAGAAAGACCTTTTATGGAAATAGGAAGGATATTGGGAATAACTGAGGAAGAAGCACTAACAAGAATAAACAGTCTTAAAAAGAGAGGTTATATAAGAAGAATAGGACCTGTACTTGAAAGAAAAAATTTGAAGCTTATAAGCTTTCTTTGCGGGGTTTCTGTAGAAGAGTCATCATTAGAAGAGGTGGCAAATGAAATAAATAAGCACAGAGGGGTCACTCACAACTACGAAAGAGAGGGTGATCCCAATCTATGGTTTACGATAACCGGCGAAAATAAAGAGGAGATAGAGAGTTTTTTAAACCAAATCGAAAAAAGATTCGGAATCAAGATTCATCGTTTTCCAGAGAGAAGGGTTTTTAAGATCAAAACTATATTCTCCGTATGAGCCAAGAAAAAAGACGGAGAGTTTTTCTCGTAGACGGAAACTCTTTTCTTTACAGGGCTTACTATGCTACTCCCTATTTGGCTACATCGAAGGGACTACCCACAAACGCCACATACGCAATGACCAACATGATTCTCAAGCTTATTAAGGAAAAAAAGCCGGATTCCCTTTTCGTCATCTTCGATTCAAAAATTCCTTCCTTCAGACATGAGATATCAAAAGAGTACAAGGCCCAGAGAAAGCCCATGCCTGACAATCTCTCTGTGCAGATTCCATATGTAAAGTCTGTAATCGACGCCTTAGGCATCCCTATTATAGAGGTTGAGGGCTATGAGGCAGACGATGTTATAGGTACCATTGTGGAAAAATTAAGGGGTGAGGATATTGAAATATACATAGTTACCGGCGATAAGGACTTGATGCAGTTTATAACGAAAAACGTTTACGTGTATGACACTATGAGGGATGTGTTGTACGGTGAAAAGGAGGTTGAGGAAAAATTCGGAATAAGTCCATCCATGATCTGCGATTTTCTCGCCCTATCTGGAGATACCTCAGATAATATCCCTGGCATACCAGGGATAGGAGAAAAAACTGCGCAGATGCTAATTAGGGAATTCGGTAACATCGATAACATCTACGCCAGAATAAATGAGATTAAGAAAGAGTCACTGAAGGAAAAGCTAAAAAAAGGTATGGAGCTTGCTTTACTCAGTAAAACACTCGCAAAAGTGAAAAGCGACGTGCCCATAGGCGATATAAAACTAAAATGGGAATTAAAGCCGGACCTGAGAAAACTAAAAAACATATTCAGGGAATTAGAGTTTACGTCTCTTTACCGAGAGATTCGCATAGATAATCAAGAGAAAGTTACCTGGAATGAAGTGAAAATTGAAAACATAGATCCGAGGAATATTTCAATTGTAGCCAGCTTCGACAGAAAACAGCATCCATTTCCTGTTTTTATCAATTTTGCCGTGTTCGATGGGAGAAGCGTAGCCTATTCTGAAAAAAAAGATGATCTCTCACGACTACTAAGTGAGGCTAGGGATGTTACCTTTCATAATATTAAAGAATTTTTTCTTTCCGGCTTAAACATCAATTTGGACAGAGCCTTCGATGTGATGCTTTGTGCTTATCTTTTAAATCCTTTAAGGAAAGATCTTACCCTAGACGCCATAGTAGAAGAATACCTATCCACTGAGGTAGAAGCCACTTCTGAAAAAAGAGGACTCTTTGAGCGATCAAAATGGTTATATGAAGTGAAAAACGTACTCTTCCGAAAGATGGAAGAGATGAATTTAAAATGGCTATTTTACAATGTGGAAATGCCCCTCACTGAAGTTCTATCTGAGATGGAAAAGACAGGGGTAAAAGTTGACAAAAAGAAACTTCTCCAATTTTCCCAAGAGCTGGGGATCCGGCTTAAAGATATATCCAGACGTATATACGAAATCTCTGGACAAGAGTTCAATATAAACTCGTCGCAGCAGTTGTCGAATATCCTTTTCAATAAGCTGAAACTACGACCAGTAAAAAAAACTAAAACAGGTTTTTCTACCGATACCGAAGTGCTTGAGGAACTTGCAAACGAACATCCTATTGTCCCTCTTATTCTTGAGTATAGAACTTTAACAAAACTCAAAAACACGTATATAGATACCCTTCCCCAATGGATAAACCCATTGACTGGGAGGATCCACACTTCCTTCAATCAGATGAATGTCGCTACAGGCCGTTTAAGCACTAGTGATCCTAATTTGCAGAATATACCGGTTAGGGGAGAAGAAGGAAAGAGGATAAGGGAGGCTTTTATTGCTGAAGATGGCTATTTACTCATGTCTTCCGATTATTCGCAAATTGAACTTCGGATTCTTGCTCATTTGTCGAAAGATGAGGCACTTATTGAAGCTTTCCGAAGAGGAGAGGATATCCACAACAATGTGGCTATGGAATTTTTCAAAGTGGACAAAGATAAGATCACCCCGGAAATGAGAAGGGTTGCAAAGGTGGTAAATTTTGGTGTTATTTACGGAATAAGCGCCTATGGATTGTCAAAGGAGCTTCGTATATCTCAAAAAGAAGCCCAGAAATACATTGACGATTATTTCTCTCTCCACAAAGGGGTAAAGGACTATATGGACCGGATTGTTAAAGAGGCAGAAGAAAGAGGGTTCGTAAGGACATACTACGGAAGGATAAGATACATTCCTGAACTTTATAATCCGGATCAGAAAATAAAACAATTGGGCATAAGAACGGCAATGAATACACCAATTCAGGGAACTGCGGCAGACATAATTAAAATGGCTATGGTGAACATCTTTAGGAAGAAGAAAGATCTTAATTTATCATCGAAGCTTATTCTCCAGATACATGATGAACTTCTTTTTGAAGTCAAAGGGGAGGAAAAGGATTTGATGGAGCACCTTGTAAAGGAAGAAATGGAAAATGTTGTGAAACTTGATGTTCCACTTAAGGTTTCAATTGGATTCGGCAAAAATTGGGCAGAAGCAAAGGACTAGAGACTTTCTGAAACGTCCCACTCTTCATACACTGTGGGGTCAAGTTCAGTTATAAATCTTGAAGGTCTAAGAATGATGTGTCCTACTTGTTTTTCATAGTAAAGCATGGGGTAGCATATGTAAAGCTCATCCATGGCTCTTGTTGCCGCAACGTAAAAAAGCCTCCTTTCTTCTTCTACGCCGTCCTCATCTAGCGACTTTGAATTTGGAAATCTCCCTTCTGCGCACCACACGATAAAGACAACTTTCCATTCTAGACCTTTTGCCTGATGAATGGTGCTTAATATTACCCGTTCGTCATGGACTCCAGGATAGATTATTTCCTCTCCGCTTATACCACTCATAAGGGAGAGTTCGGATAGGAAATTTTCCAGTGAGTGGTACTTGCTTGCGAAACTTGTAAGTTGACTGAGATCCTCAAGTCTCGATTCGTAATCTGGGTAATTGTATTTCAAATAGTCGTTGTAAACAGTCATTATTACAGTGGTTATCATCTCGGCAGGAGCTTCCTTTTCCTTTAGTTCCTTTAATCGGGAGAAAAGATTGGCCCAAATTTCTATAGTATCCCTACCTATTTTTTTAAAACTGGATCCTATCCTCCCATCGATGAAAAGATCTATAGGCTTTTCAGCCGACACAATGTGGTCGAATATGTGTTCAGCCGTCTTTTTACCTATTTTAGGAAATAGCTTTAATAATCTTTTCCAGGAAATCTCATCTTTCTCGTTAACCATGACCCTTAAAAAAGAGACCACATCTTTGATATGAGCCTGTTCGAAGAATTTTAGCCCACTTCTTATTTCAAAAGGAATATCCCTTCGGGTTAGCTCCATTTGAATCTCCATTGAATGGTAATGGGCCCTATAGAGCACCGCGATTTGATTTAACGGAACTCCTTCGTCTCGTAACTCAAGTATTCTTTGCGCGACAAATTCTGCCTGCTGGATCACATCTCTTAATGATGTGACAACAGGGCTTATTCCAGAAGGTTTTACACTTCTTAGGTTCTTTCTAAACTGTTTCTTGTTATGAGATATAGATTCGTTGGCAAAGGTAAGTATTTCAGGTGTACTTCTATAATTTGTCTCGAGCTTGTAGATTGTGCAGTCTGTATATCTTTTCGGAAAATCGAAGATATTTTGGAAGTTAGCACCTCTGAAGGAATAGATGCTTTGAGCATCATCTCCGACAACCATCACATTCCTGTTTAACATGCCCATGAAGTCAATTATCTCTGCCTGGATCTTGTTAGTGTCTTGATATTCGTCAACCAGAATATAAGTGAACTTTTTTGCGTAGAACTTCCTTAAATCCTCATGTTTCCTTAATATCTCATGCCAGAAGTAAAGGAGGTCATCGAAATCTACAGCATTTGTCTGTCTTTTCTTCTTTGCATAGTTTTCATGCACGGCCTCAATCTCGTCCTTTAGATGAATAAAGTATGGATATCTTTCAATTATTGCTTCCTCTATGCTACTCATTGTGTTGACTGCGTAACTGAAAATTTCTTTAAGGACTGTACCCTTTGGAAACCTCATCTCCTTTCCAGAAAGCCCCATGTCTTTGAGAACTATCTCGATAAGATCCTTTGCGTCCTCGTTGTCAAGAATTGTAAATGCTTTATTGAGACCAACCAGATCTGCATGAGATCTTAAGATCATATTCCCTATGTGATGGAAGGTGCCTCCCCATATGTACCTCGTGTCCATCTTTAAAAGATGCTCCACTCTGTGAAGCATCTCTCGGGCTGCTTTGTTTGTGAAAGTTAGAAGAAGGATATTCTGAGCAGGGATCCCATTTTCTAGAAGGTACGCTACCCTGTATGTCACAACTCTGGTTTTTCCGCTTCCTGCCCCGGCAATAACAAGAACAGGACCTTCCCTGTGGGTCACAACTTTTAACTGCTCATGGTTTAGTTCTTTCTCATAATCTATTGTGACCTTTTTTACGGATGTATCCCGATATAAAACGTACCTTTTCATTTGCTTAATTATGCGGGAAGGTAAAGATGCATGTCAAGAAATGAGCAAACAGAATTGTTGCTAAATAAGGGAATAGGTGGTAAATATCTCATTATGTCAGTCAAAAAGATCCACATTGTGTGTAAAAAAGGTAAGGAAGAATCTTTACGGATCGCAAAGGAGCTCATTCAGAAATTTGGACAAATTTGCGATATTGAGCTTGATGAAGTATCAGCTGACTTCCTAAACTACGAAAAAAAAGTCGAACTGGAACAAATAGGGGAGAAAGCTGATCTCATTATAGTACTTGGTGGAGATGGGACACTTCTCAGTGTGTCCCGTAACTCCGTGGGAAGAGAAGTTCCTATTTTGGGCGTAAATCTAGGTGGGTTGGGTTTCCTCACAGAGGTGAGCGTTGAAGAATTACATCTCATGTTCAACGATTTGATCCAAGGAAAGATGAGTATCTCCACAAGAATGATGCTGGGTGTCGAAGTAAAAAGGGGGGGCGAAAACATACTGAAATTTCATGTGTTAAACGATGCGGTGATAACTAAGGACGCCCTTGCGAGAATCATAGATATAGAGACCTACGTTGACGACGAGTATCTCACTACCTACAGGGCAGATGGGGTGATATTTTCGACACCCACTGGATCAACCGGATACTGCCTTTCTGCCGGAGGTCCGATCCTCTATCCATCCATGAAGAACATAGTAATAGCACCCATTTGTCCCCATACCCTCACAATGAGACCTCTTATCCTTCCTGATGACGTAATTATAAAGGCGATACTCAAATCCAAAGATGAAAAGGTAATCCTCACACTCGATGGACAGGTAGGATTTCCGCTAGAATACGGTGACGAGGTGGTGTTGAAGAAATCGCCTATCATCACAAAACTGGTAAAATCTCCAACTAAAGGGTATTTTGAAATCTTAAGGACGAAGCTCAAATGGGGCGAAAGATAAGGGATGCTTTCGTACCTGAAGATTAAGGATCTTGCCATAATAGATGAACTTGAGGTTGAATTCGAAGAGGGTTTCAACGTGATTACTGGTGAGACGGGCGCTGGAAAGTCAATAATAATAAACTCCATTGGGATACTTGTTTCTTCAAAAATCCCTCAAGATGTCATAAGACACGATGCGAAATCCGGAGAGATATTGGCCCAGTTTTTCAAAGATGACAACGAAATAACCATAAAAAGGGTTCTCTTTCCTTCTGGAAGGACAAGGATATCAATAGACGGAGAAGTGGTGCCTTATTCGAAACTAGAAAAATTAAGTGACTCCTTAGTGAATATTTACAGTCAAAATGAATATCAGAATCTCTTAAACAAGGAAAAATACATCGATTTACTCGATGAGATGCTCGGGCTATTGGAAGAGAGAAAAATCTTGGGGGAACTCTTTTTTAGACTAAAAAATCGAGAGGAGGAGTTTGAAAGACTTTCAAAAGATGCGAAAGAAAAAGACAAAGAGATACCCTTTCTCCAATATCAGATAGAGGAAATAGAGTCTGCAAAACTTTCGGAGAACGAGGAAGAAGAGTTAAAAGAAAGACTTAAAATGATGAGGGAATCTGAGAGGATGCGAGCAGTCTTGAACGAAGTTGTGGATGGTCTCTATTTGGGTGACGGTTCTGTGAATGCGATCATAAAGAAACTTGTATTACAGTTGAAAGGTTTATCAAAAGTACAGGATATACGGGCGCTAATTGGCAAGCTCGAATCCGTGCTGCTTACAGTTGAGGAAATACATACGGATGCAAGGAGCATAATGAGAAAAATAGAGCTAGAAGAGGATGAGGTAAAAAGGACAGAGGAGAGACTTTCTAAAATTTACCTACTTAAGGAAAAGTACGGAAAAACATTAGAGGAGATAAACAACTACAAAGAAAAGGCAAAAGAGAGACTTTCTCACCTTCTAAAAATAGGGGAGGAAATAGAAAGACTGAGTAAAGAAAAGAATGACTTGGAAGAGCGGGTAAAAGATTTAGCCCAGAGGTTATCTGAGAGGAGGAATGTGGGAGCTCGAGAAATTGAGATGCTAGTTATGGAGGAGTTTGATTATCTCTCGATGAAGGACGTTCAATTTAAAGTAAGTATTACGCCAAAAGAAAAAGTCGATGACAAAGGAATAGATGATGTTGATTTTCTTATCTCCACTAACCCTGGAGAACCTTTAAAACCATTAAGAAAGATCGCATCAGGAGGTGAGTTATCAAGGATAATGCTTGCCATAAAGAAGGTTATGGGTAAAGGAGAGCCCAAGACTCTCATATTCGATGAAATAGACGCGGGAATAGGAGGTAGAGTGGCTGAACTTGTAGGGAAAAGGTTAAAAGAGATTTCCCGATCCCATCAAGTGATATGTATCACACACTTGCCACAAATTGCTGCACAAGGTGACCATCATTTTCTCGTGGAAAAAACCTTCTCTGAGGGAAAGACAAAAGTGATAATAAGAAAGCTTGGAAAAGAAGAGAGAATCATGGAAATTGCAAGGATGATAAGTGGGGAGCACATAACGGAAAAGTCAATAAATAAAGCGGAGGAAATGTTAAGAAATGCTTAGAAAAGCCTATCCAGAGGACATTCGATACATCCATAAAATCGTAAATGCCGCTGCCTCAAAAGGAGAGATGTTACCCAGATCTCTGGCGGAGCTTTATGAAAATTTGAGGGATTATGTAGTATACGAGAAAAACGGTAAGATAATAGGTACGGGTGCTCTCCACATATGTTGGGAGGACTTAGCCGAAATAAGATCGGTCTGCGTTGTGAAAAGATGGAGAGGTACGGGTGTAGGTTCAGAAATCGTAAGGTACCTCATAGATGAGGCCCGCAATCTCAGGATAAAAAGGATTTTTCTCCTCACCTATCAGGAAGAGTTCTTTAAGAGTCTGGGTTTTGAAATTGCAGATAAAAAGGAACTGCCACAAAAGATATGGACAGAATGTGTTAGATGTCCTAAATTTCCAAACTGTGACGAAAAAGCAATGGTAATGGAACTCTAGGAGGAAAAAAATGGACTTAGAAGGGATAAAAAAGCTCGTAGAAAAAGAGTTTGACGCCTACGAGATATTTTACATTAAGGAAACTACAAAAAAGATAGAAAGTAGGGAATGTGAGATCTCAGGATTTGAGATAAAAGAGGAAGAAGGGATCGCACTTCGAGCGATAAAAGGAAATAAAATGGCCTTCTCCTACACATTTAGTCTCGATAAATCTGGTATAGAACAGCTAATAAAGGATATAAAGGAGATCCTTCCATATAAAGATGAGGATGATTCATACGGTTTCCCTGATAAAAGAGGGGATGAGGAATATCCAGATCTTAACGTTTACGACGGAGAAGGACAAGAAGTGAGTATGGGTGAAAAGGTTTCTATGCTTATTGAAATGGAAAGGACCTTGAGGAAGGATGGAAGAATAGTAGCTACAAGACATTGCGAACTTAATGAGGCGGTATTTTCTGTACAAATTATAAACTCAAATGGCCTTTCTCTCTCTGGAAAAAAGACCCTCTATACTTTATCAGGCTTAGCTGTTGCAAAAGATATAGAGGAGGTTTCGTGGTATGACTATATCTGGTCCCATAGATTTAAAGATATAAGGTTTTTGGAATTTGCCGAGAAAGTCAGAGAAAAGGCTATTTCTTTTCTTTCGGCAAAAAAGATAGAAACAGGTATTTACAATGGGATACTTTCCAACAGGGTAGTATGCGACCTTCTTAATGTTCTTTCTGCCTCTTTTCTTGCAGAAAATCTTTACAAAGAGAAGACAAAACTCAAAGGGAAAATCAACACACGGTGTTTCTCAGAATGTATTAATATAAAACACTCGGGGAATTTAGGGCCTTTGGCATTTCCCTTCGATGGAGAAGGTTTCCCCTCACGAGAAAATGATGTGGTAAAAAGCGGATATTTTAAAACTTTTCTATATGACTATTACTACGCAAGAAAGTTTGGTACTTCATCGACTGGAAACTGTGTAAGATCTGGCATTATGGATATGCCAAAATGTGGTGTAAGGGGTATCTATATAGAGGAAGGAGAAGAACCTCTTCCAGAGCTGGAAGAAGGTGAGATCGTTTTAGAGGATCTAATTGGTACCCATACAGCTAATTCTGTAACCGGAGAGTTTTCATTAGGCACTTCAGGGTTCATAAAGAAAAAAGGGCAGCTTATTCCTTTTCATGGGGTTATGATATCGGGTAATGTTTTTGAAATTTTTGAAAAAGTTAAAGGAGTGGGACGTGACTTAAGGTTTTACGGAAACTATGCATCTCCTTCGCTTTTTGTGGAAGGATTAAGGATAAGTGGAGTGTGATTTAATATCTCAAAAAGTTTATCCCTTATTTCTTTCTGGGACATTCGTGGTAAGTTTGCAATAAGATGCTGGATTGAAGACTTAAGAGCGGCCCAGTCATAATGGTCAGTTTTAACGAGCATGATTTTTTTATGTTCGGTCATCTCGGCTTTCTCTTTTGACCCAATAATTAGCTCGTTTATCCTTTCACCTGGCCTCATACCTGCGTAAACG
>JAOADT010000014.1 GCA_026417175.1 Deltaproteobacteria bacterium | reverse complement strand
GGTCTGGTCAGCTATGTCACTTATGGTGTCTACTATCTCTCCTATCTGCACTGACCGCTCTCCCAGAGACTTTACAAATTGTGCTGAATCGGCTACCGTTTTTGCGATGGCTTTCACCTCATTTACTGAACTTTCCACTAATCTATTGCCTTCATGGGCTATGCTTCTCTCTTTTTCTGCTGTTTCTGCAATTCTAGATGTGTTTCTAGCGATGTCTACCACGCTTTGGGACATCTCCTCTGCTGCAGTAGCTACGGAACTTGCTCTGGAGGATGAACTCTCTGCTGCTTTAGACATTTCTTCCGCTATGGATGAAAGTTGAGTTGCAGCTGAGGTAAGAGACTGGATCGTTTCAACTACGTTTTCCACTGTCTTTTTTAAATTTACGTTGATAGCATCTAACGCACGCGCCATGTCGCCAATTTCATCTTTCCTTTCAAGGTATTTTTTGGGAACTGAAAGAGAAAAGTTACCATCAGCCATGAGTTTCATGTAATGTACCGCATCTTGTATTGGTTTAGTTATTCCTCTAGATATTCTTAAACCGAAGAAGATACCTATCAGTAGTGAAGCGAAGCCAAATACAATGGAAAATACCAAGTTTTTAGTAGCCATAGAATAAAGCCCATCAGCGCGGGCTGTGATTCTTTTTTCTTGATCTTCCAAAATGGCCAATACTGTTTCGATCAATTTCTTTGTTGTTCCCATTATCTCTTCCACGTATATACCCATTGCCTCTCCCCTCTTTTCCTCTTCCACCAATTTCATTAATTTATTATTCTTTTCTGCGGTTTCGTTAACGATCTGCTTAAATTTTTCGATAAGTTCCCTCTCATCCTTATTTTCAACAAGTTTATCAAGGGCTGAAATTGCATCTCTATAGTTTTTCACCAGACCTTCTACTCGGGCTTTTTCAGAAATATATACGTCACCAGGCAAAAAAGGCATAGTCCCGAAAATTTTGGTAAGTTCTAGAATGTCGGTAGTGATCCTTGATGCTAGACCTAGTTTGGGCAGGCCTTTTGTTTTTACGTAGTCCACTGTATTTCTCGTCACCAGCGAACTCAATATACTAAAAATACACAGCAATCCAATAAGAATCACCGTACAACCGAATCCAATAGCCAGTTTCTTTGAAATTTTGGTGTTATCGAGCTTCATAAAAAACCTCCTCCTTCAATGGTATCATTTCTTTTGAATTTAAAATAAAAAAGTTTTGACAAATAAATTTGTAAAAACTTCTTAGAACATTTGACCAATTAATCTTTCCAAAACTAGAAAATTCCATGATTAAAATCAGCAGGCGATTTTTCTTTCAATCTAATTATCGAACAGAGAAACAAAAACTTAATATTTCTTGTGAAAAAACTTACATACTGACACTAAAGCCACATCAAAAAAACCTCCATAATAGATTTTTGACAAAGTTAAAATAACATCGAGATTCCGAGCTTTATTTTGTACCTATACGAAATTTGACAGATTGAGAGACTTTATATTAAGATTCCAAAGATGCTATAACTTTACTGCCTTTTTTCTATAATCTCATAATAAACCTTGAGGATTTCTTGTATATGCCACTCCGGACTGAATTTTTCGACCCATGACCTAGCTATCTCTCTTGCGCGGATTCTTCTGTTTTCTTCAAAAAAATAAGAGATGGCGTTTTTCAACTCTATTACATCAGAAGGATCATTTATAACGATGCCACCTTCAGTAGATGAAATAATATCTTTTGCTCCGTTGAATCTCGTAGTCACAACTGGAAGACCACTGGCGAGTGCCTCAAGAACTGTCAAAGAACAAGAATCGTAGAACGTGGGATGTACGTATATGTCACTAGCAGCGTAATATTTCTCTATGTCACGTACTGTTCCAACGAAGTGTACCTTTTCATTTACTTTTAATTTTTTGGCCAATTTTTCATATTGTGAAATCCGACCCCGACCGACCACAATGAGGTGAATTTCCCTGATTGGATTTTCTTCTATCAGTTTTTTTAATGCAAAAAGTAATATTTTTAGCCCCTTGAGCCGGAAATTGTGTCCCGCAAACATTAAAACTAAAGCATCTATTGGAATTTTAAGTTTAAATCTCACATCTTCTAAAAAGCGATGTCTATTTTCGGGACAAAATCTCTCAAGATCGCAAGTGTTAAAAATGTATGCCACCTTATCCTCGGAAACGTCATAGTGTCTCAGTATATCCTCCTTTATCATTTTCGAAATTGCTATAATTTTTTTCACATTTTGGCTCTCAAACTGTTTTTTTTGTAAAAAAATAATCAGATAATGAGATAAGCTTAAGTATCTTTTTAAAATTCTCACCAAATAGTAAAGTTTGCTGTCTATGGAAGCGAACTCCTGTTTTAGGTAGGCTTTTTCAACACCGCCATGAGGGTTGAATACGTTCATAGTTAGACCTTCATCCACCTGGTGGATTATATCAAAACTGTACCTCCGGAGTAACCAACGTGTAAGTAAAATAAAACTTAAGATCCTCAAGGATTTTGGTCTTTTTATAACCGGAACCAAGACTACTTTGTAGTTTTCAGGTTTTCTATCTTCTACCTCGGTAGCAAATACATAAACATCATGTCCCTTCTTGGCGAGTGCGTTAGCTAAGAAAGAAAAATAATTTTGGCCACCTGAAGAAGGTAAAAATCTATTAAGGACTATAGCTATTTTTAATCTTCTCATTTAGAAGCTTTTGATAAAACTGTATCAGAACGCGTGCCTGATTTTCATAGCTCCAATTCTTTATCGCATACTCTTGAGCGTTCGTACCCATCTTCCTCCTCAATTCCTCATTCTGAATTAGAAAAATCATCCTTTCTGCCAGAATTTCATGATTTTCTTCTACCACAAATCCTGTCTCTCCATCTTTCACAAGCTCCGGTAACATTCCATTATCTGAAACAATTGCAGGTTTTCCCATGGACATAACTTCTCTGAGGGCTCTTGCAGTCCCATCCGAACCAGCTCTCATCATAACGAAAATGTCGAAGCAGTTTATCACTGAATAATAATCATGGGTTCTATAACCAGCTAAAATTACACCGTCACTGATCCCAAGCTCCTTTACTGGTCTCAATATACTTTTTTCAATCTGTGAACTTCTTCCCATAATTAGAAGCTTCCAGTTAGGATACTTTTCTTTTACGGTCTTGTAAGCTCTCAATATGAGATCATAACCCCTGTCTGCTTTTAATCTGCCTACAATGCCTATCACTCTTTCGTCGGCACGCAAACCAAACTGGTCTCTGACATCCGTTACAGGCTCTGTAACTATTTTGACACCTGGTGGAATAACACAAATTTTATTTTCATCTAGCCCGAAATTCTCTGCATCCTTCCTTTTGATTTTTTCACTGTAAGTTACTATTCCGTCAGTTCTTTTAACTACAAATGTTAAAAAGACATCTTTTTTAAGACCATCCCTTTTGTGATCGGTTCTAACTATAAGAGGTCCCCTCCTGCGAAAATGCGTGGAGAGAAAGGCTAAATAATGGTCATGGGATAGATGGGTATGGCATATATCTATCCTTTCCCTCTCGCAATACGCACCAATCTTAACTATGTCTTGAAGCCAATCTTTTAAAGAAAAGTACCTATTCAACCTGAATCCTTCATAAAAAGGTATTCCTCTTCTTTTTACTTCCTTTTCAATGGTTCTCTCAGGAAAATCTATCGGAGTTTTCCTATAAGCTATTCTTACATCAATCTCCTCCTTCAAAAGAGCCTCACATAGAGAAACCACTGGCTCAGCTGGTCCTGTCCATTTCCAGTCACTAATTAAATGCAGAACTCTCATTGCAAGAAGAATTTTCTTATTGCGTAACAGACTTTGAGTACCTCATCCTCTTTTAAAGAAGGATACATGGGCAAAGAAAGAATCTCGGACGAGACTTTTTCAGCTTTTGGAAAATCACCAGGAGCGTATCCGAGGGATTTATATGCAGGTTGTAAATGTATAGGCAGAGGATAGTGAATGAGGGTATATATTCCTTGGTCCCTAAGATAACTTAACAGTTCGTCTCTCCTTTCGGTCCTCACCACAAAAAGGTGATATACGTGATGTGCCCACTCCGCTTCCTGAGGGAGTAAAAGTGGTAAATCGGAAAGTTCTTTCTTATACAACCATGCGATATGTCGTCTTTTTTCGTTGTGAATATCAAGATAGGAAAGTTTTTTTCTTAAAAAAGCCGCCTGTAGTTCGTCAAGTCTGGAATTGAATCCTTCAATTTCGTGTAAATGTTTCTCTCTTTGGCCGTAATTTCTGAGCATTAAAGCCATATCATACACCTTTTTGGAAGACGTAAGGATAATCCCTCCGTCTCCGTAGCATCCCAAGTTCTTCGTTGGGTAAAAACTAAAAGCTGACGCATCACCAATGCTTCCAACCTTCCTACCCTTGTAAAGAGCACCATGAGCTTGGCAAGCATCTTCCAAAATGAGTACTTCATGTTTGGTACAAACTTCTTTAATCTCGTCCATCTTTGCGGGATGTCCGTAGAGATGGACTGGAATACAAAGCTTTATTTTACTGTCTTTTCTAAGAATTTCTTCTAACTGGTTAGGGTCCATTGTGTAACTTTCAAGTTCGATATCGCAAAATACCGGAATAAACCCCATGATCGAAAGGGACATTACTGTTGCTACATACGTATTGGGAGTTGTAACAAATTTGTCTCCTTTTTCTAGACCTAACGATAATGCTGCTATTCGTAAAGCATCGGTTCCTGAACCAACCCCTACCCCGTGTTTAACGCCCACATAGTGAGCAAACTCTTCTTCAAAAAGTTTAACCTGCTCACCAAGGATATATTCGCCACTATATAGTACTTCTTCAAATGCCTTTCTTAGTTCCTCTTTTAAGTCGACAGTATCCCTCTCTAAATTAAAAGATTTAACTTGCATCTCATCACCAATATTGATCTTTATATTTCCTATAAAATTCGATGGTCTTTTTTATTCCTTCTTCTAGACTGGTCTTTGGCTCCCATTTCACTATCTTTTTTATCCTAGAGATGTCAGCGTAATAATCGCCGGGCTCCACCTCTTTTCTTTCTTTTGTAAATTCTCGGAATTCAACCCTTCCTGATCCTGCTATTTCAACAATTTTTTTGGCAAGATCTATGAAACTGATAGGGATTCCAGTTCCAACGTTGAATACCATACCGTAAGCTTCTTCCGTGAGTGCTGTCATCAACATACACTCAACAAGGTCCTCCACGTAAAGAAAGTCTCTCAATATTTTTCCATCCCCAAATACAGGTATCGCTTCACCATCTAAAGCCTTTCTTATAAACCAATTGAAAACCCCGTATTCATCATGCTGCATTTGGTGTCTCGGACCATACGTATTTGTTATTCTTAAACATACTCCCTTAATCCCAAAAATGTCATGATAGACGAGAACCATCTTTTCTGCAGTTAAATTTGTGACTGCATAAATTCCTTTTGGATTCGTAGGATGGTTCTCGTCTACAGGAAGTTTTACTGATTTACCGTACTCTCCCCTTGTACCAGCAAATATCACTTTGGCATTCCTGTTATTGTGTCTTAATGCTTCAAGTAAAACGAGGGTACCTAAACAGTTTATTTCCAAATCCTGTATTGGATTCCTCATGCTGTCTACATGGTTAACCTGTCCTGCCAAATGAAAAACGAAGTCCTTACCTTTTACCAGATGATTCATCGAGAGCTGGTTTCTTACATCTGAAAAATTTACTTTAACTTTATCCTCTATGTCCTTTATATTAAAAAGGTTTCCGCCCTGTCTCGGAAGCATATTATCGACAATTGTAACCTTAGCTCCGTATTTTACCAGTTCTATTGCAAGGTTACTCCCTATAAATCCAAGGCCACCCGTTATTAGTACTTCTTTATCCTTATAAGTCTCAAATCTCGTCATATCAACCTCTCTCTTCCTTGGAAATCACGTTTTCTATTTCCCACAGTTTCCCCTGCTTCATGAAGACGTAGTACATTGTGGATACTGCAATTATTAGTCCTGGGATTCCATCCATAAAGCCCCTTTTAAAAAAATAGTCCCTGAAAAATCTGAAAAAAGGCCGGGTCAGCATTTGAAACAGATTAAAGCGTTTTTGAGATTTAAACAGATCCCAGGCATAAGCTTCCGAGTAACGGTTGATGGTCTGTATCTGATGGGCCGTGTTAAGATATGGTGTGTGCATATATTTGTGTTTAAGCTCTCCTACTTTCCCCTGAACTACAACCTTTGCATGAATCCCGCCTTCCCACCTGCCTTTTTCCTTTCTGTATAACCGTATCTCTTTATCGGGATACCATCCTCCAAACTTTATTTCCCTTCCCAGATATAAATTCCTTCTATGGATTACATAACCATCGTATTCTGTTTTAGGGTTTGATACAACTTCTTTTATTTCCCTTTTTAATTCATTGGTTAACCACTCATCGGCATCTACAAAAAGAACCCAGTCCTGATTACAGGAATCTTGGGCAAATTGGTATTTCTTTCTTAAATCAGTCGTATCAAGCTGGTATAGCTTATCGGCATATTTTAGGACTACTTCAGTAGTACCGTCAGTACTGTGAGAATCTACTATCACCAGCTCGTCTTTTAGATCCATAACACTTTTTATGGCTCTTTCTATAGTCGCTAAATTATTAAAGACGATCATATATACCGAGAGTCCCATTTTTTTCTAATCTACACCAAAAAAACCTTGAAATCAAACGCTCTCTGAGTCAAAATTAAATCTGAAACTTTCCGCGGAGGACAACTATGAGACTCTCTGTAATTGGTGCTGGCTATGTTGGTCTAGTCACAGGAACATGTTTTGCTGAGACCGGTAATGATGTTGTTATCGTGGACATAGACGCTGAAAAAATAGAGAAATTAAAAAAGGGGACACCCACTATTTATGAGCCCCATCTTGAAGAACTGATAAAAAATAACCTCTTAGAAAACAGGCTTCATTTTACGACAGACATAAAGGAAGCCATAGATCACGGATTAATTATCTTTATTGCAGTAAATACGCCTCAAGATAAAGACGGTTCAGCTGATCTAAGATACATTGAAAAAGTAGCGGTAGATATAGGTAGGTATTTAGAAAAGTACAGAATAATAGTGGTCAAATCCACGGTGCCTGTCGGAACATGTTTTATGGTGAGGGATATAATCAATTCAGAGTTAAAAAAAAGAGATGTGGATGTGCAATTTGATATTGCATCCAATCCAGAATTTTTGAAAGAGGGATCTGCTGTAGAAGATTGTATGAAACCAGAAAGAATAGTAATAGGTGTTGAAAATACGAGAGTGGAAGAAATTTTAAAGGAATTATACGCACCTTTTGTTAGAACAGGAGCTCCCATAATCACGATGGACATAAAATCTAGTGAAATGACAAAATATGCAGCAAACTGCATGCTTGCCACGAGGATATCATTTATGAACCAAATAGCGAACATCTGTGAAAGATTGGGAGCAGATGTGATGATGGTAATGAGGGGTATAGGGAGTGACTCAAGAATCGGACCAAAGTTTTTGTTCCCAGGTGTGGGCTTTGGAGGCTCGTGTTTCCCAAAAGATATAAGAGCGCTTATTAATACAGCGAATCAGGTAGGCTACAGACCAACAATTTTGGAGGACGTGTTAGAAGTGAACGAACTCCAGAAGAAAATTTTCGTTGAAAAGATCAAAGACTTCTATAAAGGAGAAATTAAAAGGAAAAAGTTTGCAGTATGGGGTTTGGCCTTTAAACCAAACACAGACGACATAAGAGAAGCTCCTTCTCTGTTTATAATTCAGTCTCTTACTAGTGAGGGGGCTTTGTGTTCCTGCTATGATCCTCGGGCTATGAAAAATGCAAGCGAATTTTTTAGAGGCAATGATAACGTCTCATTTGGTGCAAATCAATATGAAGTGTTAAAAGATGCAGATGCTTTAATTTTAGTCACGGAATGGCTTTCGTTTAGAGAACCAGATTTCGAAAGAATGAAACAATTGATGAGGAGTCCAGTCATTTTCGATGGAAGAAATCAATACAATCCAAGAACTATGAAAAAATTAGGCTTTCGTTACGTATCTGTGGGGAGAGAAAGTGTATAAATATCGGACTTACCATAAACCTAAGCGGATTCTTGTGACGGGCGGTGCAGGTTTTATCGGTTCCCATCTGTGTGAAAGACTGTTAAATGACGGCCACGAGGTTTTATGCCTTGACAATTTTTTTACAGGAAGGAAAGAAAATATCATTCACCTTCTTAACAATCCTCGTTTTGAACTTATAAGACATGATATAACACAGCCCATTTTATTAGAAGTGGATTGGATATTTAATTTGGCTTGTCCGGCAAGTCCTGTTCATTACCAATATAACCCTGTTAAAACCATAAAAGTCAATGTATTGGGAGCATTACATGTTCTCGGTATAGCGAAGAGGGTTAAGGCCAGAGTTATGCAAGCTTCAACAAGCGAGGTATATGGGGATCCTGAAATTCATCCCCAAAAGGAGGACTATTGGGGAAATGTAAATCCGATTGGGATAAGAAGCTGCTATGACGAAGGGAAAAGGGTTGCGGAAACACTTTTTTTTGATTACATGCGACAAAATAAGGTGGATATTAAGGTAGTCAGAATATTTAACACGTATGGTCCAAAGATGAGTTTAAACGATGGAAGGGTAATAAGCAACTTTATAGTCAAAGCACTTAAGGGAGAAGATATAGAAATATATGGCGATGGCAAGCAAACAAGATCTTTCTGTTATATAGACGACCTCATAGAAGGGCTAATCAGGATGATGGATTTCGAAATGGAAGTTGGAGAATTTACAAATGATTACACAAAGTCGAGACTTTCCGGATTTCCTGGACCTTTGAATTTAGGAAACCCCACCGAGATAGATATTCTCTCTTTGGCAAAGAAGATCTTGGACATCACTAATTCCAAGTCGAAAATAGTGCACAAAAAAGCACCACCAGATGATCCCAGAAGAAGGTGTCCTGACATTAGTCTTGCAAGAAAATACTTGGAGTGGGAGCCTGTTTTTTCCCTTGAAGAGGGGTTAAGGAAAACTATCGATTATTTCGAGAAGATAATAGAAAGGCAATACACAAAGGGATGACAAAAAGGGAAAAAGAACTAATCGAAAAAGGATGGGAAAGGAGAATGGTCGCCTGCGAACCAAAGCTCTCAGAAATAATTGAATTGTACAAAGAGATAGGCTTCGAAGTTCACACAGAACCACTTTGGGATGTGGAACAATCTGATATATCTGAGTGTGACAATGAGGAGTGTATGGCTTGTTATGAGTTGGACAAGGAAAAGTATAGGATAATTTACACTAGACGGAAAAGTAATGACCTAGATTAAGTTTATGAGTCCCCTTATATCTTGGAATACGTAAGTTGCTCCAACTTTCAAAAAATCCTCCCTCTTAGTCCTTCCAGTTAAAACCCCAAGTGTCTTCATGCCTACTAGGTTACCGGCTATTATGTCTGTTGGATGATCTCCTACGACAATTGCCTCTTCTGCTACGATGTTCAGAATGTTAAGTATTTTCATTACATGCTCGGGATGGGGTTTTACTCTTGTCACGTCATCTCTTGTTACTACAGCTTGTATGTAGCTTTTATAATCAGGAAAAACGGTTACTACGGCTTCGATACATGTACGAGTAATTATACCTTCTATTATATTTGTCTCTTTAAGTTTCTTTAGAACACCTCTGGTGTAAAAAAATAGAGATTTTTTTGAAGCCGCTTCTACCTCTAATTCTCTTAACTTTGAAAAAGCTTCTTTTCTGAAGATTTTGCCCTTTTCTCCCAGATATCCTTCCAATTCATATATCATCTCTAAAATGTGATAATGATTTAGTGAACCTAAGATACTCTCTGAGACATATTTTAAGGCAATCTTTGACACTTCTTCTCGAAGAAAAGAGAAGTCAAGATTCAAAGGAGCGAGCGTACCGTCGAAGTCAAAAATAACTGCTTTCAGTCTGTGCTGTGCCACTCTCTTATTTTAAGATCATCGAGGAAGCTCTATTCTTTTAACCTTTAAGATATTTGGCAATGACTCTATTTCCTTTATCACAGAATCATCTATTTCTTTATCAAGACCCAAAAGCGAGATAGCAAGACCTCCTTCAGATTCCCTTCCGAAATGCATTCCTCCGATATTTATTCCACGCTTGAAAAAAACATTGCTTATGCTTGCTATTACTCCCGGTCTGTCGTAATTGTAAACGAATAAGAACGTTCCTCCCTTGAGATCAGCCTCAAGATAAATGTTGTTTACTTTAATGAGTCTCGGTTCCTTTTTCCCCAATAGTGTACCCTGTACGGAATTTTCTTTCCCATTTTCCTTCACACTTATGACTACCAAAGACATATAATCTTGATGTTCCTCTATTTTCGATTCAATCACTTTTATGCCTCGTGCCTTAGCAATTATCGGAGCATTTACATAATTCACACCTTCCATTTGGGGCGACAAAATGTTTTTTAAAATTCCTTGAGTCAATACCTTAGTTTCTAGCTTCGATACTTCTCCAAAATATTGGATCGTGACTTCTTTTATCGGAAATTCCGTGATCGTTCCTAAGAAATAAGAAAGATTTTCAGACAATTTTAGATAAGGTGCAATCTGTTTTGCCGTTTCCATGCTTATAGACGGGACATTCACACTATTTTTTATAACACCGTACTTGAAATACTCCACTATCTGATTTGCTATATCCACTGCAACCTTGTCTTGTGCCTCCACAGTGGAAGCTCCAAGGTGAGGAGTACAGACCGTTTTCTCCGAAAGAACAAGAGGATGATCCGGTGGAGGTGGTTCAACCTCAAAAACATCAAGGGCAGCGTAAGCTACTTTTCCACTATTTAATGCTTCTAATAAGTCTTTCTCGTTAACGATTGATCCCCTAGCCACATTAATTAGGATCACTTCATCCTTCATCTTGCTGAATGAGTCTTTGTTCAACATGTTTTTAGTTTCTTTTGTTAAAGGCACGTGTATAGTTATAATATCGCTTTCCTTAAGTAAAGTGTCCAAATCTACTAATTCTATTTTTTTTGCCTCTGCGTAATCTGTAGACACATAAGGATCATGGGCTATTACTCTCATTCCTAGAGCAAGAGCCTTTTCCGCAACTAAAGATCCTATGTTTCCAATTCCTATTATGCCAAGTGTTTTTCCATATATTTCTACTCCCACGAGTTTCTTTTTTTCCCATTTGCCCTGCTTCATGGACCTGTCAGCCTGAGCAATTTTTCTTGCTGCAGCAAAAATTAGAGCTATAGTGTGCTCGGCTGCAGCGAGTGCATTACCCTGGGGGGTATTCATAACTATGATCCCTTTTTCCGTTGCTGCGTTAACATCTACGTTATCAACCCCTATACCTGCTCTTCCTATAATTTTTAATCTATTTGCGCCCTCTATTACATCTTTAGTTACTTTTGTTGCACTTCTGACGATTAACGCATCATAATCCCTAATAGTTGCCTTCAATTCCTCAGGCTTAAGTCCAGTTTTCACGTCAAAGTCTATTCCATTTTCCTTCAAGATTTCGATGGCCTTTTCTGAAAGATCATCTGCTATAAGTACCTTTATCATTTATTCTCTCCTCCTTTATAGGTCTTTAAGTACATTTATAGCAGCTGAAACTCCCTTCCCCATCTCAAATTTGTAGCCCAGATCTTTTAAGGTAAATTCTAGCGCAGAGAGAGCTGTTATTACATCATACTTATCGGCATACCCGAGTGTTGCTATCCTAAATATTTTACCTTTAAGTTGGTCCTGACCACCTGCACCCGTGACACCGTATTTTCTCCACATAATCTTATATATTTCCTGACCGTCTATACCGTCAGGAGCGCATATTGCTGTGACTGCGGGACTAGGTGTCTTCGGAAATATCTTTAGCCCCAATGCTTTTGCCCCTTCCCTTGTAGCGCGAGCTAGGATATCTATTCGTTTATATATGTTTTCCAACCCTTCCTGCTTTATCATCCTTAAAGATTCTCTGAGTCCAACTATTAAAGAAATTGCAGGGGTAAAGTTAGTCTGATTCTTCTTGAGATTTTCCAACTCTTTTTGCCAGTTAAAGTAAAATTTTGGAAGCCTTGATTTTTTATTAAACTCCCATGCTTTATCGCTTACTCCGCAAAAGGAAAGGCCTGGCGGTAACATTAGAGCTTTTTGCGACCCTGCGACAAGTACATCTATATTCCAGGCATCTTGAGGAAGCTCAAAGACACCGACACCGGTAATCCCGTCTACTACCATTAATGTGTTGGGATAATTTTTAACTATATCAGATATCTCTTTTATGGGGAATTTAACCCCGGTGGACGTTTCCGTGGCTTGCGTGTATACAGCTTTGGCGTCAGGATGTTTTTTTAAAGCCTTTTCAATATCTTCCGGATCTAAGTCTTCACCCCATGGAATGTCAATATTTACGGTTTCAACTCCATAAGCCTTACAAATGTTTGCCCATCGCTCTCCGAACTTTCCGCTTCTGACACAAATTGCTTTGTCACCAGGTGAGAGAACATTGGTTACTGCGCTTTCCATAGCTCCAGTACCTGAAGATGCAAAAATCAAAACTTCATTTTTAGTTCCAAAAAGATATTTTAGATTTTCCCTCACTTCTTGAAGCACCGCCTCAAAAAGAGGATTTCTATGATGTACAATAGGCTCTGCCATCTTCAATAAAACTTCCGGTGGTATCTCCGTGGGCCCAGGTGCAAGCAAATATCTCTTAATCATATAGCTCCCTCCTTACCTTTTAAATGTACGTGTATTTACCAGAAAATAGAAAAAAAAACAATATTATATTCGTTGTGGATAAAACCGAGTTCGACAAGTAAAGCTAAAACCTTAGATCAGTATGCGTATAATACTTCCAAACTTACCCTTTCCTGGGGGTTTACTTCTCTTTCGGCTTGAACTTCAATCCTGTAAATATATGGAAAATGTTGAGGGTTAATAAGACCTGAGAGTGACTCAGCCACCCCCGCGCCCTCCAGAGAAGTTGCTTGAGTGTTTGTATTTCCCTGGACGGTATCGACGATTTTCACGTATACAACAAAGGGCACACTAGATTCGCCTTTCAAGGTGAACTTTAGATCTGGAAATGTCTTGGGGTCCGAAGAGTTGCTACAAGCACCTCCCCACTGGTTTGTGGCTTTGAGTAACTTATTCGCATAACACTCGTCTGTCGTCAAAAAGTTCATTTTAGCATTTTCGGTGAAAGTATATCTGCTAAGTATTTTATCCAAAACCTGTGTGGATGATGCAGCTATTTGTATTGAAGTAGGCAATAGTTCTTTTGATAAGAACTCCACTGCACCAAGGGCTGCGTCTTTCTCGGTTCTGTACTTTTTTTCGAGAATTGATATATCAGTGGCCCTGTACAAAAAATAAAGAAAAAGTCCAAGTAGAATAGAGCCGATAACAATCATACCTAAAATAGAAACCAAAGCTATTCCTCTCTTATTACTCATAGTCATTAAAGGTTTCTCGGGTGTACAACTATTGAGTAAATCTTCCATTTGTAATTATCCCAACCAGAACCTATAACTTGTTGAAAGTTAAATTCTCTACCTTTTTCAAATTCTCCAACGTAGATCTTACTCTCTTTGAACTTAAAATCACGATCTCTTTTCCCCTCATGCGTAAGGATGTACAGACGAATCTCCTTTATTCTGTTTCTTATGGTCTGAGCATTATACGACGATATGTCATCTATATAATCATCCACGATTTTGTCTCCGTTAACATCTATCCCAAAGATTATCTGGAAATCCGCAACGCAATCCATTAATGGCATGTAATTTAGACTGCCAGTTGCGTGGTTCACGTTGGCTTTATAAAGAATAGCCGTGTTTGGAGCACACTTTTTAGGCATACCAGATGTTGGTCTTCTAATGAAATAGTCCGCTCTGTTAAAAGGCATCCTTAGATTAGTGTCTGGATCGACGCCATATATGATGTATTTTTCATTTTCCATTTTTGGAGAAAAACCGGCTGATAAACCCGAACTATTAAAAAGTGTAAAAAAAGAACCGTCTGAATCCATAACAAGTTCATCCATACGATCCTTTGTACTCCCAGGTTTTATTACTACCACTCTTTCGTTGTTTTTTAATCTTATTTTCTCATTATCCCAGATTTTCGGAGGTTCACCAAACTTTACATAAGTCCACTTTGTACAGGTTTCGTTCACGCCTGCGATTACAGACTTCACAATAAGCCTATCTGATCCATTTAGACCTACATTATTTCCTGAGAGAATTGGCTTCGGTATCCCTGACGGAGCATCATTGTACTGGTGAGCTTCTGATTCGCTTGCTTCTTGGTAATTTATATTGCCCATAAATTTTTTACAGAGCCCATATCCAGCATGCTCCACATCGTACCGGATTATATTAAGAGCAAGTGTAGTTTCGATTTGACTGGTTATAGTACCAGTCTCTTTTCTCGTCCCTTTTAAAATGTAAGTAAAAGTCTCTGAGCCCATCATGATGATTATCGAAAGGATAGCGATTACCAGAATAACTTCCAAAAGGGTGAACCCTTTGCGACCCGTTACCATTAATCCCCTTTTGATACTATAGATATAATTGAATGGTTGTATTCCTTTCCGGCTATGTTCCATGTGACATCTATTTTTATGGTATAGCTCGTGTCTGAAATATCTTCTGCTTTCCACTTAATCAGAAAATTCCTGGTTATGTTCTTTACTTTTCTTGACACTTGCTCACTTCCTGACGCCGATGAGATCCCAAAGCTTCGATAATAGTTCATCCTTTCTTCCGCTAGTCTTACAGCTTCATCTCTGCATAGGTTATTGAGATTCATATGCATGTAAAGCACAAGACCTTCAAATATAGCAAGCATCCCAACCGTAAGAATAACAAAAGCAACGAGTACCTCTACCAAAGTGAATCCTTTTTTATCTGTCTTCACAGTTTTCACTTTTACACTCGCCACTTATATTTTTGAGTTTACCGAGAGTAAGCTTAGTCTTTGATACCTTGAGGCAATCATACTGTGGCTTAACTGTAGAAAATACACATATTGTCTTGTTAGTCTTCGAAAATCCCCTTGAATCAAAAATAACATCTTGTGTCGAACTTTCAGAAAACGGAAATTCAACTCTTTTTTCCGGGAGGATAAGATTATCCTGTCCATCCAATGTATCATTGCCAAAAGGAGATGGGTAAGAGTCCTCATAACCTTTATACGAGTTTTGGGAAAGGACTAAAAAACAGGTTCTATTCCTATGCATAGCAGCTAATCGGAGGTTCATTAGGTCGGAATAAAGAGTCTGTATTTGATTCTCCACCCTGTATCTGAGAATAAGGTCTCTAAAACTGAAAACAGACAACGAAGCCAATATTCCAATAATTGCTACTACCACAAGAATTTCAAGTAAAGTAAATCCAGAAGATTTCATCGTTCTTTTATGTGAAGAACTCTCCTTTGCGGTGGCGGAGGTATGAGGATCGAAAGACCCTGTCCTTTTGGGGGCATTCCTGTTATGGCAACACTTCTTCTACCCTCCTTTTGAGTGAAAAACGTGGAAAGGTTCATTTCTCTTATCTCGCCTGTTGATACCTGAAGAAGCGCCTTTCCTTTCAGGCCAGTTATTTGTCCTCCAGTATCATATTTTATTGCCCATACGTGAGTGCCTCCACCAACGCTGCATATATCGGAGGAAGGTCTAAAAGTTGTGAAGAAAACGGCTCCAAATGAAGTAGCGAGAGGATCGGTAATAACTCTCTCCTGTAAGTAATAAGAATCAGGGGGGTCGAGATTGATGTACCATCCCTGATAGGAACTTATATCTAGCGCAGGATCGACGGTTTGATTTTTTAAAGATCCCATATTAACTGTTAAAGAACAGGTTTGGTTTATATCGTTTATTGACCCAAGATAGCAAGGTTCCTTTATTCCAAAAATTCTTCTTCTTGTAGACTGATCAGATGGGTTTCCAGGATCGTCAATCTCAGCGCCAGCTTTGTAAAAATATCTTCCTGTACCAAAGAAAAGCCACAGAGTTCCGTTGGTTCTATCTTGTAACTTTGCAACTGAAGCTGTCACGGGACCAACATTGTTAATAACCACGGACAGGTTCCAATCTGATGGGTTAGCACTTTCATTTGTAAGAAGCCTCAATACCCCACCTTTCGTGCAGTTTTCACCTTCACATTGAGTAAAACCGAAATAGATAGCATCATCTTTGTAAAAGCCTAGTGAATTATTATTACTTCTATCAGTATCGATAGTTGCGTTGGAAAGGGAACTGCCAAACGCATTTGAGATTCCAGTATCGATTTTTCTAAGCAGACTTCCTGTTTTTAAGTCTAGAATAAATATTTTTAGGTTTTGATCAGATTTTCCAAGAAACTGGTGATAGTTGGTGTCTATCGGACCGGTAGGTCCAGAAATAAATACTACAAACCACTTTCCATTTTTCGTACTTTCACCTTGCCGAACAATAGCTGGTCCTGAGGTAGTAAGACCTAACTCTGGGTCCGAAAATTCCCAGAGAATTTGAGGGTTTTCAGGATCTGTGACGTCTATAGCAAAGTATGATGAAAATCCCACATTAGAAATAGGAGACTTGATGCATCTTGTACAAGTACTTCCGTAGTTTCTTGTCGCACCACCGAGTCCCATACCCCCTATTAAGATTGTTCTCCAGCTGTCTTTTGTTCTCAAGTCATCGGCATTTCCGTTTATGCTGGCATCCACAAGATGAGGGGAGGCATCAACATAGTATATATGACAGTAATCGGGATCCAAAAGGTACTTAAGATATGGAAGAGCATTCTTTGGAATAAAAGCCCAAAGTTCTTTTCCTAGATCAGAGCCCTCAAGATATCCTTTTTCATATACAGATCTTCCAGTCCAGTCTTGTTTTAGGTTCCCCAAATAGAATGCATGAAGCATCCCATCATTTGCTCCTACGTAAACAACACCTTTTTGGCGGTAACTCTCTGTGCTTATAAACTCTTTATAAGTGGAATCCGCGTAACCCAGAGGAGGGTCCAGATGGTAACTATTTATAGGATTGAATGACTGGATCTTTGGCGTTGAATTAACTATATCACCCAGTCTCCAAACGTTTCGTACTCCACCTATTGTTACTGTCCTAGATCTCGCTCCCTGTATGTCTTCTCCTAAAATGAATCTTACGACCTTTTCAGCTTCTGTTGCGTTTGTTACATTTAAGTATGGCATAAAAGAAGACAGATTGGATACAGAGAATTCGATAATAGAACCTCCAGTGTGAGTATAGATTCTTCTCGGAGAAGACCCGATGTCTCTTTGCCAGAGCTTTTGGCCAGCTTCCCATAGGCTTTTTACGTTGTCAATTCTATCCCTCATGACAAAGCTATTAGGTGTTCCATCTCCGTCCGTGTCAGCGTACTTGTTTACCATAGCTTCATTTGCCATTGAATCATAGTAAAACTGGACCACATAATCAAATCTAAGATCTAGTTTTCTATCGGAGTTTGTGTCTTCTCTGATGCTTGTCAGCTCAAGATACGGATCCACATAGTACCATAGATTGTGAATTTTCCCCATCCAGCTTATTTCTTCATCTCCAAATGACTTTTTAGGATAATACATCGCCTGAAGTAGGTTTGCCCCGCTTCCCTCACTTGAGGCAAGAACCGAAACTGCCGTTCCGGTAGAAACGTGTTTTAAAATATCGAGGATGATTTCTGCGAGTTTTACTTTTATTTGGATTGCGTCATCTGCCTCATAAAACGTATCTGGAATGCCGTCACCGTTTTTATCCCAGTCAGGAGATGATGGGGGAAGTTGGGTACACGAAGAACCTTTTCCGCAATTAGCGTAACTGCAACAGTCGTCCACAGGACCACAAGTCCCCGTGGGAAAACCATTCGTTCCTCCCGGCCAGTTATTACTTCTATCAAAGGAACCATATATAGAGACGTTCTTCAATGATAGTTCTCCTGTTCCTCCAAGCCAGAGACCGACTGTATAGACCGACTCTACGTACGTGGAGATTCCTGTTGGCTGGTTTACAAAACCAAGCTTATGCATATAGTACGCAGGAATTACTGGATCAGGCGACTCTGACTCAACATCGTCATCTATCTTACAAGACGACTTTACTGGATAGCATCCGTAGTTCCACTGTCCGTCAGACATAAGTATCACGAAATTTTTTGCGCAGGGAACAAGTTCAAATTCGTTTCCCTGACAGTTTCCATCGTTGTTTCTGTCATAACATCTATACATTGGGTTTTTCCATTTGTCCCCTTCGCCAGACTGTGGATTTGGCCCACCGTATCTAGGAGCAGCTTGACGGAGGTAGTTATAAGCGTCCCACAATGCAGGACCACTTGGTGTCGCTCCTGACGGTGGTTCATAGTTTACAGCTGTAATCACATTTTTGTAAGGATTCACTGCATCATAATTTGCTGAAGCGGTAAAGTCTCCTATGTAGACAGTACGTCTTACGCCTGTCCCGCTGTAAAAAATTGCTCCAATTAAGGGTCTTGGAGAGAGACTTTTAAGCTGAAATAGAAGACCTCCTTTTGGGCCTGTAATCCTCTCCCAAGGAACTTTTACCTTGGTTGAACCATCAGTACTTTTCAGTACGCATCCGTAACTATCGCAGCTTAGTTGAGGATCCGGGTAAACTTCCGGGTTACATGATCTAACTGTGTTGTTACAACTGTCCGGAGATCCTCCAGTAAGAGCCCATCTTAAAACATCCATTCTTGACATAAGGGCATAGTTTAGGTAGTTTCCGGAGTAAATGTTACAATCACCAGACTGTTGAACTTCAGTACAGCAAGGCCATCTTGTGCTTGAACATCCTCTTGTTCCTCTTGGATCAACCATATAACACCCAATGGTGTTTGTTCTGCAAACCCATTTCGTACACGTAGTGGTACACGGTACCCCTGATGGTGTGGTTTCCACATAAATCCCAGAGTTATCTTGTGTATAATACTTTCTTGGATCAAAATAACCTTCATAAGTCACATTTGGGTTATACCTATCTAGCACATTATCTCCATTTGAATCAGAATCTCCATAGGAGTACGCTTTCCAGCTCATACTCCCGCTTACATCAATTACAAGCAATACGTTCGGTTCCACAGGTGTTGAAATAGAGGTGGGGTACTGACAGTAATCGTTCATTACCTGAGAATTCAGAATACTGGGTGAAAACGTAACAAGAAAGACAGTACAAAGAAAAAATAAATACACTTTCATGCTGCTTTATCTAAATATCATCTGATAAACTTTTCCTCTTTCACATGTGGAACTATTTATAAAAAAGTCTATCCTTTTCCCGATTAAGGAAGGTTCAAGATCATCCTTTGCATCTTGCGGATACAAAAACTGCCTTAGACCTTCGCAGTTAGGGGTGGTTACGTATACGCTGATTATTCCTTGAGATCGTTCAAAAGATCTTACATATCCGCTTAGATAAAGGTTTTCCAGTGCAAAAACCTGATTAATTGGACAAAAAGCTAATAAAACGTAAAGAAAAAAACGCATAACGAACCCCCTACCGACTAAAGATAGTTTTTGAGATCCACCATATAAAATTATCGCCAAAAAAAATGAAACATAAAGCCCCCATAGAGAGAAATGGACCAAACGGGATTGCGTATCTTAAGTCCTTTCCTTTAACATAAATCAGAAATAACCCCAAAATAGTTCCAAACAATGAACCGGAAATAAGAGAAAACAATGCTCCTCTCACACCTGTAAAAGATCCTATCATCGCCAGTAGTTTTACGTCTCCAAAACCCATTCCTTCTCTTTTTGTGAGAAGTTCGTAACCATAGGCTATTATAAAAAGAATACCTCCTCCTACTAGGGCCCCGTATATGGAATCTTTAAAGTAGAAATGGGGATTTCGAAAAAAGGATAAGAAGAGTCCAACAAATAAACCTCCAATACTTAGGACATCAGGAATAATCTGAAAGTCAAGGTCTATAAATGAAATTGTAATGAGTAGTGACACAAAAAAAACAGATACAACAAACTCTAAGCCTAATCCTTTTTGATCAAAGAGAAAATAAAAGAGGATTCCCGTAAGGAGTTCAATGATTGGATATCTTAATGAGATGTTTGAGTTGCAGTTTTTACATCGCCCTTTAAGAAATAGATAACTCAGCACCGGAATGTTATTGTAGAACTTAATTGGAGTTTCACACTTGGGACAGAAAGACCCGGGGGATATAATCGATCTCCCCCGGGGTAATCTGTAAATGACTACGTTTAGAAAACTACCTACGGCAAGGCCAACAAGGAAAAAAATGAATTTAGGCCAAAACATACATCATCTGCCAACATCTCCCCCTAACTCTATTGCTTGGGTCTAAACTTCTCTGGAACAGTGCTCTGGTTCCAAGTCCATGCACTTGCATCCTGCCAGTTTGTTGTGGAAAGAACCAATGTTCCATTCACCCCCGGAATGTTTGAAACTGTTGCGGTTATTGTCACCGAGTCGTTTTGTACGTTAACACTAACAGCATTGGCGTACTGTAAAGGGAAGTCAAAGCCATAAATGTTTTTAATCGCATTCACATCTGCTGCAGATGCGTTATCAGTTCCCTTCTCATTGAGATAGGCTACAACCGCATTTTTTAGGCCACCCATCGCGTGGACAACCCCGGACACTTTTGTCTTTTTAGTGTAGTCGGAGTAAGTGGGTATAGCTATTGCAGCAAGGATACCGATGATCGCGATAACGATGAGTAGCTCAATGAGTGTGAAACCTTTTGAACCCCTTTTACACTTTAACATCATAAATACACCTCCTTAAAATAGGTTTTTTATTATGTGTATCTATTCTAGCACAAATTAAACTGATGTAAATGACCATTGTCACATTTACTCATCCTTTAAATTGTTATCGACAAAATTTTAGGTAACTTAAGTTGGCTATGATATAATGAATATTTGAAGATGCTCGAAAAAAAATCTACTAAAGCCATAGCCCTTTATTCAGGAGGGCTCGATAGTACCCTTTCCATATTGGTGATAAAACAACAGGGAATAGAAGTTGAAGCGGTTTACTTTGTTACAAACTTTGGCTGCGACAAAAATAGCGAATGGGCCTTAAAGGTATCGAGAAAGTTTGGGTTTGAGGTAAGATTCTTTGATATCGAAGATAAGTTTTTAGAGACATTGAGGAATCCAAGGTATGGATATGGGAAAAATATGAATCCGTGCGTCGATTGCAGAATCTTGATGTTAAAAGAAGCAAAAAAGTATATGAATGAAAGGGGTGCCCACTTTGTGATTACCGGAGAAGTTTTAAACCAGAGGCCTTTTAGTCAAAGAAGACAATTTTTCAAAACTATAGACAGAGAGGCTGGTCTATCCGGATATGTTCTTCGACCGCTTACAGCACTCTGTCTCGAACCTACCATTCCAGAAAAAGAGGGATTAGTTAAGCGGGATCTTTTATATGGATTCGAAGGCCGCTCCAGAAAACCTCAAATGGCACTTGCTCAGAGGTTTGGTCTTTATGAATATCCAACACCTGCTGGAGGTTGCCTTTTGACGGACCCTATTTATTCTCTGAGACTTAGAGAACTTTTGAAAACTAACCCAGAAGTAAAAAAGAGAGACATATATCTTCTTAAAATTGGAAGACACTTTAGACTTAACCCTGAATGTAAGGTAATTGTTGGAAGAAACAAAAAAGAAAACGAAATGCTGGAAAGTATAGGTGTAACTGGGGATATTTTATTGAAAGCGGTAGATTTTCCAGGACCAACAGTTCTAATTGTTGGATCTGTGACTGAACATGAGATCGATATTGCGGCATCTATATGTGCTAGGTACTCTGACGGGAAGCTAAAAAGAGAAATAAGAATAAAGGCCTACATAGTAACAGAGAAAAATGGAGAGCCCAGCAAGGAAGTTCTAAAGGAATGCATAATTCATAATGTGAACTACGACTTCATCGAAAGGCTTCTTATAGCACCCAAACCATTTCAGAAATCCTTATAGGAAAAAGAAGCATCTTTCAGATGAAATGTCCCATTTATTAAAGTTGTAGTAAAACCCACATCGTTTTTTTCGAATATACTAACAGATGCAGGATCGAATTTTACACGCCAAAAACCACTATTAGGAATTCCAAGAAAAATCATTGCAATAATTTTGCATATCACCCTATGTGTAACTAGGGCAATTTTATCATTGTCTTGAGCATTCTTTATCAGTTTTTTCAGTCCTTTGAAAACCCGCCTTCTTACGTCCTTCAAGGTTTCTGCACCCTCCACCTTCCATCCCTGCGGGTTATTTTTCCACTTATTAAATTCTTCTGGGTACAGGTCTTGCACTTCTCGTAAAGAGAGACCCTCCCAAGTACCAAAATTCATGTCCGAAAACTCTTCCGCAATCTCTACAGGCACACTGTGACTTTCTCCTATTATTGAGGCGGTTTCTTTAGCTCGAACAAGAGGACTTGAATAAATTCGATTTATTCTAAATGGGGCAAGAAAAATTGCGGTCTTTTTAGCTTGATCCCTTCCATTTTCATTGAGAGGAATATCTCTTTTTCCCCTAAAAATCTCTTCTCTGTTCCATTCTGTTTCTCCGTGTCTGATTACGAAAATTTTCATCTGATACCCCTTGATTTTAATTTAATCTTTTTTAAAAACTTTAGAAAAGTTCCAGCTATACCTTTTTTTTCCTTGGTTTAAAAAACCCGATTCATGTGTCAAATTAGAGAAATAAAGACTATTTCTCATCATCCGCACTTTGGGCAAAACCAAAAATTCATAACCAGATTAAATTCAAATGGTATGATATTACATTACACCTGCAGAGTTCAAATCTAAAATTAATCCAAAAAAGCTTTAATCTAAAGAGCTATTTTTCATATTATTGAGTCACGAATTCAGTTACGTATTCTGGTGGAATTGACAAAAAAGTCAAAGAATAAAATCTTTTTAGTCATTAGCCTTTCAAAGAGAACCACAGATTCAATCTCTTTCTCCTTGAGTCCACCTCAGTACCTTTTCTATTTCGAAAAGAATGGTTGTCAAAGCCCTTTTTACATGCGCAGGGGTATTAAAAAATTCAGAAGATACTCGATATATGTCTTTTCCTGGAAAGCTTAATCTATCTAATCTAACAATCTTCGTTTCTAAATCGAAGGATCTTGTTTCCGTAATAATCGTAGATTTGAGTTTATCTCCTTCTGAGAATAATGGTACCTTATGATAAGAAAAACAAGCGCCACCTATAGACAGGTCAAGGAGAGGAACATTTTCATCATTCACGTAAAACTTGATATTTATCGAGGAAGGAACTTGAATTCTGGCATATCTTCTCAAATTGTACGGGGATGGTTTATTCAATTGCCTTATCACAACAGCCTCCTTTGTAATCCCGTTTTCAAATTTTACATCCTTCCTTATTTCCACAACTTCTGCATCGAGGCCAAATCTTAAAAATTTCTTCTTTTCTCTTTCTACGTAAGTCACGATTACAAATCTGCCTATGTCATCTTCGGTAAATGCTGGATCAGTTTGCGAAACTATGATTTTGTCCCCTTTCACATCATAAACAAAGGAATTCCTTAAAATTATCTCCTCTTTTACTATGTCTAAGTCATATACAATCTTAACGGATTTTCCGGGACCAATCATTTTCTATGATTATCGGTCTAACAAGATACTTTTTTAAGTTAATTTGCAACAAGAGCAATAGGATGTTAACATACATAAGCTCTATGCGAAACATAAAAACACCTCTTTTAGCTGTCGATATTATAATTGAATACCAAGGTGGAATTGTTCTCATAGAAAGGAAAAACCCTCCGTACGGATGGGCCCTACCGGGAGGTTTTGTGGAAGTGGGAGAAACTTTAGAAGAAGCTGCTATAAGAGAAGCGAAGGAAGAAACATCGTTAGATATCGACCTCCTGGAGCTTTTTCATGCATATTCTGACCCCAGGAGAGATGAGAGATTTCATATTGTATCTGTAGTATTCATTGCCACAGGCTCTGGTAATTTAAGGGGTAAAGATGATGCAAAAAATGCAAACGTGTTCTATAGATGTACCTTACCTAGCATAATCGCTTTCGACCATAGAAAAATTATTGATGACTATTTTGACTATGTAGATGCTGGCATTCATCCTTCTATTTATAAACGTAGACAGACCCTATAATAGGGTCAACGTTTTTTCTTTCGTCAATTATCATGAGTATGTGTTCTGTTATTTTTGAACCCTTGGAAAGAATTTTTGTCCCATTGACAGAGTAAAGATCTTCTGCAATTACCATTCCTGGTTTAAGCTCATGTATTGGCACTTTTAGGATTGTGCCGTTGAGTTTTATCTCTTTGTCTAAAACATATTCCGCAATATAGCTGGCAATGGTGGGCTCAAGAATCCGTCTCGATGCAGAGTGAATAGAATCAAGAATAGCTTCCCTGTCAAAACCTCTTGTTAGTTGTTCTTCATAGAATGTTATTGCCTGTAATATCAAGGCCTTAACAGACATTTGGTTTCCTCTCAATCCTTGGGGGAAACCTTCTCCGTCGAACCTTTCGTACTGCTCCCCCACAAGAGTCGCAACATTGGGACATACTTTCAGACACGAGAGAATTTTTTTTCCAATAAGAGCGTGGGACCTGTGTAACCTAATTTTTTCAGACATTATGTCATCCTCTTTAACATTTAGAGCCTCTTCAGGAAGTCCTATTTTTCCAATTTCACGTAAAAGGGCTGCCAGTACTAATTCTTCTTTTTCTTCTTCGGAAAGACCTATCTTTTGGGACAAGTATTCAGCAATTTCCCTTGAAAGTAAGGCTCTTTCTTTTATTCCCGGTACACGCAAATCTAGAATATCAAGTAAAAGTTCCTCGAAATCTTTAATTACCTCTCTTTTGTGCTCTAGAACTGTCTCCAATTCTAAAACTTTAAGCCTCAGTCTCTGAGTTTCGATGTGGTTTATAAGCCTTTTCTCTAAGAGAGGTAAAAACAGTTCGTCTCTTCGTATCACATCCCGGGCATATTTCACCCATTTACTCTCTAATAACCTTTCTACTTCGGAATAGATCAAAATTATTACTAATACCAATTGTAGCCTTTCAACGATTGTAGTTCCGAGCAAGCTTTCAGGCGATGAACTCATGAATGAATCGTCAATTAATATCGCATCGGGCTTAAAAGTCCGTATGATGGAAACAAACTCACTGAGTTTGTCCGATACGAAAAACTGAAATTCGGATAGACCTTCTTTGCTTATCCTGTTTCTGATGTCAGTTTCTTCCGTAAAAACAGCAATTCTATAACTCAAAAGTTCACCTATATTAATTAATTTTTTGTAGCTTTACTCCAATACCAGCTTCTTCTCTTTTCAAATGGTTTTTCCCCTTTGGGATAGTTACTACAATTGCCACTCTTCTGTTAGAAAAATCTAAAGGTTTTTCAGGGTTCTTTAAAGCTCTGTCGGCGAGACCTTTCACCATTATTACTTGATTTTTTCTAAGTCCATTTTCTTCGAGGATCTTCCTTGCGGCATTTGCTCTATCTACACTCAGTTCCCAGTTCGAATAACCTGGGGTTATGTATGGTCTAGCGTCCGTATGTCCCTCAATGACAATCTCATTTTCGAGCTTACCCAATTCACCTGCGATCATTCTCAAAAGCTCTTCTGTCTCTTTTTTAACCTTAGCGCTTCCTATGTCAAAAAAAAGCCCCTCTGAGTTTTCTATTAACTCTATCCGCATCCCATCTTCCGCCACATTTATCTCAATTCTATCTCTGAATTTCTCAAATGCAGGATATGAAGCTATCATCTCCCCCAATTTCTTACCCTCTTCCCTCAGCTTTGTAATTTCTCTTTCATGCGGATCTCCAGAAATCGGGGGATTCTTTGGAAAAATCAAAGGCTCACCAGGCATAATTCCACCCTGTTTTCCAGAAGTGAAGACACCAGGTTCCTTAAAATATGCTGCAACGGCTTCCCTTATTGACTGGCTTTGGCTCATAATCCATAGTACTATGAACAAAGCCATCATAGCAGTTACAAAGTCCGCATATGCTACTTTCCAAGCTCCTCCATGGTGTCCACCATGCCCTTTTTTCTTCTTCACTACTATGATGGGGGGTACCTTATCGCTATCCTTCACTTTTCTGGCCCCCTTGCTGTCCCTTGACGTATGCTTCCATTTCTTCGAAACTCGGTCTGAAATCGCTGGAGATAGATCTTCTCGCGAACTCAATCGCCACTATAGGATTAAATCCTTTCGCAGTGCAAATTATCCCATTCTTTATAACTTCAAAAAGTCTCGTCTCATCTTCATTAGTCAGTTCTATATTCGTAGCTATTGGTTGTAAGAAACCATAGCACATGAAAACCCCAAGGAAGGTCCCGACCAGTGCGGCTGCAACCTTTTTACCCACTTGCTCTGCCGGTCCTCCTATTGCCTGCATTGTAATTATAATTCCTAAAACTGCCGCTACTATTCCTAGTCCTGGCATAGCGTCACCAATTTTCGAAAGAATAATTCCGGGCTTTGCACCTTCTGTATGGTGGAGCTCAATATCTTGATCCATTAGCATCTCAATCTCATGTGGGGAAACCCCACCCATTATTATTAATCTTAATGTGTCCGTTAAAAAATTCATAAGGTGGTGGTTATTGAGAAACTTCGGATATTTTTGAAATATCTGGCTCTCCTTGGGTCTCTCAATGTGTGACTCTAAGGCAATAAGCCCGTCTTTTCTTATAACTTGAAATAACTCATAAAGAAGCTTCAGAAGCTCTAGGTACACCGTTTTATTTATTTTGTTTCCTTTTAGAAGTCCTATAACCCTATTTATGATTTTCTTAAGGAGATTAGGGGGAGCGGATATTATAAGAGTGCCAAGAGCAGCCCCGCCTATGATCATAAATTCGCCTATCTGTATTAGAACGGGAAATGGGCCACCCGCTTCAGCAAAACCACCTAAGACTGCTCCTAGGACTACAACTATCCCTACCATCACGAGCATGTGTTTACCTCCCAGCGCATTGTGGCTCTGAAGTTATTATCGTCAGAAAAAAGAAATTCTTGAGCGTATTTTGAGTATTACTTCAGAGATGATATAGCCTCTTTAATCCTCTTCAAGCCTTTTTCAATTACATCCATAGAGGTTGCGAAAGAAAGTCGTAAATAACCTTCTTTCCCAAACTCCACACCTGGAACTACAGCGACATGATAAGATTCCAGAAGTACTTCTGTAAGGGATGTGGACGAATTTATCATTTTATCCCCATGTTTCTTTCCAAGTGCAGAACTAAAATTAGGAAATACATAAAAAGCACCTTTAGGATTAAAACATTTTATATCTGGAATTGCGTTTAGTTCCCGAACGATATAGTCTCTTCTTTTTAAGAATTCGGCAACCATTTGCTTAACCGGTTCTTGTGGACCCGTGAGAGCAGCAAGCGCTGCCACCTGAGAAATCGACGTTGGGTTCGAAGTGCTCTGGCTCTGAATGTTTCCCATTGCTTTTATGATATCTTTATTTCCTGCAGCAAACCCTATTCTCCAACCGGTCATTGAGTAGGTTTTAGAAACGCCGTGACAAATGATAGTTCTCTCCTTGACTTTTTCATCAATGCTCGCGATGCTAATATGATTGTAGCCTTCATAAGCAATTTTTTCGTAAATTTCGTCTGAAATAATCAATAGATTCTTTTCAACAGCGATTTTTCCCACTTCTTCCAAAGTCTTTGTGCTATATACAGATCCTGCTGGATTTGAAGGGTAATTCAGTACGATGGCCTTGGTTCTAGGATTTACAAGGCTTTTCAATCTCTTAACATCTATTTCAAATTCGTCTTCTTCGTATGTTTCAAGAAATACTGGCTTCCCTCCACAAAGTTCTACCATGGCAGGATAAGAAACCCAGTAAGGGACAGGTATTATGACTTCATCTCCGTCATCCAATATGGCCTGAAAAAGGTTAAATAGGGCGTGCTTTCCCCCACACGTTATTATAACTTCCTCTCTTGTATAGCTTAGCCCATTGTCTCTTTTAAACTTATCCATAACTGCATCTTTCAATTCATCCGTACCTGTTGCAGGTGTGTATCTAGTAAAGTTATCATTTATAGCCTTTATTGCTGCTTCTTTTATATGGTCAGGTGTAGGAAAATCAGGCTCCCCCGCTCCAAAACCCGCTACATCTATACCCTTTGCTTTTAAAGTCTTTTCCATTGCCGATATCGCAAGTGTAGGCGAAGGTTTTAAGGATTTTGCTCGAGTTGAAAGCATACCTTTCTCCTTTTTGTAAAAATTTGAACCTAATTACGATATCCCGCATCTCTTTGTCAAGAAGAATATTTATATGAATCGCCAAGACCTTACAAAAGTTTGTTAGAAACATAAATCTGATAGTGCAGAACCTCACAAATTAGGCTTGCCGTTTTATTTGCTGAAATAACATTACTTAGCCGTATTGAACCCAAGTGATAAGTTCTATCTATTTTTCGTGGAGAATTAATTAGAAAAATTTTAATCCTGCCCGTTTTCGTATAAAAAGTCTTTTAAATCAACTCTGAGAAAAAATTGAATAGAAAACTAACCTCTTTTAGGCATTCTTTAATATTAAACTACCTAAAAATACCTTCTACAGAGGATTTTTTATACCTTTTTGAAATCAAATTTTTCAAACTCAGCTTACTTTAACTATTTTAGAATACATTTTCTACTTAGTTTTATTCCAGGCTTACAATAATCTTTAAAAATCGCAACTAGAATACATCCATTCTTGTAAATCTAAGCCAAAATAAGCTCGCCTTTTTTAGGCTCATTTATGCAGATCTTAATCGGTGATATTCTAAAACCCCCATAAAGACAAATTGATGGAAAATCTCGATGAGATTTCTCACTTGTCAATCCGAAGGCGAGGCCTCTAGTGATAGTATGAGATCTGTCTCGTCCGTCACTTTGAAACGATCATCGATTCTCATTCCTAAAACCCACACTATATCATTCCCCGATACAATCAATGGTATGCGTCTTCTCAAATCTTTTGGGATCTTTTTTTTGATGAAAAAATCTTTCAACTTTATAGGACTCCCAAGCCCCAGTGGGACGAATCTATCACCGTCGCGAAAGGTCCTCAATGTAAGTTTTGTTACTTTACGTCCATCAACGTAAGCCAACCTGGTATTTTGCGTATATGGTGTAAATTCTGGAGTTCTAATAAACTTTTTGATTTGAACTCTCAAATTAAGCTCAGGTATCTCATTAATCCCTTCTTTCAACTCAAAAGTTTTTTGTAAAACAGGTCCTTCGTTCGCTTTTTCAAATACGATCTTGTCGTAAACCCTTTTTACAATTATACCGGACGGAAGTCTTACTGAAATAGAGGGTTTTTGGGAAAAAATGAGTCTTTCTATGAGTCGTATGTGATTTCTTTGAATTATGAAATTTTTTATAAGCTTGCTAGCAATGTTAGCAAAAATCCTAAAACGAATTTCATTCTCGATACTTCTAAGATCTTCTACGTTAAATACGCATGAATTATCATCCATTACGCAATAGTCGTTAAGAAATTTATTAGCTCTTTCATTGAACATCTTGTTTATGTTAGTAAAATCGGAAAGAAGATTGATTACTTTCTCCTGGAACTTTGGATTTATTTTATAAAAGTGAGGAATAACAAAGTGCCTTAAGTAATTTCTTTGGTATGTGGTAACCCTGTTAGACGAATCTTCCACGTAATCTATTTTCTTGTCCCTACAGTAAATTTCTATTTCTTCGCGAGAAGTCAAAAGCAAGGGACGGATTACAGGCCCCCTCTTTATAGGAATGGATGAAATACCATGTATACCAGTGCCCTTAAGGATCCTTAAAAAGAAAGTCTCTATCTGATCATCCAACGTATGTGCTACCGCGATTTTGTTATAATTATGCGTTTCAGCAATTGAAAAAAGGGACTGATACCTTAAATCCCTTGCTGCGTGCTGGAGCGAGGTACCCTTTGCCCTCATATATTCGCGTACATTGACTCTCTTAATGAAAAGTGGAATTCCACTGGTATCTGAAATGCTTTTAACAAACAGTTCATCCCGATCAGACTCATCTCCCCTTAATCCATGATTAACATGGGCTAAACCTAGTTCAAAAGGAATCTCTTTGTGAAATTCTTTTAATATATGGAAGAGCGTTACAGAGTCAATACCACCCGATATAGCAAGTAGAACTTTATCGTTTTTTTTGATGAGACCTTCCCGTATAACTAATTTTTTTACTTTTTCGGGAAGATTCATCACATAAAATTAGTTTCAGGAGCAGCCCGCACAGCTTGAAGCGCCACAACTAGAACAGGAAGATTTGGACCCTGTTGATGCAGGCCTGAATTTGTAACCTATGGAGATACCAAATGTGGACATTCTTTTTTCTGCGTCAGAAGAACCACAGTTTGGACATTCTGGTTTTTCATCTTTAAACACTAAGCACTCAAACTCTGTTCCGCATTTGAGACATGCAAATTCGAATATTGGCATAACAATAACCTCCTTAAAATTTTTTTTTCATTAATTTCTGCTCTTTTTTTAATTCCAATATTAGGCCATCTAGCTTGTGAAGGAAAGAATGAGGAATATTTACATTTTTAGCAATTTTTCGTGCCTTTTGTGCACAAAAATTTGCCTCTCCTGATTTTCCTTTAAAATATAGTGCAAAGGCACATGCATATCTATAAAAAAATATAGCCTCTTTATTTAAGTTTTCAAGGTTGAGAATTTTTTTGAAAGCATCTCTTGCCTCTTCGTAGTAATCACTTGAAAGATAACTTAAGCCTGCGAAATAAAGTAGCTTGCTTTTTCCATTCTGGAACAGTTCTTTAAGTATCTCTTTAAACCCTGTCCTCCCGTAAGCAGAGATCAAAAGCCTTTGATTCTCCAAGAGAAATCTCGGTAAGAGATAGTTGTCCCTATAAAGTAAGATTAAATCTTTAAGTTGCTGTGAGAGTTCTTTAAACAACTTTCTGAGTTCCGAAATCCCTTCTCTTAATCGCTTTTCTGCTTTAATAATGAGTGAGTCCATCTCCTTAAGTATTTTTTTTTCTTTTTCACCAACCTTGTCTTTAAACATGAAAGTTTTTGGTCTGTAATACTCTAGTTGATACACATTTTCTCTTAGCTTCATAGCTTCATGAAATATGTACCCGACTGTTATATCGTAAAGTTTCTCCTTGTAAAGCGCATCATCTGAATTCCTGTAAAGATCATGGCACATCTCTTTTAATCTAAAAAGGCAGCTCTTTCCCCTATCATCAACAAATTCTTCAATTGCAGAAAATGACAGCTTTCCATCTTTGTACAGTCTCTTTAAATAATTAAATTTCTCACAAGCTTTTACAGACTCTTCAATTAGATCTATTTGGCGCTTCTCCAAATTTACTTTTGTCATCTTCTTCTCCACGAATTAGGGCACGGAGTTCATTTCCATCCAGTGTTTCTTTTTCCAAAAGGGTATTTGCAACTTTTTCCAACACATCTTTGTTCTGAATGAGCAATTTTTTAACCTTTTCGTAAGCTTCATTAATCAGTCTCTTTATCTCATTGTCTATCTCTCTTGCTGTCTCTTCGCTGTAATCCTTACCGGAAAAATTAGGTGCCACATCTAAAAACAGAGGTTTTCTCTCTCTTTCAAAAGTAACATATCCTAGCTTTTCACTCATTCCGTACTCTTTCACCATGGACTTGGCAATGTCAGTTGCTCTTGCTAAATCATTTTGAGCACCTGTCGAGATTTCTCCAAAAACTATTTCTTCTGCTACTCTCCCAGCAAGAAGAACACACAGTCTATCCAAAAGTTCCTTTTTCGTCATTAGATATCTGTCCTCAGTAGGTAACTGTAAAGTATAGCCAAGCGCTGCAATTCCTCTGGGAATGATTGATATTTTATGCACAGGATCAGTGGTTTCCAGCAACTCAGCCATCAGTGCATGTCCAGCTTCATGATAAGCTACTATTTCCTTTTCTTTTCTGCTCATTACTCTTCTTTTTTTCTCGAGACCCGCAACAACTCTGTCTATAGCTTCCTCAAATTCCTCCATACCCACTCTGTTTTTGCCTTTTCTAGCGGCGAGGAGGGCCGCCTCATTTACAAGATTTGCAAGGTCTGCACCTACAAACCCTGGAGTTCTTGCTGCAATTACCTTAAGGTCAACGCTTTTATCTACCTTTACGTTTTTTATATGGACTTTCAGTATCTCCTCTCTGCCTTTTATGTCGGGTCTGTCCACGAGAATATGCCTGTCAAACCTGCCGGGTCTCAGAAGAGCCGGATCAAGAATCTCTGGTCTGTTAGTGGCACCCATTATAATGACACCCTTTTTTGTATCAAACCCATCCATTTCTGCAAGCAGTTGGTTTAAGGTCTGCTCTCTTTCATCATGTGAAGAAAGGGGATTGAGTCCTCTGGCTTTACCCAATGCATCAAGTTCATCTATGAATATTATGCATGGAGCCTTTTCTTGGGCCTGAGCAAAAAGATCCCTTACTCTTGCGGCCCCAACACCAACAAACATTTCAACAAAATCAGAACCGCTCATACTGAAAAAAGGCACTTTGGCCTCACCTGCCACTGCCTTAGCAAGAAGAGTTTTACCCGTACCAGGGGGACCCACAAGAAGGATTCCCTTTGGTATCCGAGCACCAAGTTCCAAAAACTTAGAAGGATTTCTAAGAAATTCTATTATTTCCTTTAATTCCTCCTTTGCCTCGTCACATCCTGCAACGTCATTAAATGTTATCTTGATCTCATCTTCCCCGTATATTTTTCCCCTGCTTTTACCAAAACTTAATACGCTAGTAGGAGCACCTCCCATCCTTCTAAATAAAAAGTTCCAGATTAATATTATAATTATGAAGGGCAAAACCCATGAGAAAAAGGCCTTAACCAGTTTATTCTCGTGTCGACCCGTAAACTTAATGTTGTGTTTCATCAGGTCCTTTACAAGCTCAGAGTCATCCACTCTACTCGTCATAAACTTGCCTTTTGTTCCGTCCTCCTTTAAATACGTACCTTGGATAGTTTCTGTATTGATAATCACCTCTGATATTTTTCCTTCTGATATTAAACTCTTAAATTCACTGTAAGGTATGTTTTTCACCTCTCCAGTGAAAAGATACGTGTTAAGTATGAGTATGCCTAAAAAGGCCAGAATAAAATACAGAAATGTAAAATTTTTTTTCGTTTTTTGAGGTCCCTTATCTTTTAGTTCTAAATAGATTTTTTTTTCTTTTCTTTTAGCTGGTGACATCCGATTTTTCTTCATTAGTTAAGTTTAGCAGAAAACACCCTTTTTTTAAAGTTTATGAGACACACTTACTCGTAACTTCGTACTTCCATTTTTGTGCCATCTGTACATACCGTAACGCATCCATACTCCTTTGTGCTTATTAGAGGTATTCCCATGGAACGGTAAACATCAATCACTCTCAACGGGATCTCTTCAAGTATGCCCCCGGTAATAATAGCGATTTTGGGGTTAGTAAGATAAACAAACATATGAGAACTAGAAGAAGAACTTCCGTGATGGGGTACCTTAAGACAATCTGCCATAAAAGAAAATTTGCTGAAAATGAGACGGTTTTCTGCCTTTTCAGTAATGTCACCGGTGAATAGGAAAGATACATTTTTGTAGGAAACTTTAAGCACCAAAGAATTATCATTGGATTCCTGAAAAAGAAAGTCTCTAGGAGGATTGAGAACCATAATACTTAATTTTTCTTCTAAAATTATCCTATCTCCTTCAGTTAAAAATTCTACAGGAATACCTTTTCTTCTAGCGTGAAGAATTATTTCGATTCCCTCCAGACTTCTCAGCATCTCTGGTGTTGTGCCAAGCTTTTTTATGGTGAAATTTTCCATTAAAGTTAAAGCACCTCCTGCGTGATCTTGGTGGGCATGAGTTATGAATAGATAATCCAAAGAAAAAATCTTTTTAGAAAGAAGAATGGGCGTGATGATCCATTTGCCTGCATCAAAATCGCCTTGTTTTCCTCCTGAATCTATAACGGCTCTTATTCCACCTGGTGCCTCCAATAGTATGGCTTCCCCTACTCCAACATCCAGAAAATTAACGCATAACCTATCACCAAACCTTTTTTGATACTCAGAATATGAGTAGATAAGGATAACAGGAACTAAAATAAAGATCATCAGAAACCTTACTACCTTAGCCCTTATGTGAAAAAGAGCTACAATAGTCATGTAGTAAAAAATTATCTCAACGAGGACTGGTCTAAAAAAGGGATAAATATATCCGTAATTTAGAAAGCCCAAAATAGTAACTGTATAAGATATTAGGAAATCTGAAACTTTAAGAAGAATTTCTCCGTAAGGTAGAAATGCCCCCGCAATAGATATAGGCACACCAACACCGCAAAGAATTGGAACCGCTATGATGTTATGGAAGGCAGAAAAAGGGTTTATACCATGAAAATGGAACAGTACAACAGGTAGCGTACCAATGATTGCTCCCTGACTGGTAACCAAAGTAGTAAATATCCACTTTAGAAAACGGCTTTTTATCTTCTGCAAATAGGAATTGAACGATTTATTGACAAGCAAAATAAACAATACACTGGTGAAAGAAAGTTGAAATGAGGGTGTAAATAGGGAATGGGGGGAAACGAGAAGAATCAATAGGCAACTTAAAGCAAGGCTGGAGATTATTTCTCTTTCTCTTTCCAAAAAAATAGACACTAGGTAAACACCTATCATTATAGAAGCCCTCACTGTCGAGGGTGAAGATCCAAAAAACATTGTAAAGAAAATAAGAACCGGGATTGAAATAATGGCAGCAAATCGTCTGTCGTCTCCAGAAAAACGCATTCTGTATGAGTGACCCAGTGTCCATCTTGCTAGATGAAAAATACAGGCAGCAATAATGCCCATATGAAGACCAGAGATAGCAAGTATATGCGAAGTACCAGTTTTTAGAAACGTTTCCCTTACTTTATGATCTAGCGAGCTTCTATCACCTATAGCGAAAGCTTTTATTATTCCTTCCTCTTTGAGGCCAAGTTTTTCTATTTTGTTTTTGATAACTCTTCTGAGCCTCGCCATTGGATTGGAACTTTCTTTTTTTTCGATCGTCTGCCCTTTTATCTCATACTTAACTCCATCAAGATTTTTGATCCACTTCCAAGATAAAAGATGAGGATTTTTACGAGACGGATTCATCACCTTTATTTTACCCAGTATTAAAATCCCATCTCCTATATCTACGTCGACTTTTTCTCCCCTAAATATTGCCTTTATTCCCCTAAGCTCGGTGGGATCTTCAATACTAAGAATGAGATTAAGATCAGTCTTTTCTAAAACAATAGCTGAAAAAACTGATAGGTCATCAGTGGGCACTCTTCGAAGAGGCTCATGATCAATCATAGAAAAACTCATTCTAAGCATTCCTGTAAGAAAGAAGACCAAAAGAACAGTTAGCGAAGCGAGTAAATGGTACCTTATTACAATCGTAAAACCGAGAATAGTAACTAGAACAAAAAGAATAAAAAATACGAGATCTAGACTAAATTTGTATAAGGCCTGAACGTATATACCGAGAATGAATAAAACAACTGACGTTATGAACAAGTTTCACAAAAGAACTCTTCTATTGCCTCTACTAGCCCTTTAATGTCGTGCCTTTTCGCTTCTACTGATACTTTTATCTTCAAATCCGTGAGAGTTTTACTTGTTACCGGACCTATGGATGCAACATTTGTTCTATGTAGAATATCGGAACCATACATCTGTAAAAAGTTTTTCACAGTAGAGGAACTTGTAAAAACTACCATGTCTGGCTCTTCTTCTATCTTCTCTTTTTTTTCTGGAATTTCAGTTTTGTATAGGGCCACAATCTCGCATTTTCCACCGTAAGACTCTATAAACCTGGGTATAGTATCCCTCGCCTTATATGCCCGTGGAAGAAGAAATCTCTTACCTTTTAACTCCATGCCACTCAAAACTTCGACTATTCCCTCAGAAAGGAATTTTTCCGGAATAAACTCAGCTTTTATTCCATAACTTCTGACCTCTTTAGCGGTACTTGGTCCTATAGCAAATACTTTCACACCATGAAGGTTTCTCGAATCAAATCCCTTTTCAAAGAGTCTTTCAAAAAAAATTCTAGCCCCGTTTTGACTGGTGAATATTACACCATAATAAGAATCAATAGATTCGATTGCACGATCGAGAGATTCATTAGGTATTATAGGAACAATTTTTATTGTCGGTAATATAGAAACGTCCGCACCTTTCTCTTTCAACATTTCTGCTATCTCAAAAGACTGTTCGTACGGTCTTGTTACAACAATTTTCTTTCCAAAAAGAGGGAGATTTTCAAACCACAAAAGTTTCTCCCTGAGTTCTATTACATCCCCTATCACTATTACCGCAGGAGGTCCCATAGATGCAGTTTTTACATCTTCCTCAACATTTTGTAGCGTAGAAACAAGGACCTTTTGTTTAGGCATAGTGCCCCATTGGATAACACACACACGGGTCGCGGGGTCTTTGCCTTCCCTAAGTAAATTTTCCTTTATGCTCGATAAATTTTTCATTCCCATTAGGAAAACTAAAGTACCTTTAAAAGTGGCTAAAGTTTTCCAGTCTATTGAAGATGTTTCTTTACCCTGAGCTTCGTGGCCTGTAACAAAAACGACTACAGAAGAAATGTTTCTGTAAGTTAAGGGTATTCCCGCATAAGCAGGGGCTGATATGGCTGAAGTAACGCCAGGGATTATCTCATAGGGAACACCATTTTTTCTCAAAAATTCAGCTTCTTCGCCTCCTCTTCCGAAGATGAATGGATCCCCGCCTTTTAGTCTTAACACTATCCTATGTTCCTTTGCCTTTCTAAGGATAAGCTCGTTTATCTCTTCCTGTTCCATCTCATGACAAGATCCTTTTTTTCCTACATAAATAGTTTCTGCCTCCTTCTTCGCGTATAAAAGAAGATCTTTATTGGCAAGAAAATCATAGATTATTACGTCCGCTTTTTTTATGATTTCCAAACACTTATAAGTCACAAGACCTGTATCACCAGGCCCTGCGCCTCCTATGTATACCTTTCCCATTTTTTCTCCCATCTTTTCCCACAAACACCGCATTCTGGATTTTTTTCTAGCTTTATCTCTCTAAAATTCATATCTAGACCTGAGAAGAAAAGAAGTCGGTTTTTTAAAGTTCCTTCCATTCCCAAAATTATTTTTATCGTTTCCATAGCCTGTATTGATGCAATTATACCAGGCGTCGGTCCAATAACCCCAATTTCCTCTGTCTTTCTAAAGGCTCTAGGAAAAACACATTCGAAACAGGCTGTCTCACTTGGATCAAAAACAGTCACCATACCACTTAATCCATCGACCCCACCGAAAACGTACGGGATTCCTCTTTCCACGGATGCTTTGTTTAAAATTCTGCGTCCCTCAATATTGTCAAGTGCGTCTACAATGATTTGGGAATCCCCTAGAAGTGATATAATGTTCTCCTGTCTTATATCTGCTTCCAATACTTCTATATTAACATTGGGGTTTAGTTTCAGAAGCTTTTCTTTAGCAGAATAAACCTTTTTTTTTCCTATATCATCTGTCCAATGTAAAATCTGTCTATTTAAATTACCAAAGTCAACAGAATCTCTATCTACCATAATTATTTTTCCCACTCCGGCTGCTGTCAAATAATAGGCTGAGACTGAGCCAAGGCCACCCACTCCAGCAATGAACACGACTGATTTTTTCAGCTTTAACTGGCCCTCTTCTCCTATCGAAGGGATTATAATCTGTCTTCTGTACCTTTTCTGTTCTTCTTCCGTCAGATACATAACTAGTTGAATCTTACTATGAAGAATGTAAAAAAAGCAATGATTCTCATTCTTGTTTTCTCATTTTCATTTTTGCGGTATAAAACTTATGTGAAAAGAAAAAGGCTTGCTATCATCTTTGGGATACTGTCAGTGGCTTTTACTCTTTCCCAGTTCTATAGAGTGTCTTCTGCTGTCATTGCGCCGAGTCTTATATTGGAGCTTAAACTTGATGCGAAATCACTGGGAATTCTTGGAAGTGCATTTTTTTACTCATTTGCACTGCTGCAAATACCCATGGGCATCCTTCTTGATCGGTTCGGACCAAGAATCGTTATGTCCATATTTCCAGCTATCGCGGCCATCGGCGCCTTCGTCTTTGCCGTTTCCCATCAGTTTAAAACCCTTCTTTTGGGAAGGTTGCTTTTAGGTGTTGGTATGTCAGCTGCTTTAATGGGCTCACTCAAGGTTTTTGTAATTGCATTTCCTTCCGACCGATTTGCTACTTTTTCGGGTCTTCTTCTTTCATTTGGAACGCTTGGGAACATTCTAGCGTCTTCGCCTCTAGCCTATCTAGATCTGGTGATTGGTTGGCGGTTTGCTTTCATAGTGTTGGCCATAATCACTTTTATTGTCTCCGTCGCGCTTTGGATTGCTCTCGGTGGACTAAATGAAAATGCCGGAGGTACATTTATACATCCTAAACCTAAGGATACTTTCCTTGCCATATGTAAGAATCTTTCTTTCTGGCAAGTGGGAAGTCTAGCCTTTTTTCGGTATGGTACTTTCGTTGCCATGCAAGGCCTTTGGTTCGGACCTTATCTCGTTCATATTAAAGGTTTTACACCTATTCTCGCGGGAAACATAATAATGATGCTTTCCTTTGGAGTAATTGTAGGATCCACATTGGCAGGATATATCACTGATAGAGTCTTAAAATCTCCAAAAAAAGGGGTAATAATCGGGGTTTCTCTTTATGCCTTATCTATTCTTTTCTTCACAGGGGTTCTTGACATAAAAAGTCCTTTTTCATTTTTTTTAATCTTTTTCTTGGTGGGACTTTTCAACAGTTTTGGTATACTGGTTTACAGCCACATAAGAAATCTCTTTCCAAGTCAAGTTTCAGGAACTGTAATGTCAAGCGTGAACTTTTTCACAATGGCAGGAGGGGCCTTTTTCATGCAGGTTATGGGAGATTTAATTCACCTATTTCGAGAAAAAGATGGCCTCTATCCGCCAAACGCGTATCATGCTGCATTCTTTTTTTGCTTTTTAGGTGTTTGTTTTAGCCTTCTATTCTATGGGTTTTCAAGGACCGAGTTAAAGGAAAGTTTTTTATCCGGTAATTCTAATTTTCGCTCCGGTAGAGGTGACCACGATTAAGGATGCCCCATGGAATTTACTCAAAATGGATTTAATCTGTGTTTCGGGACATACAAAAAGGGCTGTGGCAAGAGCATCCGCAACAGTCAAAGATGGATGAATCACAGTGGTACTTAAAAACCTGTTCGGTGAAACTCCACTTTTTGGATCTATGAGATGGTGAAGTTTCCCGTCCTCATCAAAATAGTTCTCGTAACTACCAGAAGTGGCGATTGAGCCTTCTTTTAAATAAACCGTTTCAATAATTCTTTCACTTTTTAAGGGATCCCTTACACCTATTTTCCACGGTCTACCCCCTTTATCTCCGATGACCTGAATATCCCCACCTGCATTTATAAGGGCACTTGATACACCAATTTTTTTTAGTTTTTCTATAGCCTTTTCTGCTATAAACCCTTTAGCGATGCCATCAAACGTAATTCCCATTCCTTTTTTTGAAAACAATATCTCTTCCTTCCTAAAAATTATCTTTTCCATTCCGATGTTTGACAAAATTTCATGAATATCAGTGAATGGTATACTCGAGTCACCATTTCCTTTTGCCGACAATAAGTCTAAAATAGGCTTCACAGTAACATCAAAGTACCCATTAGTGAGAAGATTCAGTTCTCTAGCCTCCTTGAATAGTTGCTGTAATTCAGGATGAATCTCTCTCAAACAGCCATTTTTATTAAGCACGAAAATTGGGGAATCAGGATCAAACCGACTGAAAATCTTGGTTAACCTTTCCATCTCTTCAAAAGCTACCTCTACTGCTTCAAGCGCTTTCGCTTCAGAATCATCAAGAACTATAACTGTTACAAAAGTGCCCATAAGCGTTCTGGTTCTTTTCACAGATTTTAACTTTCTTTGTTCCTTCCAAGAAAAGATTAAGGGACTCACTGATACAAAGCCGAGACTAGCCAAACCAATCAATTTCAAAAAATGCCTTCTGTTCATATTTTAAACCCTCACTTTAGTTCAAACTTTTTTATTATAACCGTCTCCTTAAAGTGTATCTGTCGATAAGCGGAGTACAAGCGTTCATTATCAAAATAGAGAAGCAAACCCCTTCAGGATAAGAACCGTAAATCCGGATAAGAATCGTAAGTAGCCCGCATCCAATTCCAAAAAGGATACGTCCCAATCTTGTAACAGGGCTCGTAACTATATCTGTAGCCATGAAAAAAGCTCCCAGAAATAAGCCTCCGGAAAAAAGATGAAATAAGGGGTTTTTCCCTAAAATCCAAGCCACAAGACCAACAGTAAAAAGAAAAGGGATCGGAATATGCCATGTAATAGTTCCTTTGTACAGGAGATATAAGGCGCCGATCAGAATAGCCAGTGCAGACGTCTCTCCTATACAGCCACCAACTTTCCCCAGGAAAAGATCAACGATCGGATATTCTACCGTCTTAATTTTTGCTACACTCAAAGGCGTAGCTGTACTTACGGCATCGTAGCTCCAAGGCGTAAAGGGCTGGGTTAGCAACTTGCTCCAGTCTATAGGTAATACCCATGATGTCATATGATGTGGCCACGCAACCATCAAAAAGGCGCGGGCAAAAAGGGCCGGATTAAATATATTGTTTCCAAGACCTCCAAAAAAATGTTTTCCAAAAGTGATAGCTATGACCGAACCTACTATCGGAATCCAAAAAGGCACGCCCGGGGGTAGATTGAACCCCAGTAGAATACCTGTGACCAAGGCGCTTCCATCAAACACAGTGACTCGTTCATCTGTCACCACTTTATAAACAAAGTTTTTTAAAGTGAGTGGTTTTATCCGTCCCACCTGAATAATGACCTCTGTAAGTACAGCCGCAAAACTCGAAAGAAAAATCACCCACAAAGCCCGAGGACCAAAGTAATAGAAAGATGCAAGGATTATGGGAACTGAAGCAATCACAACATCAAACATAAGACAGTGTATTGTTTCTCCAGTACTCAAATGGGGAGGTAAGGTCATTAACAATTTTCTTTCTTCCGTGATGTCCCTCATCTTTTTGCTTCCGGCGTTTTTTCGGTTCTAATTATCAAAGATAGTGGTATTTTTGCTGGACATACGTAAGAACATAAACCACATTCTATACAAAGATTCAAACCAATATCCAAAGCTCTGTCTTTTAACCCTTTTTTCAAGAAATCAACGATAACATTTGGGACAATTGAAGCTGGACAAGAATCTACGCACTTAGCACACCTTACACACACACCTTCACTGTACACTTTTGACCGGTGAGTCTTCGTCAAATCTACCGAAAAAAGAGCCCAAATACCATCTGTAAACTGAGTTATAGGAACATGTAACGTGGGCTGAGGAATACCCATTAATGGACCACCCATTATAACACAGGATAAATGTCTTAAGGATACATCAAGTTTTTCCAATACTTCGCTGAAGGTAGTACCTATTTTAACTATTAGGTTTTTAGGGTTGCCGATAGCAGATCCTGAAACCGTAACATATTTTTCAAGGTAAGGCTTTCCCTCCTCAAGAGCATCTCTTATTGCGATGAGGTCTTGTGGCCGAACAAAAATCACTTTCCCCTCTTTCAGTACTCTTTTTTTGCCTTTTAGAACATATCTTAGAAGATGAAGGTTACCCGACTCTGGATAACTCCTTTCTGCCTTCACAACTGCTACTCCTGAAGATTCTGCATGCTCTTTCACTCTGTCAAGTAACTCCTTATTTTTTCGTTCGATACATACGATCCCTTGTTTTATTGAGAAAAGATTCATGAGGAGTTTAAGTCCGTTAATAACCTCGTGGGTTCTGTGCCACAGAAGAGTATAAGTTGATGTCAGATTTGGTTCGAATTCTGTACCATTAACTACTATAGCTTCTACCCCTCTTTCTGTGAGTGCCTTATACTCAAGTGGAATACCGGCCTCTTGTAAAACCCTTTTTTTATCCTTAATCCGCACGAGGTTCTCTGATCTCACCATTTCGATATCTGAATCTTTTTTTTCTATGACCACACACATTACACGAGAGCCCGAAGGAACAGGGTGATTAGCTATTTCTTTTACTATTCCAGATATGGGAGAAAGAACGGAAACATCAAAAGGTTCTTTCCCTTTCCATCCGATTTTTTGTCCAATTTGAACTTTGTCATGTAGACTTACCAAACATTTAAAAGGCATAGAAGGATAATCGTGCAATGGAATTATAGCAATCCGTGGATCACCTATTCTTTCTGGAACGACTCTATAATCAGGTTCTTTCAACTTTTCAGGCCTAAATTTTCTCCTTACAAAGGTTGGTAAAAAACCGTCCACCTAGACCTCGTCATCCTTTTCGAGATTTTTCATCAAACTTCTTCCAAACTCTTCAACAAGTCTTAACTTTTTTTTATTGAGGGTTAATCCCAAAAGAGTCGGTGTGTAAAAAAATCCTACGAGATTAACTTTTCTTTCATTCAAAACTCCTATAATATCTTCGTAGGCGTGATTTTTTGAAAATGTTGTTCCACCAGTTAGGAGAACAACGACCTTTTTTTCTTCTAAACCGTAACAACTCTTAATGTACGCTATTAAAAAAGGGTGAACTCGCATGCCCATTACCCAGCCGCCAAAACAAACAAGGTTATAATCACTTACGTCCAGTGTGAATGTGCTTGTATAGTTTTTCAACCATCCTTCGGGTGTCAGATCTAAATTCAAAATATCTATTTCTCCACCAAGACCCTTTGCAAAACTCTCTATCACCTTTCTTGTATTTCCTGTTTTAGAACAGTAAACTATTAAAGTTTTCATCAAATTTTAACAATTGATCGTGTAGGGCAGACTTCGTAACATGAACCACAATTTTTACACCTGTCTGGGTCTATCTTTGCCAAGTTCTCATTTACGAGTATCGCGTTTTCCTTACAAGCTTTTTCGCATCTCTTACAAGCTATACATCCCTTTTTACAAATCTTAGCTACCTGTTTTCCTGTATGCCTTGAGGCACAGGCCACAATAAAATGGGAATCTCTGCTTAATAGACCTATTACCTTTTTGGGACATTCATCTTTGCAAATACCGCATCCGACACATTTCTCCAAATCAACTTGAGGTATGCCTTTATCATCCATTCGGATTGCAGAAAAAGGACAAACTCTACTGCAATCACCATATCCAAGACATGCATATTCACAAACTTTGTCTCCTCCGAAATATATTGATGCTACTTTACAGCTTTTTATACCTATGTATTGGACGTTCTTCCGAGAAACGCCTTCTCCACCCTGACACAGGACGACCGCATGAGGCCGTCCAGTGAAGTCAATTTGAAGACCAAGCAGGGCCGCAATCTCTCTGGACTTTACTTCGTCCATAGCTCGACAAGCCCCAACGGTGCTTTTTCCCTCCACCAACGCTCTAGCATATGCAGCGCAACCGCCAAATCCACAGGAACCACAATTTGCTCCAGGTAATCTCTCGATTAATTGTGACAAGGTTTCAGTTCCCTCTACAGTAAAGAATCGTGATGCTGTATATAAAATTGCACCACACAAAAGCGCCAAAAGCCCCATCACGAAAAGAGAATTTGTTAAGGTGGATTCAGGCATTTTGCATCCTCACCTGAAGAAAAATCCTTGAAATCCAAAAAACGAAAGGGCGAGCATGCCTGTCAAGATAAAAGCTATTGGAAAACCTTTTAGAGGCTCTGGAACATTTGAATACTCAAGTCTTTCTCTCATTCCAGCCATAATAACTATCGCCAAAGTGAAACCTAATCCCCCTCCTAAACCGTTTACGATGGACTCAACAAGATTGTAATTTTCCTTAACATTTAATAAGGAGACCCCAAGTACGGCACAGTTTGTTGTGATAAGAGGAAGATAGATCCCGAGTGCTTCTTGTAAAGCGGGAGATGTTTTTGCTATTACCATCTCTACAAACTGCACAAAGGTAGCAATAACAACGATAAAAACGATTGTGCTCAAAAATTCCAGCTTTAGGGGATCCAACAAATATACTTGAAAAAACCAGGTTACAATTGAGGCCATTGTCATTACAAAGGTAACCGCAATACCCATGCTAATGGAAGCCTTGAAATCCTTAGATACACCGAGAAATGGACAGAGACCTAGAAATTTACTCAGAACAAAATTGTTAATGAGGGCTACATTGAAAAATATGAAAATCAACTTTTCCATCTCTTTTTCATCTCCATGTAATTAAAGATTGCAATTATCGCTCCAACAACGAAAAACGCACCTGGCGCCATAACCATTACAAGAGCCGGATCGAATTTTTCTCCAAGTATCGAATAGCCAGCAAACGTTCCCTGGCCCAAACTTTCACGTACGGCAGATATAAGGATAAGCGCCAAAGAAAATCCTATCCCCATACCGATACCATCAGCAATACTCAAAACAACTGGGTTTTTGGACGCGAAGGACTCAGCCCTAGCAAGAATTATACAGTTGACAACGATTAGGGGGATAAAAATGCCCAAAGACTTATGAAGAATGGGAAAATAAGCTTCTATGCATAGATCAGTTATAGTAACGAATGTGGATATGATTCCTATAAAAATGGGCAGTCTAATTTTTGATGGGATGTATCTTCTCAAAAGAGAAATAATTATGTTTGACCCTAAAAGCACGAAAATTACTGCTAGACCCATTCCAATTCCGTTGAGAACACTTGTGGAGATAGCCAGTGGCGGGCACATACCTATCACCAAACGGATTGTTGGATTCTCCTTCCCTATGCCTTTAATCAGTTCTCTACTGAACTCTTCAAAAAAAGCCATATTTAATTTGTTAGTATCCTACCTTTATTTTTTTCAAACAGTTCTAGCCCCTCTCTCACCCCTTTTATTACTGCTCTCGAAGAAATTGTTGCAGAACTTATTTCATCGAAGTCACCACCCGTCTTTTTTACGTCCCATTTTGCTGAATCAATGCCTCTTCCATTAAATTGCCTCAAAAAGGATGGCTCGGTGATTTTTGATCCAAGACCAATTGTCTCGTTGTGATCTATGATTTTAATACCGTGCAATTTTCCATCGGGTGTTACGCCCAATATCATAGTTACTTTTCCCCCATATCCTGTTGTCTCACCTAAAAAAGCTACTCCAGTAAAAACTTTTCCCTTTTTACCAATGTAAAATTCAACGTTTCCGTGCTTTTCGTCCCATATAACAATCCCTTCCTTTACCGGATCGTTGTCAAAAGGTGGAAGTACTTCGGAAATAGCCTCAAGTTTCTTTTTCTGTTTTCTCTCTTCAATAATAGGCTTAGTTTTGGTATAAGTGTAACTCAATGTAATCGCTGAACCGGCAAAAAAAACTAGAAGAATTGCTAGTAACTTTAGAAATTCACGCACAAAGCCCCCCAGGTGCCCATTTATACTGCCAAAGTGTAAATTAATTGTCAAGCGCTTACTAAAGAACAGATGTAATGTATGTCTAAGCCAAATGAAGAACACACAATAGGAGTCTCGTCTAAATCTTTGCAAAATCTATCGAATTTCTAAGAATCTTCAGATAAAACCAATCAAACTATATTGTTGTGATGAGCCTGGCCCTTGGGGACCAGGCCAAAGAAATCAGTACAGATGTCGTAATGGATAGACGCCGACTTTCACTATCTTACCCTTTTGGATCTGGTCTACCCTTGAAGCGTCTATCCCTTCGACCTTTTCTGGATTATAAGTCAAAGGTGTAGATGTGATACCTCCTGTGTCAAGGTTTTTTATTCTCCATACACCCTTCTCTAGGACGTCTGCAGGTTTTAGTTTGTCAAAAGAAACCTGCTGGATTGCCAATCTTACAGCCTCCACCTGCACCATTGCCTCAACAACTCCCGCCATGTACATGACATGTGTGACTTTTTTTGTTGGCCTATATTTACTTTGAAGCTCGTGCAAAAACTTTACTCCTGGAGATGTGTCATCCCATGGGGGGAACCCTCCTCCCACCACAAATCCCTCTCCAATATCGCCCATGGCTGGAAGAAAAACCTGAAGGTGGCTCGGGGTCGCGCAAGCAAATGTTATCTTATATGGTAAATGAGGTCCCATACCAAGTCTAACGGCTTCCTTTATGGTCGGTTGAGAGCCCGGATTTATCATAACGCCAAGAGTAAGGTCCACTTTATTCTCTTTAAGCCACATAAGCTGTGTAGTCGGTGGAGCAGTAGGAACAAGGGGTACATACTGTCTTCCAACAAATTCATATCCTATTTTTTTTAGGTATGCTTCCATTTCAGGAATCTCTATTGATTTACCCATTGGGTTGTCTGCTGTAAGATACGCAACCCTTGGTTNTCTAGTTTCCTTCCAGTTTTCTTTAAACCAGTCTGCTACAGCCGCCAAACTGTCTGTATAAATAGGATAGTAGCTTAGGATCGTACCCGGTTTTGGTTTCATAAGATATGGACCCGTTGCCATGCTCGTAGCCATCATTTTGTCTTCATAGAGTTTATCTTTCAAAGCTAGAGCCTGTGGAGAGCCAGATACTCTAAACACCAACATACCCTTGGCTTTTAGTTCATCGTAAATAGAGAGTGCCTTCGCTGGCTTAAGTTCATCATCTCTCCATAAAACCTCAATCTCGATATCCGCCGGCCAAGTCTCTTTTCTCCATGGTGCGAGCTTCTTGGTTTCGTTCACATATTTAGCATAGTCCTCAAAGCCCGCAAGCACAGCCGCCGCGTCTTCAGCGTAGGCTCCTGTTAGAGCAAACGATCCTCCTATGTAGAGTTTCTTTGCAGCGTATAAAGATTTGCTGAAGATTAAAGAGACAAGCAAACATAAAAAGAGTACGTATAATATTGACTTTTTATCCATCTCCCCTACCCCCTTCTATTTCGATTTTAATTTTTAGATTTCTCACCTCCCCTAATCAGTCTCCTCAGTGGAAAACGGCCAGAGTCTAAAATATGACTTCACAAGATCCCATCTGTGAAGAAGACCCCGAGGCTCAAAAATCAAAAAAACTGCTATTATCACACCTCTAACTATAAGGCTTAATGAAGCTGCAAATTGAGCTGCAACCGCAGGGAATGCCTTTGCAAGTATGGGTCCTACTATAGTAACTAGTTCGTCCAGCAGTTTCAGACATATAGCACCTACGACAGCCCCAAAAGTACTCCCCATACCTCCCACAATAAGCATTGCCAGATACCACACAGAATCTATGAACGGAAACTGATCAACACTTGCGAATCCAAAATAGTGTACGAGTAAGGCGCCAGCTACACCAGCGTAAACACATCCAACAAAAAAGGCTTGAAGTTTGTAAATCCAAAGGTTTATTCCCATCACCTCCGCAGCTATTTCGTGGTCTCTTATAGCGATAAATGCCCTCCCTACTCTTCCCCTTGCTATGTTATGGGCCACAATGGTTGAAATAATTGCAAAAAAGGAAACCAAATAAAAGTACTTTGCCTTTGTGTTGAAAACAAGGGAGCCTATTTTTGGTTTAGGTACGGCTAGACCATCAGATCCCCCTGTGATGTCGTGTAGCTGGATGACAAGCCAAATGACAATGAAATGGGCTGCCACAGTAGACATAATTAGGTAAAACCCCTTAATTCTAAGAGATGGTAAGCCAAAAATAAGACCTGCCACCCCTGCTCCCAGACCAGCCAAAGGAAGGGCTATCCAGAAGGAAAGGCCTGATTTTGATGTCAATACGGCTGATATATATGCACCTACTGCCATAAAACCTACATGACCTAAAGAAACTTGTCCGCAGTAACCCGTGAGAAGATTAAGTCCATGAACACTGACTATGGCTATCCCTATCATAGTAAATATAGTAAGAATCCTGTCCGAAAGAAATGGTGGCAATACAGCAATTAATCCGACAAGTGCAAGAAAAGAGAACCAATCTTTTTTTTCTTTGAAGAGACTTATTTCCTTCTTGTACAGCTGTTCCATTCTAAATCCTTTCTACTTTTCTGAGTCCAAAGAGACCGTGTGGTCTAAAAATCAAAACGATCAACATAACTATGAAAGGAAATACACTGGCAAGTCCACCCCTTGGTAGTAGTGGATCAAGATAACCAGCCGACAAATTTTCAAGTATTCCGATGATGATTCCTGCAGGGATCGCTCCACCTATAGAATTCACCCCACCGAGCAAAGCCACTGTAAATGCCTTAAGACCAATCTCTGCAAGAGGCGTCATAACACCAGATATGGCACCTAGTAGGATTCCACCGAGAACCCCCACCACAAAAGCAATCACCCATGACAGAGAGTAAACAGTTGTCGCCTTTATTCCCATACTCTGAACTACCTGAAGGTCCTCTGCTGTCGCTCTCATTGCAAGTCCCATCTTAGTATAATGGTAAAAAAGCATAAGAATTAAAACCGCGGTTGCCGAAACGAGTAATCCAATCGTGGGTTCAGATGGAATAGAGATCTTGCTTACTGTAATAGTAAGTGTCGGAAGAACACCATGGTATGTTTTGTACTCACCACCCCATATCAGGGTAACAAGACCCTCAATTATACTTGAGAGAGCAATTGTCATCATTATTATTGATATTATGGGTTGACCTATTAAGGGCCTCAACGCTATCCTCTCAATGACAATACCCCCTAAAGCTGCGATAGCCATTGTGCATAAAATAGTCGCCCACAGAGGCATACCAAAAACTATAAGGAATGTATAACCGAGGTATCCACCAAGCATGACGAAGTGTCCTTGGGCGATATTAAAAGCATTAGAGTTTTTAAGAATTATTATAAAACCAATTGCCACAAGGGCATAGATCATGCCTAGTGCAAAACCTGTTACGACAAGCTGGAGAAAGAAGGTCATATCTACACCTCTTCAATAAAGTTCACGTAGAACTCATTTTCTTCTCTAATTTTTCCTCTGCGTAAGGCTATAAAAACCTTTTCTTTTCCATTAAGAAGGTTCTCAATCAAATCTCTGTAATTCGTTCTTAAATATCCCTTTCTAAGTTTTCTACTCACAGAAATAGTTTCGTCTTCGAAACAGAAGCTTTCAGGTAAAACGACAAATCTCAATATTTTTTTCCCCACGGGCATGGTCTCATTTATCTTTTTTATTTCCTCTTTTACTTTATCTAGAATTTCCTTTTTTTGAATGAGCTCTTTTGAATCTGGGTAGTGAATACCCATTTTTGATGCTATTTTTCTTATTGTTAAGTCATCCACTATAATGAGAGCATATAGGATTGACGTACATTCATTTCCAAAAATCCACGCATCCTTTATCAACGGGTTTAGCCTCAAGAAACTTTCTAGAATCTCTGTAGAAAATTTTTCACCTCCCGAAATAGTGATAAGATTCTCAAATCGACCGAGGTATCTTATTTTTCCGTCTTCCTTTATAAAACCGGCATCACCAGTATAAAAAGAACCGTTTTTCAGTGCATTCTCCACCCCTTGTCCATCTACATACCCATTAAAATTATGGCCCTTTACTAAAACTATCTCGCCATCTCTAGAAAGTTCTACTTCAATGCCTCTCATGGGTAAGCCCATATTTTCTGGTTCCTCGTCTAGTTCGTTTGGGAGGGATATAAAACCACTCTCGGAGGTCCAATAGAGATTCTTAAGAGGAACACCTATATTATGGTAAAATGTAAAAACTTCTCTATTAAGAAGAGGGCCCGTATTGTAACAAAACCGAACATTGGTTAAACCAAGGTGTCTTCTTAAAGGCCTATAAATAATAAATTCTCCAAAATAGTTTATTAATCGTTTATAAAAAGTAGCATTTTCTCTTCTGTCATTACTCATAAACAGACGATAAGCAAATCTTTTTAACCTATCTGAACGGTTCACCCTTTCCTGTACGCGTGTCAAAATTTTTTCCCAAGCGTATCCAGGTAAAAATACAGTAGTAGGTTTTACCTCCCTCATATCTTTCAGATACGTTTGAGGACTCTCTCCAAGATAAAGCACACAAGCACTAAGAAGATGGCAACCTATCGAAAATATTTTTTCCACCAAACTATAAGGTGGAAAAAGGGGGAACAGGCGGTCAGTCTGGTTCCATTGATCCAATTCCATATACCGTATAGCATTTTCAATAATCCTCCTATGAGAATAAAGAATTCCCTTTGGTTCTCCTTGAGTACCTGAAGTAAATACTACCGTACAGGGATCATCTGGCTCTGTCTCTTCAATCATATCCTCAATCACTGATTGAGCTCTCGATCGATTTTCCTCTCCCATACCGATGAGTTCCCTTATTCCCAAAAGTTCTCGTACTTGGTAATTGGAAAGTCCCCTATATTTCCAATAAATTATTTTTTCAAGGGATGGGATATCAGATTTCACTTCTATAAGCTTATCAACTTGCTCCTGGCTTTCTGCAAAACAGAATCTAACATTGAATTTTTTTGCTATAGACAAAATTCGTGACGGACTGGTTTCCGAAGAGAGACCAATAGTGATTCCTTTTAAAGCGTAAACTCCAAGCTCAATACAGTACCATTCAGAAGAGTTATCCCCTATAATAATAACTGCCTCTTTTTGTTTGAGTCCAAGCACAGAAAGACCACAGGCAATTTTTTTTACACTGGTCAAATAACTATCCCAGTTTATTGGACGCCATATACCATGTCTTTTTTCCATTATGGCAGGTTTTTTTTCAAATCTTTCTCCATTGTATTTCAAGATCTTTGGAAGACTCCCTTCTCTTTTTACATTCTCAATCAAAAAAACCACCTCTTTTTTCTCCTATAAGCCTTTGTTTCTCTAAAACTTTTCCTTTCTCCAGAAGACGATATTCCCATGTAAAACTCCTTGACAATATCGTTATCTTTCAGGAAAGAAGCAGGGCCTCCAAAGACTATTCGACCATTTTCTAAAACATATCCGTAGTCAGCTACTTCAAGTGCTGCCTTTGCATTTTGTTCCACAAGAAGAATAGACATAGAAGTCTCTCTATTAATCTTTTTTATTATCTCGTATATCTCTTTCACTAAAAGGGGTGCCAATCCAAGAGACGGTTCATCCAAAAGCATAAGTCTAGGTTTAGCCATAAGAGCCCTTCCTATTACTAGCATTTGTTGTTCACCACCTGACAGATACCCACTTACCCTTTTTCGCATATCTTTTAGTCGGGGAAACCACGTATATATTTTTTCCATATCTTCCTTTATTTCGCTTTTGTCCTTTCTTCTATAAGCTCCAACGAGGAGGTTTTCCTCAACAGTCATATGCTCCAGAATCCTTCTACCCTCCATAACTTGACTTATACCGAGAAGGGATATTTCTTCCGGTATAAGACTATCTATCCTTTTTCCGTTAAAGTGAATCGAGCCGCCGGTGATCTCCCCGTCTTCCGTTCTAAGCATACCCGATATGGCTTTCAAAGTTGTGGTCTTTCCCGCTCCATTAGGTCCAAGCAAAGTTACAATCTGTCCTTGCTCCAAATCAAATGATATACCTTTTAGAACCTGAATGACTTTCATATAGACAACGTTAATATTTTCTACCTTGAGCACTAATCTTCCCCGAGGTAAGCTCTAATTACTTTTTCGTCGTTTCTTATTTCCTCAGGCTTTCCCTCTGCTATCTTTCTTCCAAAGTCAAGAACAACTATCCTTTCAGCCAAGTCCATTACTATACCCATGTCGTGCTCAACTAGAATGATGCTTTTTATTCCATCTTTTAAGACGTGCGTCTCGTAGCTTTCACCCTGTCCATCGAATATTTCGAGAATAAACCGGGCGATGTCTTCCTTCTCTTCTAGATTCATTCCAGCCATCGGTTCATCAAGAAGCAAAATGCGTGGCTCTAATGCAAGAGCCCTTGCGAGTTCTACCCTTTTTCTCAGACCATACGGTAAAGACCCTACCACTTTTTTTCTCCACGGTGAAAGTTCAAGAAAATCGATTATTTCTTCCACCACACCTCTGTGTCTTAGTTCTTCACTTTTTGCAGGACCCACAAATATGGCGTCAGTGATGAGATTTTGGGACATGTATATATGACGGGCGGCCATCACATTTTCAAAAACGGTAAGTCCAGTGTAAAGTCCTATATTCTGAAAGGTTCTTGCAATGCCAAGTTTTGCTATCTGGTCAGGTCTCATTTTTGTGATTTTTTTGCCTTCAAAATATATTTCTCCCTTCCATGGTTTGTAAAAACCGCTTATGCAGTTTAGGAGTGCTGTCTTTCCAGCGCCATTAGGTCCAATGACCGCTAATATTTCTCGGTCTTTGAGAATTAAGTCCACATCGCTTAGGGCAGATACCCCGCCGAAACTAAGCGAAACATCATGTACTTTAAGTCTTATCCCCCCTTCTAAATTCATACCTGAAGGATAAATTGTTGTAATGAATAACATACGAAATCTTGTATGTCAATAACTTAGCCCTTTAAGTGAATCTTTTTTATTTTAATGTTTTGCTTGTCATTCAATTTAAGAATAGTTATCTAATTTATACGAAATCTATTTTCATAAGGAGGAGCTGTGGAAGAATTACTTAAACTTTCAGAGAGATTTAATTTTGAAATTCCACCTGTTGGCATCAAATACACAAATTTTGAGCCTAGAGGAATATCACGTCTCCAGAAGAAAATGGACTTCTGCGAGATGCTAAAAGAGGCACAGTCTGGTGTAAGCTTCTTCTGCGACGTGAGCAATTTCACTTGCATCGGACCTATTATTTTAGGAATGAGGGAAAGAGACCATATTTTCGAAAGAGGGTTGGTTGGCCCAAGACTAGGTATCTTTAAGGAAGAAAGGGCCAATAGGAGAATTTATCAGTACCTGCCAAGGATACCGAAAGAGTCAGTAAAATATGTCGTTTTCTGCCCTGTCTCTTATGCTAATTTTGAGCCTGATATCGTAGTTTTTGTTTTGACTGTAGAACAGACGGAGATTATGCTTAGGGCAAAGTCTTATGCAACCGGCGAAATGTGGACGGCAAAGGGAACACCAGTTGCAACCTGTGCTTGGCTTTTTGTATATCCATATCTTACAGGAGAGATAAACTTTACTATTTCGGGACTCGGATTTGGAATGAAGGCAAGGAAACTATTCCCCGAAGGAAGAATACTTTTTTCCGTTCCATGGGATAAACTTCCACAAATAATAGAAAACCTCAAGATTATGGAATGGGTTCCCGAATCTTTCGTTATTGGACCTGAAGGTCACAAAAGTAAAGTACGAAAGATTGTGGAAACTTTAACTAAGGAAACGGAAAGGGGAAAACGATATGAGGAGGAAAGCTCAGGTTCTGAACAAAAATGATAACGTTGCAATTGCTCTTGTTTCGCTAAAAGCAAAGGAAAAAATAACAATCCAGACAGGTGATGCAGAGGAGGAAATCGTTTTACTGGAAAATATCCCAAGAGGTCATAAATTTGCGATTAAAGACATAGAAGAGGGAAAAGAAATTGTTAAGTACGGAGAGGTTATAGGAGTTGCTTCAAGTTATATAAAACGGGGAGAGCATGTTCATGACCATAATTTTGAAGGGCTGAAGTGAAAGGACTTAATTATGCGCCCGGTGCGATTTGAACGCACGACCTTTGGCTCCGGAGGCCAACACTCTATCCTGCTGAGCTACGGGCGCTTCAATAATATAATACTATCATAAAAACTGAAAAAACCATATTGTTATTAATTTTGAAAGACCGTACACAAAAATGAATGAGAATAGAAAGTACCCAATTTCTAAGCCAGAAAAAGAATATTCTGAAATGGTAAAGAATATGTTTTCCAGAATCGCTCGGAAATACGATTTTATGAACCATCTGTTGAGTGGATGTATGGACATTTATTGGAGAAAGAAATCACTAAGATTTAAAGAATTAAAAGGAGCACAAAATTTTTTGGATCTTGCGTGTGGAACTGGTGACTTTGGAATATTTGCAGCTGAGTTTTACCCAGATGTGAAGATCTTTAGCACTGATTTTAGCGCCAAGATGCTACTTTACGCGAAAGAAAAATTAAAGAAAAAGGAGCTCAGAGAAAGAATTATCCTTCTTGGGGCAGACGCTCTTTCTCTTCCTTTCAGGGAGGAAACTTTTGATGTTACAGCGATCGCTTTTGGTTTAAGAAATATTCCTAACAGAACAGCTGCACTAAGTGAAATGTTAAGGGTTACAAAAAGAGGTGGTAGAATCCTCGTGCTCGAAATGACAATTAAGAAGGATGTGAGAATGATTTACAAATTATATGTTAAACACCTAATGCCCTTTTTAGCAAAGCTTTTCTCAGAAGATCCTGACGCATATCTTTACCTTTACGATACCTTATCCTCCTTTCCCTCTCCTAATGAACTGAAGTGCGAGATGGAACAGGTCGGCTTTTCTTCAGTTGAAGTACATAGATTTTGGCCGGGGATTACACATCTTCTCGTAGGTTTGAGACCTTAAATTCAGTTGACTTACCCCACAATACAATATAAGCTTAAGCTGAAGTTTAAATGAAAAGGCGAGATTTTTTAAAAACTGCTTTTGGGTGCACGTTTGCATTTTTATTTCAGAGGACAGGCTCTTTTGGGACAGAGTATTCTTCTTATCCCGATCTTGTTGTGGTTACTGGACATCCTCCAGCGACACTTGTGGAATCAGCTGTCTCCGCTCTTGGAGGGATGAAAAGATTTGTGTCTCGAGGTGATATTGTGGTAGTTAAGCCCAACATAGGTTGGGACAGACCTCCTGAGATGGCGGCAAACACAAATCCTGAAGTTGTAGGAGAGGTGGTTAGACTCTGCTATGAGGCCGGAGCAAAACTTGTTAAGGTTTTGGATAGAAGTGTAAATGATCCAAGAAGATGCTATGTGCAAAGCGGAATAGAAAAAGCTGCGTCTTTTAATGGTGCTAAAGTAATTTATCCAGACGATAGAAAGTTTAAAAAAGTAGAGATAAAAGGTGAAGTGTTAAAATCCTGGGAGATTTGGACAGAAGTTCTTGAGGCAGACAAAATTATAAACGTGCCTATTGCTAAACACCATAGTCTTGCTAGACTTACAATGTCTATAAAAAACTTGATGGGCGTTATGGGCGGTTTCAGAGGCCTTATTCATCAGAGACTAGATGATTCTCTCGCTGATTTAGCAGCCTTTTTACGGCCCACACTGACAGTATTAGATGCTGTTAGAGTCCTTGTGAGAGGAGGACCTCAGGGTGGAGATATTAAAGATGTTGTCCAGAAAGACACAATTATTGTGGGAACAGACCAGGTATCAGTAGATGCATACGGTGCAACTCTTTTCGGAATCAGACCTCAAGATATAGGGCATATAAAAAGAGCTGCAGAACGTGGTATAGGAAGACTTGATCTGGACAAGATAAAAGTCAGAAAATTCTCCCTATAGTGAAATTAAAAATAAAGCTTATACGTCTTTTTTCTCAAATCCTATTTTTTTCTCTGTTCTTGTATTTATTTATAAAAACTGAATCGAGAGGGGAAGATAAGATTGGTTATCCCGTAAAAGTTTTCCTCGAATTTGATCCTTTTATTTCTTTAAGTACGATCATTTCAACAAGATCTTTATCAGACATTTCCTATTTTTTTCTGTTTACGATTGCTGCTACAGTTTTTTTCGGGAGAATTTTTTGCGGATGGGTTTGTCCCTTGGGATTTATAAACGATTTGGCTGGTAAAATTGGCTTAAGAAGAAAGGAAGAGGAAAAAAAGTGGTTCAGATTAAAGTACTATTTACTTGTGGGCATCTTGACGTCAGCAATCTTTTCAGTTCACATTTCGGGTTTCTTTGATCCTATAAGCATCCTTGTTAGATCTTTTACTATCTCTATTTATCCTGGTTTCGTACTCGTCTTAGAAAATATTTTTGACATTCTTTACTCCGCTGAGCTTATAGGAGACTTTACAGAAGCTATTTATAACTTTTTTAGGGAGAACGTGTTTCCTTTTAAAATTCAAAGTTTTTTCCAATCGTTTTTCGTGGGGATCCTCTTTTTTATTCTTCTCGGTACAAATCTTATTGAGAAGAGATTCTGGTGTAAATATTTGTGCCCACTAGGAGCACTTTTGGGATTTTTTTCTTTTTTTCCGTTAATTAGAAAATCCATAAGTGAGGGTTGCACAAACTGTGGTGTATGCGAACTTTACTGTTCTGGTGGACTGAAGGCGATAAAACACTCATGGTCTGTATCAGAGTGCATCGAATGCTATGAGTGTGAAAATGTCTGTCCCAAAAATGCTATTTCCTCAGGAAAAAATCAAAAGCCAAAAAAAGTCGATTTGGGAAGACGTGGTGTTGCCTTTGCCATTCTTTTCGGAGCTCTTTTTCATCCTCTTATTAAGGTTCATCCATTATACAGAGAGAGATTTTTCAGTTCCCGGCTTATACGTCCTCCGGGAGCATTAGGGGAACCTGAATTCTTAAAAAGGTGTATTAGATGTGGTGAGTGTATGAAGGTCTGTCCTACAAATGCTTTACAGCCCTCTTTTCTTGAGTCTGGCCCAGAAGGTATTTGGACTCCAATTCTCGTTCCAAAGGTCGGTTACTGCGAATTCCGATGTACAATGTGCGGTCAGGTATGTCCTGTGGGAGCTATAAAAAGATTAACACCCGAAGAAAAGATTAAAACAAAAATAGGACTCGCATTCATAGATAAAAACAGATGTTTACCATACGCTTTCAATAGACCCTGTATAGTTTGTGAGGAAGTCTGTCCTACTCCAAAAAAGGCCATTTACTTAGAGGAAAAGAAAATTCTCATCGGAAAAGTAAACATAGTGATTAAGCAACCTCGGGTCGACCCAGAATTATGCGTTGGGTGTGGCATATGTGAGGCAAAATGTCCTGTCTCGGATTCCCCCGCGATATACATCACTAGTATCCAGGAGTCTAGATCTAAAAATAATAGGCTTTTCATTGGCAATTACCGCTCCTCTTGATAAACAAACCTCTGCTCTACCAAATGTTGAACTCTTGATTTTTACACCTACTCACTTTAATTAAAGTTGATCTTCGCAATTATGATAGGAATTGAAGCAAATTTTTCAATTACTTGCCAGAACCAAAATATTTTATAAAAAAGAGAACGTTTATATTCTTTAGACAGAGCATTACAGACTGTATTTCTATTTGAATACGACAAAAATAAGTTTCAATAAAAAAATCTTGCCAGGTTTATTACCTTAACTCTATTTTCTTAAGAATTAATATCGTAACGTAAGTTGTTTCGCACGTAAGTCCTACACAGGAATATTTTCCTTTGAGCCATTTGTTTTTCCTAAAAGTATTGGCCGGATTTATATACCGATTATATTTTTGTCATCTGTTATTAGAGATCTAAAGAATCAAAATACGCCATTGAGCGGGCAACGGGAATCGAACCCGCGACATCAAGCTTGGGAAGCTTGCGCTCTACCTATTGAGCTATGCCCGCCTGTCGTATTATTATAGCAAAAGAGACTTTAAAGTCAAACGGAGGTATAAGATGGGTATTAAGCCGGACCGCAAATGCGTTATAGTGGTAGACCTCCAGGCCGATTTTACAGAGTTTAAAAACGGCGCGTTGAAAGTGCCAGGGACTAACGAACACTACTTGCGCAATGTTCAAGATGCTGTGAAAAGACTAAGAGATTCTGGTTTTCTACTGGTCGCAACTCAGGATTGGCACCCCCCAAATCATATCTCCTTCTTTACAAATCACCCTGGAAAAAAGGCCTTCGAAGAAATAAGTATACGAGAAAGAAAACAGATACTTTGGCCACCCCACTGCGTACAGCATACCGAGGGTGCTACGTTGCTATTGGATCCGGAGCTTTTCGATTCGGTAGTGAGGAAAGGACAGGACCCCCTTTATGACAGTTACTCAGCCTTTAAAGATGATGGCGGGCACGAGACTGGACTCCATACC
>JAOADT010000013.1 GCA_026417175.1 Deltaproteobacteria bacterium | reverse complement strand
GATAAAAGCCAATGCGTTGTAAAGGATTCTCTCCTTCACAATAGTTATATAGCACAGAAAATATCCATTGAACAGAGTTAAACTCCTTAACAAGGTAAAAAAAGTGGACGCACCATTTCTTCTGGCCGTATAAAAGTCTGATAAAGACCAAAAAGAGGTTAAAAGAATAAGTTATTTACGAGAGACAAAAAAATTTTCTGAGTCCCTAAGGGATGGTTTTAGAGAAAGAAAAGAGCTCTTTAAAGTCATACGAGATCCGTAAACAGGCTTAAACCCATCCAATAAACACAGAACCCACTAAAATAAAAGGATAAGCTTAGCCCTTCATGTCACATTTGGCCTATCTACTATGATGGTAAATTCTCCTTTCAATTCCAGATTATCTATAATCTCAAAAACATTGTGTGTATCTGTTCTTATCGCCCTTTCGTGGATCTTGGTCATCTCCTTTAGTATAGCTATCTTTCTTAATCCAAAAATCTCTTGAATAAGGGCCAGTGTTTCCCTTATCCTCCGCGGAGATTCAAAAAAAACGATCGGGTAAGGTAAACTTTCGAGCTCTTTTAAAACTTTCTTTTTTTTACTTTTTTTCTGTGGAAGAAATCCGTAAAAGAGAAATCGATCTATATGTAAACCAGATATAGCGATGGCAGAAGTCAATGCAGATGCTCCAGGCACAACCCTGACTTCTAAGTTATTTTCGTGGCAGGATGAAACTACAAAGAATCCAGGATCAGAAACACAGGGTGTTCCGGATGCACATATTAAGGCAGCGGATTCCCCATTCTTAATCCTAGATGCTATCTCTTTAGCCTTTTTTCTCTCGGTGTAAGTATTGATAGTCACGATCCTCTTTCTTGTGCCTATATGGTTTAAAATTTTCTGAGCTCTTTCTCTGTTTTCCGCAATGATAAAATCGACTTCCTTTAACGTGGATTCCGCCCTGTAGGTTATATCTTGAAAGTTACCAATTGGAGTGGATACCACGTAAAGAATTCCAGACATATGCTAGTTCTTTTACCATTTTTCTACTTAATAATGTAGAAGGAATTTCCGAAAAAAAGACAGAGGTCTTTAGTTCATTAAGAATTTGGTATAATAAAACACATGGGGAAGAATGTTCCAGAAGAGATAAAAGAAGAGATAAGAAAGCTGGTAGAAGAGATAAACTACCACAATTACAGATACTATGTGCTTGATTCTCCAGTTATCTCCGACGAGGAATACGACAAGCTTTTTAGAAAACTGAAGGAGTTAGAAGAGAGATACGAATATATTCTTCCAGATTCACCAACCCAAAGGATAGGCGCTCCACCGTTAGACAAGTTTGAAAAGGTAAGACATAGGGAACCGATGTTATCACTGGATAACGCATTTGATTATGAGGACCTTGAGGAGTTTGACGAAAGGATAAAGCGGTTTTTAAGAACTGAAGAACCGATAGAGTATACAGTTGAGCCAAAATACGACGGTCTAGCGATAGAAATCACGTACGAAAAAGGGCTTTTAAAAGTAGCCTCAACGAGAGGAGATGGATATGAAGGTGAAGACGTGACTCTAAATGTAAAAACTATAAAAAGCGTTCCCTTGAAGATTGACTTAAAGAATATTCCCGAGGACATAGACATTAGGGGCGAGGTTTACATGGAGATAGAGGAATTTGAGCGGTTAAATAAAGAAAGGGAAATTAGCGGGGAGCCACTTTTTGCTAATCCCAGAAATGCGGCTGCCGGATCCGTAAGGCAGCTCGACTCCTCCATAACTGCAAAAAGAAAGCTCCACTTTGTTGCCTATGGGCTAGGGTTCTTCAAGGGAATACAATTCAGTAAACACTCAGAGTTTGTTGACTGGCTCAAAGCTGCTAAATTTCCGACACCTTACACCTTCGCTGTAGTAAGGGGTGCAAAGGAGGTTGTGGAAGCAGTAAGGGAGTTGGAAACAAAAAGAAAGGAATTCTCTTTTGAGGCTGACGGAGCTGTCATAAAGGTAAATGATTTTGAACTCCAGAAGATCCTGGGAATAAAGACCAGAGAACCGAGATGGGCAATCGCGTATAAATTCCCTGCCCATCAGGGAACGACAAAAATAGTAGATATAAGGGCCTCTGTGGGAAGAACTGGTGTTCTCACTCCTTACGCCATATTTGAGCCTGTAAAGATAGGGGGCGTAACGGTTTCAAGGTCGACTTTACACAATTTTGACGAGATGGAGAGAAAAGACATAAGGATAGGAGATTACGTGATTGTTGAGAGAGCAGGGGACGTAATCCCTCATGTGGTGAGTGTTATAAAAGAAAAAAGAACGGGAAACGAAAAAAAATTTTCCGTCCCAAAAGTGTGTCCTGAATGCGGGAGCAATGTAATAAGAGAGGAAGGTGAAGTAGCGGTAAGGTGTGTGAATATAAACTGTCCCGCTCAAGTTATTGAAAGAATCATACATTTTGCTTCGAGAAACGCTTTAAACATAGAGGGACTTGGTGAGAAAAACGTGGAGCTTTTTTATGAAAAGGGGTTGTTAAAGACTCTAACGGATTTATTTAAACTGAAAAAAGAAGACATTCTTAAGCTACCAAGATTTAAAGATAAATCGGCATCAAATATAATTGAAGCTATAGAGAGGAGTAAAAAAACAACACTTTCTAGACTTCTTTTTGGGCTTGGTATTCTCCACGTCGGGGAATATGTGGCCAAACTTTTGGCAAAGCATTTTGAGAAGGTAGAGGACCTTTACGGCGTAGACAGGGAAAAGATTCTTCAGATAAAACAGATAGGAGAAAAGATTGCAGATTCGGTCTCAGACTTTTTTGGAAGAAAAGAAAATATACTGGCTATAGAAGAAATGAAAAGAATGGGTTTAATAATCGAGAATCCTGACTTTGAAGGTGACAAAAAGGAAAAAAAGACCCCACTTAAAGGTTTAACGTTCGTTATAACAGGGAGATTACCTGAGGAAAGATCAAAAGTTGAGGAATTGATAGAGACACTTGGCGGACACGCATCTTCTTCGGTTTCAAAAAAGACGGATTATCTAGTAGTGGGAGAAGAACCGGGTTCTAAGCTTGAAAAGGCGCGATCTCTAGGAGTAAAAACCATAAGTTATGAAGAGTTGAAAAGACTCATAGATGAGCTTTCGGGAAAATAGTATTTTAACATTTTTCTTAGTCTTGCTTTTTTTTCTGAGTTGCAATAACTCATTGGCAGCTATATACACATTTGTGGACGAAGACGGTGTTGTGCACTTTACAAACATCAAACCAAGAAACAGGGAGTTTAAAGTTCTAATCCCAGAGGCTTATCCGTCACGCGCAAGGAGTCAAGAGCTAAAATCCCGTGAAAACTACGATTCTCTAATACGATTCTATTCTAAAAAGTACAATGTGGACCCTCTTCTGGTTAAGGCAGTAATTATGGCTGAATCCAACTTTGAACCTCAGGCTGTATCGAGAAAAGGAGCTATGGGTCTTATGCAACTTATGCCTGAGACGGCAAGGATGTTAAATATACAAGATGCGTTTGATCCGGAAGAAAACATAAAGGGGGGAACCTTATATCTTCGGATTCTAAAAGACTATTTTAACGAGGATTTAGACCTTGTTTTAGCAGCATACAACGCGGGACCAAAAAGGGTGATCGAAAGCAGGATGAACGTCCCCCCGATAGAGGAGACCATCCAATACATTAAAAGGGTAAAATTTTTCTACAGAAAGCTCAAGGCTTTAAATGAAAGCTAAAGATGAAAAAACCCCTCTTTGGACTCTTCCCAACAGACTAAGTCTAATTAGGATTCTTTCCATTCCTTTGATATGCGTGTTTATTTCTTTTGGAGAAGAAAAGTTTTTTCTCCTGTCTTTTTTTCTTTTTGTAGTTGCTGGAATCACAGACGGGCTTGACGGTTTTTTTGCTAGAAGACTAGCGCTAAAATCGAAATTCGGTGTTTATATAGACCCTATCGCAGACAAAATGCTGATAGTGTCGTGTCTTATGACTCTAAGCTATTATAAAATGGTCCCTTTATGGCTTACAATCACTTTGGCTCTGAGAGAATTCCTGATAACTGGGATAAGGGCGTTTTACGCAGGCGAAGGAATTACGGTTTATCCAGTGAAATCCGGAAAATATAAAACGGCGTTTCAAATTCTGGGGATTTCTCTTATACTTTTCAATAGGTCGTTTAAAAAACCTCTCTTTCCTTTAAACCATTATTTTGAGCCTGGGATTGTTGCCTTAATCTTAGCTTTAATTTTAAGCATATACTCGGCTGTGAAGTATCTTTCAGGAGTGACAAAGTTTACTTAACTGATTGAGGAAAAAAAATTCTCTTTGCGAAAGAAACTATCCTTTTCATAATAGGTTTTCTTATTCGTACTATGAGATAAAGGTCCCTACGAGGAAATAAAAAACCATCGCCGAGAGCGCCTTTCAACCTTATCTTCTGACCATCCTTTATTCCAGGAGGTAGCCTCACAATAAACTGTTTGTCGAGTTTCCTATCGTAGTATGAGACCCTAGCACCTCTTTGAGCATCTTGCTCATCTACTGTTAATATGCCAACTCCGTCTCCATAAAATACATTTCCGAAAAAGAGTTTAAGGATAGATCCCAAAAATAAAAACGGTAACTTAGGACTAACTTTCCCCGAAAACAGGAAAAAAAATCCACCCCCCTTAGGACCGACCATATGTACTTCTTTAAATATCTCGGTCATACCCCTTAAGTTAAAAGCGCGAAATATCTCATCCAAAAACTGGAATATATCAGAATCCTTAAAAATCTCTTCCTCAGAGTACGACCTTCTAAAGTGGTCATAGGCCTTATCTCCGTAACTTTCCACAGCGAGGTCGTATTTTCTCCTTTTTTCGGGATCGGACAAAACCGCGTAGGCTTCGTTTAGCTCTTTCATCTTTTCTATAGCCTTAGGATCGTTTTGATTTCTATCTGGATGATACTTTAGAGCCAATTTCCTAAAAGCTTCTTTTATGGCTTTTTGGTCAGAGTCTTTAGTGACACCGAGTATTTGATAATAGTCCTTTTTCATGCGAACGAAAAATGGGTGTGCATTATATACCACTTTCCGTTTCTTTTTTCTAAAACGCAGGTCATTCTGCCTGTCATGGAAATTGGAGAGTAAAGGGTATCAACCTGGGCTATAAACTCGCCCGCAACCCAAGCCACATCCCCAGATCTTGACACAGATGCCCAAAGGAGCTCCATTTTTGCCGGACAAAAAGACCTAAGCTCCTTCTCAAAGGCCTTTCTTACTTGCTCTGGACCAAAGTATTTTTCCCCTTTTGATGTGCCAATAGCTACAAGATCAGGATCGTCAGTGTAATGAGAAAGAAGACGATCAATGTCGCGTTCAATATAGGCATCCCAAGACTCACGAATGACTTCTAAAACTTCCTTTTCTGTTTCTTCATCTGCCCTCATTTTTTCCTCACGGATTTATATCTCTTAATACTCTCTTGTCCCCTTTTCTTATGGTAACTTTAATTTCGTCGAGATACTCAAGGAGCGGGATAAGATACTTTCTTGATATATTGAAGACGGACTTTATCTCGGAAGGGGAAGCTTCTCCTTTCTGCTTTAGAAAACTTACCACTCCCTCTTTAAACTTTCTCAAGCTACTAGGATGGACATACATATCGCCCTTAAGCTTTACCACCTTTCCCTCATATGAAAGTTTTTCCATAAAATCTTTTAACATGTTGTCCGGGTAGTCAAACCCTTCTCGCAATTCTGCGAAGGAGGGCGCGTTTAGATCGAATTCAAAAAGCTTCCGCATTATTCTTTCTTCTAAAGACTCCACATCTAGATCTTTAGGTTTTGCAGAGGCTAGCCGTACCCTGTCTTTTTCTGTCTCTACGAGGCCTTCTGAAGTCAGAGAATCGAGAATGAATGAAAAAAACTGCTCCTTTATACGGGGTAGCCTCTGTCTTAGTTCTTCTTTAGGCATCCCAATTTTTAACGGGTTTCTTTCATGGAATTCTTTAAGTAGACTTACCACCATTGCACGAGTATTCAAAAGATATTCAGAGTGCATCAGTTGATTACTTACTTTTATAACTCGATTTTCACCCACCAATCTCGAGACCGACTCATTAAACTCTCCTGTTTTTATGCCGGATATAGTCTCCAGTTCTCCAACGGATATACCCTCATAGCCTCTTTCTTTGATGAAAAATTCTATCTTTTCATCGTAAGAACCGTTTCTTAGATTTTCATAGATCTTTCTTAGCTCTGGCTGTTTTCTCTTATGTTTCTTTGGAGTTATGTTCAATACGACCCCTCCCCCTATAGTCTGGGAAGGTAAATAGGAGCCCCTTACAATAAAACTATCCCCTGGCATGGCTACCACAGGTTCCGAAAAGACAAATTGACAAAAAAGCTCCTCCCCGGGATTTATTTCATCCTTTTCTAATACTATGAGTCTAGCCTCTCTTTGGGTTGTTGCAATGTGGAATCTGAGGACGGTGTCGTTCTTTATAGGTTTTATGGGAAGATCAATGAGCTTGAAAGCCACATCAATACGTTGAGTAGGTAAAAGTCGACCCGGATTTCCAATCGTAATCCCTCTTTCTAGATTTTCTCTGTCTATTCCTTGAAGGTTAAGAGCTATCCTTTCGCCAGCACCTGCCTCTTCTCTTTCCTCATAATAGGCCTGGATAGAGCGAACCTTTGCATATTTTTGAAGAGGGTAAATCTCGACCTGTTCTCCAATTTTTATCTTTCCTGAAATACATGTTCCGGTTACAACTGTGCCATAACCCTTAACAGAAAAGACTCTGTCTACCGGAAGCCGAAATATGCCATCTCTTGATCTCTCTCTAGCAGATTTTGCTACCGTCATTATCTTTTCTTTAAGAAGACCCAGGTTTTCACCTGTCAAAGAAGACACAGGAACAATTGGGGCTTCCTCAAAAGCTCTTCCTTTTAGGAATTCTTTTACATCCTCGATAACAAGTTCCAACATATCTCTGTCAACGATATCTATCTTTGTTATGGCTACCACTGCCTTTTTCAGTCCCAAAAGTTCGCATATGTCCACATGCTCTCTTGTCTGTGGCATAACACCTTCATCTGCTGCTACAACTAAAAGAACCATATCGATGCCCCAGGCACCAGATACCATATGTCTTACGAATTTTTCGTGTCCAGGAACATCGACTATACCCAAAAGAATATCATCTGAGCCCTTGTAGTAAGCAAATCCGAGCTCAGTGGTAATACCCCTTTCCTTCTCCACTTTTAATCTATCGCAGTCAATTCCAGTTAGTGCTTTTATTAGAGCTGTTTTTCCGTGGTCTATGTGACCTGCTGTACCAATAACTATTCTTTTCACAGGTAGATAAATTTACAAACTTTGAGCTCCATTTGCAAATAAACTTGAGAACATGTTACATTGATTCCATGGCACATGGGAACGAAAATCCTTTTTGGAAAGACAATAAACTAGACAGAGAGATAACCTTAAAGGCTGATCAGAACTCATTATACAAACTTGCTGATTTTGTAGCAGCCCACGCATGGGAAGCCGGGTTCGAAGACAAAAGGATTGAAGAGATTAGACTTGCTAGCCAAGAAGCACTCAAAAATATATGTGAGTTCGCTTACAATGGAAAGGGAGGTGAGATAACTGTTGAATGTTCTGTAACAGACGCTGGAGCGCTAATAGTTACTATTACAGATTATGGAAAACCTTTCAACATGCTTCTTGCCGATCTGACGCCTGACCCGCAAGAAAAAAATGAAAGAAAGAACGAATCAGTACGACTCATAAAAAGACTTATAAAGAATGTAGAGTACAGGAGAGATGCATTCAGAAACATAATGATCTTTGTCATTCCCAAACCGTTTATATAATTAGCGTTTGATATATTTAATTCCCAAAACCGTAAGGACCAAAGAAAAGAGGACTCGAAGGTGAAATTCGGGCAGATGATTTGCAATCACACCACCCAAAGATCCACCAAGTAAGGCACCGAAGGAAAGCCCTAGAGCGATTCTCAAATCCACATGACCAAATCTATAGTAGGAAAAGGCCCCTGAGAAACAAGCGGGGACCATTGCCAACAGAGAAGTACCCTGGGCTAAATGTTGGGATGCCCCGAGAATCATAACTAAGCCCGGGACCATTATAGTCCCTCCTCCTACACCAAAGAGGCCTGATGTCAAACCTGTAAGGGAACCCAATAAGAGCAAAAAGACCGACTTTAGAGCGAAGTTATGCACATATATGTTCGTATGTGTAAAATGATCTTTAAGGAGAAGCATCAGAGACACGAAGATATTGAAGACACCGAAGTACTTTCTAAGGTTATCTGAGGTTAACTTACGTGCCAAAAGAGCTCCGTATCTTGCAGTGACCACCGCAGAGACCGCCAGAAATAAGGCGGCAGTCACATCCACCGAACCCATTAAGAAATATGTTATGGCACCTGACATTCCGGTAAAAACTATGGCAGATAAACTATTCCCGTGGGCCATATGCTGAGGTAGACCCATAAGGTGGACCATAAGAGGAATCATTACTATTCCCCCTCCAAGGCCGACAAACCCACCAAAAACACCTCCAAAAAAACCGATGATCGTTTCGCTCCCAGTGAATTGAGGTCTCATAATTGTAATTTTATCCTATAATTGACAGGATTTCCAAAGTATGTTCAAATACAAAAAATGGTAAAGAAACAGATAAAAAAAGAGGTCAAAAAGCCTGACTTTTTTATCCGAGCACTTTTGCACGCACACCAGTGGATAAAAACGCACCTTAAAGTCTGCATATTTGGTGGGATCATATTTGGCTTATGTGTCACGATGATCCTCCTATACGTGTTTCATCTTCAGAAGAAAAACGACGAGCTGCAGTATAGACTCCAAGAAGCCTCGAACTTATTCAGACAGCATCTTATAACAGGTGATGAAAAAGCGCTTTTCAAAGCTGAAGAAATATTTGGAAGTATTGCAAAGGAGAAAAAAAAGGGAGTTTCTGAAGTAGCAGAACTATACCTTGCAAGAATAAAAGAAAAAAAGGGGGAAACAAAAGAGGCAAAAGATCGATTTCAAAAGATTAGAGAATCGGCTAATTCATCTATAATAAGAGAGCTGGCAGAAAGAGCTCTAAAATAATTGATTTGAAAGAACGTCAACGGGTTCATATTTTGTACCTTTAAGAGCTGGGTAGATCCCGGCCAAAATCCCAATCACGACACATACAGATATTGAAAAGATGAGAGTCTTAAATGCTAGAATGAAAGGGAACCCCCCAATAATATCTACAATTGTGGTTACCATAAGACCCGCTCCTATTCCCAAAATGCCCCCTAAAACCGAAACAACCGTGGACTCTGCTAAGAACTGAAAAATTATGTCTCTCTTTGTGGAGCCCACGGCCCTTCTTATACCGATTTCAGTCTTCCTTTCTGTAACTGACAGAAGCATGATGGCAAATATCCCGAGACCCCCAATTAGAAAAGAAATGATTGAGGCTATGATAGTTAAAATCGAGACAAGTCTTATTCCTTCTTCTCTTGTTTTTAGGACATCTTCAACCGTAAAGACTGAAAAATCATCCTTTTCTTCGTCTCTCATTTTTCGTGCAGACCTTATGAAACTTCTTATTTTGTGCTTCATGTGCGAAAGTGAAACCCCGTCTCGCACTTTTATATACGCACCTTTTATATAGTCCACGTTACTGTATCTCCTCATAAAAGTGGCAAGGGGCATGTAAACTAAAATATCCTGATCCTGTCCAAAAAAGTCAGATCCCTTCTCGCCCATGACTCCAATTATCTCCGTTGGTACTCTGTAAATGAGCACAAATTTACCAATTGGGTCCTCAGGAGAAAAAAGATTTTCGTAGATTTTGAAACCTATGACAGCCTTTCTATCCAAATTTGCCTCCTCTTCTCGTGTAAAGAATCTTCCATAGGAAACGTCCACGTTTCTTAGCTTGAACACACTACTTTCGGCGCCTACAATAGTAGCAGTCACTTTTTTTTCTTTAAATCTTAAAGGGTATGAAACATCAAAGAAAGGAACGACCTCTTCTATCTCCGTCACAGAGTCTTTCAATCTTTTAACATCCTCTATTTTAAGCGTCCTTGCCTCGCTAAACTGAGCTTGGGTCCTTCCTGCTACATGGAAGATTCCGGCTCTCAGTATTATGAGGTTTTCACCAAAGCGGGAGATTTCCAATTCTATCTTTGCTTTAAGACCGCTACTTATGTTTCCAAAAGCAACAAGACTCATCACAGCAAAGAGAATGCCGAGAAGAGCGAGAACCATTCTCTTTTTATGGACTAGAATGTTCCTTAACGCTATCTCTAAATGAAACAGAAGAACTTCGAGCATTATCCTCTAATTGCTTCTATGGGTTCAATCCGACTCGCTTTCATGGCGGGTTTAAGCCCGGAGAAAACCCCTGTGAGAAAACTGAAAAGGAAGGCGAAAAGAATAACTTTGTACGTAAATATCATCGGCATATCAAAGAGCTTTTCGAAAGTACTTCCGAGGAGAATACTCAGAATTACACCGATTAAGCCCCCAAAGGAGGTTATCACCACTGACTCAAATAAAAAAGAAAGGAGTATACCTTTTCTTGAAGCACCATATGCCCTTCTTATCCCAATATCTTTTCTTCTTTCGTTAATCGTTAGGTAGAATAGATTTGCAAGAACAAAACCACTCACGATTAAAGCCACAAGAGACGCGGTGCCTAGAAAAAGAAATAATGATCCAGAAATCACACTTACGAAGTTAAAAATATCCTTTGAGCTTCTTATAGTAAAATCTTCTTCCTCTCCCTCCCTAATTCTGTGATTATCTCTTAAAACCTTTCTTATATCTTCTATAGTCGATTCGGGATCTCTTGAGGTTTTTAATCTAAACATAGAGAGATATTTCTTTTCTTTGGATAGCCTTTCAATAACAGTCGACAAGGGCATTATTATTCTGTCATCCAAATGAGGACCACCCACTGACCCACCTTTTTCTTCCAGAACACCAAGTACTTTAGCAGGAAGATGTCCAATGAGGATCCACTTCCCAATAGGATCTTCTCCCGAGAATAGCTCCTTGTATACCTTTGCTCCTAAAACACAAACAGGCTCTGATTTAGAGTACTCTTCGTCTCCGAAAGGTACCCCCCTTTCTAAATTCCATGCCATTGAATAGAAGTAATTAGGCGTTGATCCAACGACAATTGTCTGCCATTTCTTCTCTCGATATCTTATGTTCAGCCCTCTTACCCCTAAAATTTTTACCATGTCATATATACCTGCAATTCGACTTAAAGATTCCGCATCTTCGTGTGTTAAAGTATTAACTCTAATTCTTGCCTGTCTTTGTCTTTCTGCACCGCTGAAGACCATTATCGAATCCGGACCCAAGGATTCAAAAATATCTTTTGCTTTTTTATTGGCACCTTCGATCGTAGTTATAATCACGCATATGGAAAGTATTCCCAAAGCGACTCCTGAAAATGAAAAGACAACTCTGCCTTTATAATAGTAAATTATCTTTACTGTTTCCTCTAAGAACCCTCTAATTTTTGAAGTCTTCACTTATAATCCCATCTTCTATTCGTAAAACCCTTTTTCCAAATTCCTTTACTTTAGGATCATGCGTAACACATATTACTGTCTTTCCTTCTTCATTGAGGATCCTGAAAAGATCCATTATCTCAAAACCTGTATTAGAGTCTAAGGCTCCTGTGGGTTCATCTGCCAAAATCACATCAGGCTCGTTTATAAGAGCCCTTGCGATAGCTACTCTCTGTTGCTCCCCTCCTGAAAGCTGCGATGGTTTACTGTAAATTCTATCTTTTAAACCAAACCTTTCTAAAAGTTCCTTGGCTCTTTCCCTTGGATTTTTTATCTTCTTGTCAGAATAAATGATTGGAATTAAAACGTTTTCTAAGGCGTTCAAATAAGGAAGAAGAAAGAACTGCTGAAAAACGAATCCTATATGCCTATTTCTCATCTTGGCGAGTATGTCATCAGATAATCCATCCACATTATACCCCATAAACAGAAATTCTCCTTCGGTTTTTCTGTCAAGAAGTCCAATGATGTTAAGTAAAGTGGTCTTTCCAGAACCAGATACCCCCATAAGAATCACAAAATCCCCCCTGTTGATCACTAAGTCGACGCCTTTTAAGACTTCAATTTCTCTCTCTCCAATAAAATAACTTTTTCTGACGCCCTTAAGTAAAATCATCTCTTTTCTATTTTAGAAGCAGGTTTTTGTGATCGAGACGGTTTTATATTTGAAATCACAACTATATCACCCTCTTTCAGGCCAGATCTTATTTCTGTATTTCTATCATCCCTTATACCAAGTACAACAGGGCGCCTTTCTAAACCTTCTTTCTTTTTAACGTAAACTACATATTTTCCTTCCTCAAATCGGATAGCTCCGTTAGGACACACTAGCACGTCATTTTTTTCTTCCACGATTATCCTTACGTGTGTGGTCATCTCAGGCCGCAAATAAACTGCATAATCAGGATCTATCTTCACAATCGCAAGGTAATAAACTATATTATTCATCACCTGAGGTTGGGGATATATGGTCGATATCTTTCCATAAAATCTCTTATCCTTGTAAGCATCAACCCAGTATTCAACTTTCATTCCCGGTCGAGTTCTTCCGATATCTGTCTCATCTACATAAATCCACATTTCTAACTTGGTCGTATCTATTATAGTGATAAGATTCACTGCTGATAAGCCGGCAACAACCGTTTCTCCCTTTTGAGTGGTAATTTCAGCCACGTATCCTGATATAGGAGCATATATGGTGTAATAACTCAGTTTGACCTTTAGTGCTTCCAATTTTTCTTCTAATCCTTTAAGTTTTGCTTTAGAAAGTTCTAGTTGAGCAGAGGCCATATCGAGGTCTCTTTTTGCCCTATCTACACTATCTTTCGTCGTAAACTCTTGGGATAGCAAAAGAAGCTCCCTTTCGTAATCTTTCTTGCAATACAGATAATGTGCTTCCTTTGCTTCTATATCCTTTCTTTGTTCTTCAATTTGCGCCTCGAGCTCTCTCTTGTTGGCCTGAAGTTCCCTATCATCTATACGGGCAATCAAGGCTCCCTTCCCAACATAGTCCCCGACCTGGTATTTCAGCTCCACTATCTCTCCCGTTGCCCTTGTTCCTACCTTTACTATCGCACCAACCTGTGCCTTGACTATTCCTGTCTGTTCAGTAAAGTTGGTAACCGTTCCTTTTTTTACAACAAAGGTTTGCTCAGGATTTTCACCTTTTTCGGTGCTTTTTGTTTTCAGATAGTAAATAAGGATACTGGAGATAAAACCTGCAATAATGATAGTTAAAATTACTTTAAACTTCATTTTCTACCTCTTTTTTCAGTATTGTTTCAGGTATGAGACTTTCTCGAGGTAAAAGAGGGCAAGATTTGCCTGAGTAAGGGCCGAAACATACCTCTCCTTGGCTGAGGAGAGATCTTTCTCGCTTGTGAGAAGGCTCAATATATCACCTTTTCCCACCCTATACTCTCCTAAGGACTGTTCAAAGTTAGATTTAGCTTCCTCCACGAGCTTTTCGTAAAGCTCTACATTTTTTAAGGACATATGATAATCAAGGATAGCTTTTGTAATTTCCAGCTCTACCTCTCTTTTTTTCTCCTCAAGGTTCGCCTGTGCAGCTGCTATTTCGCTAGTTATGCCCTTTAGCGTGTAGTACCTGCCTACTCCGTCAAAAATGGGAAGAATTAAATAAAGGACAAATTGATCACTTCTTTTTTCAGGGAAAAAGTTCGTGTCATACCTTAAGTGCTGCACTTCTGCATCTATCTTTGGATACCACGCGCTTTTCTTTTCCTTGTACACCATCTCAAGCCTCTTTAACTCTTTCTCTTGCAAAACTATCTCGGGTTTTAATTCAAGCGCTCTCTTAACAAGATCATCTTTTTCCAGTTTCGAATGAGGTTTTTCAAGGCGACCCTCCACTTCCAGAGGTTCATTCGATTTTATGGACAAAATGGACTTTAAGTTCTCCGTAGATTTTTCGTATTCAGCTAGAGCGTTCTCATATTCTATGTGAGAGGACTCCATCCTTAATTGTGCCTGAAGGACCTCGCTTTTCCGTGCAAGACCTAATTCGTATCTAGTTCTTGTAAGGTCAAAAATCTTTTTTGCAGTCTCGTAAGAATCCCTTTTTGCCTCTACCACATGTCTTTTGCCTAAAGCCTCGTAAAAATATTTTTTTATGTTGTACACCACTTCCTGTGTAAGGGATCTTAGGATTTCAACATCTTTTTCGTACGATATATAAGCAGCCTTTCTTTTTGCGAACCTTTCCCCTCCGTCAAACAATCTATAAGAAACTACGGCGCTTAAGCTGTAACTACTCCGCGATGTATCCGAATATGCTGAAACCGAAACAGATGAAAAAGGAGAGATTGTCCTTGTGTATGTAGCTCGAAGGTCCGCTCTTGGAAGATACAAATCTATTGTGGAAATGTAGGAAAATTTTGACTTCTTTAAAAGCTCCATCTGTTCTTTAATGGGATAAGAAACTGAAAGGCCTTTTTGAAGAGCTTCTTCCAAAGTTATGGATTCTGAGTTTACACTGAAACACATGAGAAAAAAGGCAAAGAAAAATAAACTTAGGAACAACCTCATGAATTTACTAATTTTACTTGGTTTTACAAGGCATATCAACATTTTGCTGGATTTTGTGTGTTTGTCAGGAAATAGACTTATAGAATATCTCTTCGAAAATGGCTGCCGGCAATACTAAGAAATAAATTCTGTAACTTATAAAATCTGAGTCTAACTTAAAAGAATGTGCCGAGGAACGGAATCGAACCGCTGACACGAGGATTTTCAGTCCTCTGCTCTACCGACTGAGCTACCTCGGCACAACTTGTATTTTAATCAAACACTTCCATTTGTGTCAAGGATATTTCCTTAAGGAGAAGCCAGTCTCTGTCGTATACTCTATGTAAGTTGAATCCCTTACAATATCGCCCGTATTAAGATACAGTTTTCGCGTTGATCCACAAACGATCTCATATCTATCTGGAATGTGGGAATGAGCCAGTATGACCACATCAAAACCTTCCTTCAGCTTACGCTCCGCATACTCCCTGAATATCTTGAGTGTTTTTCCTTTATAAACCTTCTTTTTGTTAGAGAGGAAAACCGATGCAAGCATCGCTAATTTCCAAGAAATTCGCGGCCCCAATAGATCCATAATTTTAAGCATAAACTTTGAACGTAAGAGGTAATTAAGAAATGACGGTGTCATCTCGTGTCCGTGCGATATGTAAATCCTTAAACTATCTAATTTCATATCAAGTCTCAACATTGATTTAGAGGAAGTTACAGATTCGAAAAAAGAACCGAGTGAGAACTCGTGATTTCCCTCAAGAAAGAAGATTTTCTTACCCTTTTCCGATAACTCTTTCAGTTTTTTTGCAAATGGTAAAAAGTGCTCGTAAATATATCCTTCATAACCGTGATAAAACTCGAACATATCTCCAAGGATGAATACGTAGTCAGCGTCAAAAAGGACCTTATCCATAAATTCGAGGACATATTTTAACTCTTCTTCCGTTTTATCACTCAAATGGGCATCGGCGAAGAAAATGGCTTTCATATTTGGTTTAAATATTCTGCTAAAGCCTCCTTCCAGGATCGTAAAATGTAGCCTGTGTCTCTTTTTAGTTTTTCCGTACTTAAGGAGGAGAAGGCTGGTCTTTTTGCCTTTCTCTTTAACTGGGTCGAAGAAATAGGAACCACATCTACACACATGTTTTTTCTAGTGAAAATCTCCTGCGCAAAATCGTACCAACTGCATATTCCTGAATTAACCACATGGTATATGCCAGTTTTTTTTAGATCTATAAGGAGCCTTATGGGCTCTGCCAAATCTTTGGCATACGTGGGGGAACCAAATTGATCGTTTACAACATCGACTCGCCCTTCTTTCTCAGCTACCCTTAAAATCTTAGTAATGAAGTTTTCTCTACCATTCCCATAAATCCACTGAGTTCTTATTATAAGTGGGTAAGGATGGATTTCTAATACTTTTTTTTCTCCTAAAAATTTCGTCCTTCCGTAAACAGAGAGCGGGGCTGGAGTATCTTCTTCCACGTAAGGGATACGTTTTTTTCCATCAAAAACATAGTCCGTACTAAAATGGATGATTCTTATTCCGTACTCGTTACATAGCCGGGCAACGCACTCTGCACCATTCACATTCACCATTTCGGCAAGTTCCACATCATCTTCGCAACCATCTACGTCAGTCATTGCTGCGAGGTTTATGATTATATCGGGCCTCAAATCCTTGATAATTTTTCTACCTTCGCTCTCCTCGATGACATTCCAGTCTGTAATGCCTAAGGGGATACACTCATAGAAATTAGCGAGATACGGACTGATATTACTCCCAATAAGCCCCTTTCCGCCCGCAAGAACTATCCTTATCTTTTTCCGTACATGAGTTCGTAATACTTCATGTACTCGCCCGTTTTTATCCTTTCCCACCATGATTTATTATCCACATACCATTTTACCGTTTCTTCTAGTCCTCTCTTAAAATCTACCTGGGTCTGGAAACCAAGTTCTCTTTTTATCTTTTCTGCATTTATAGCATACCTTTTGTCGTGTCCAGGTCTGTCCTGGACGAATCTTATTAGGGAGTAAGGTTTACCCAGTATATCGAGTAACATCTTAACAATTTCTAAGTTCGTTCTTTCGTTGTCCGCTCCTATGTTGTATATTTCTCCTATCCTTCCGTTGTGAATCACAAGATCTATTGCTCTTACGTGATCAAGTACGTGGATCCAGTCCCTTATGTTTTTTCCATCACCGTAAATTGGAAGTTCCCTGTTTTCTAAGGCATTTGTTATCATAAGTGGGATCAGTTTTTCCGGAAACTGATATGGTCCATAGTTATTAGAACATCTTGTTATCGTAACTGGAAGACCGTAGGTCTTATAATAGGCCATAACTATGAGATCTGCGGATGCCTTAGATGCTGAATATGGACTATTTGGAGAAAGGGGAGTCTCCTCGGTAAATTTTCCTTCTGGACCCAAAGAACCATAAACCTCATCAGTGGAAATCTGAATAAATCTCTTTATCCCTTTGTTCTTAGCTATCTCAAGGAGATTGTAAGTTCCATAGACATTAGTTCTTATGAAGTCTGAAGGATCCAATATAGAGCGATCTACGTGTGATTCAGCAGCAAAGTTCACCACCACATCGATCTTAAACTCAAAGATCTCTTCTAAAACGGACCTGTCTGCTATATCGCCCTTTACAAACCTGTATCTCTTGTTGTTTTCTACATCCTTTAAGTTTTCTAAATTACCGGCATATGTAAGCTTATCTAAGTTTATAATCTCATATTCGTGGTTCTGAAGCATGTAGCGAATAAAGTTGCTTCCTATAAAACCACAACCCCCAGTAACAAGTATTCTTTCTTTAGCCATCTTTCCTTTCCCACCTGTAAGGGATATCATTTATGTGAGGATGGACTCTAAATTCGTCGGGATTTTTTCTGTTGTACGGCTCGGTTGGTATGTTTATGATTAGAGCTTCCGATTCGCTTATACATTTCCACCCGTGGTAAACCATTTTAGGTATCATGACAAGGGTAAAGTTGTAATCTCCAATAAAAAACTCGTTTATTTCTCCGTTTGTTGGTGAATCCTCTCTTGCGTCGTACAAAACCAGTTTTATCATACCTTTTATGCACGTTACGTAGTCATCCTGAATCTTATGGTAATGCCATGCCTTAACAACTCCAGGGTAGGTGGTCGTGAGGTAAACCTGACCAAATTTCTTGAAGATCTCATCATCACACCTTAAAATTTCCATTAATCTACCCCTCTCATCAGGAATCATATTCAATTTCTTAATCCTAACACCGTGAATCATTTCTTCTCACTAATCGTTATTCGCACCCGTTTGGGAGACAAGGATATTCGCTCGAAGTAGGGATTCAAAGGTTCCAGCGTCCGTCCACCAGCCCTCGAGCATCTCGTAAGTCATTGTACCTTCCTTTATGTACGCGTTGTTTACGTCAGTGATTTCGAGTTCCCCCCGCTCTGAAGGTTTAAGCGTCCTTATTATGTCAAAAACCTTTGAATCGTACATATAGATTCCGATGACAGCCAAATTACTTTTAGGTTTTTTCGGTTTTTCCACAATCCTTACTATCTTTCCATTTTCAATCTCAGCTACACCAAATCTTTCCGGATCCGGGACCTCCTTTAGAAGTATTTTGGCCCCAACCTTCTGTTTTTCGAAATTCCTAACAGCTTTTATGATGTTTTTCTCTATTATGTTGTCTCCCAAAATAACACAGATCGGTTCACCATCTGCAAAGTATTCGGCAAGCGAAAGCGCATGCGCAATACCCCCTTCTCCTTCCTGGTATGTGTAGTTTAGATGTTTTAGCCCGAATTCTTTTCCGTTACCCAAAAGCCTAAGAAAATCTCCTGCATAGTTTCCGCCCGTTACAATCATTATGTCCTCTATGCCCGCCTTAATAAGAGTCTCTAAGGGATAGTAAATCATCGGTTTGTCATAAACAGGTAAAAGATGCTTATTTGTTATCTTTGTCAAAGGATAAAGTCTCGTTCCTAAACCCCCGGCGAGAATAACCCCTTTCATTTTAACCTCCTAATTACCCTTACCGGTTATGCCCTTAAGATCGAAATTTATTCTCACGCTAGTATCTTTGGGTCTTTTTGTCTGGCTTATTCTTAAGGTTACCGACCAACACAAAGGACTGTAAGTTATCTCGTAAACTGTATCAATCCACTCATGGTTGAAAAAGGAGTATTTAATCCCATACTTTCCGTAAAAGTCCCTGAATTTTGCCTTAATATCAAAGTATATTTCATGGGATAACCTCTTAGTGTAAGAATGGGATAGGAGAAATTTCCACTCTTCACCAATAGAATAAGAAAATTCGTTTGTCATTTTTCTTATGCCATCACCGTAAATATTTACAACACTTTCATTTGTGAAACCAAGGTTTTTTATGCCGTAGAACTTCAATCTTCCTTTGATGTCAGAAAACCTTCTCCCGTAACCTTCGTATAGCGTCGAAGGCTCAAGGTTATCATAAAGACTGTAAGACTGCTCCAACTCAATAGTGGATATCTCATAAGTAGAAGGTCCCCGCATATTAAGGTAATGTCCCAGGGAATACGTAAGAATGTTGGTCTCGAGTAGCCTGTCAGACGGATCTATATAAGGTATATCTCTAAAGGATCTTTTGGGGACATAGGCCCACCTAATTTGGGGTTTTATCAGGCTCTGGACTTCCCCTTCAAAACCTTTTACAAGCCTGTAATTTCTCTGAAAGTGTGTATTAAGAGAACCTTCAATCTTAAATATCTGCATCTCCTCAGAGCTCTTTCTGTACGTATCACCTTTTTCCATGAAATAAAGCTTGCCGTAGTAGTTCCCAGAAAGCATAAGATTAAACCCTGAAATAGAATAGACGGTAAAGAGGGATGGCTCCACATTAAATCTCGAATATTTGATACCCTTCTCTCGATAAAAGTTTACGAAATCTGAATTAAGATTTACAAAGAACCTGTTTCTGAAAAAGGGTATCTTGTCAGTGAAAAAACTTATAAATGGAAGATGTTTGAAGGTGTAATCATTATGCTTTTGCCGCAGATCCCTTAAATAGGAAGCTTCTCCTGTGAAATATGCCCTACCCCAAAAACCTTCCACGTATACGTTTGATTTTAGAAGCGATTCACTTCTATCCTCGTGTCTTTCGCCAAAGTCTTTAAGATAATCTATGTCTGACACATAATTCGCCTTTGCCTTTAACAAAACATTCTTAATTAATTTCTCAGAATGCTCTCCCTTGATTTCATACCGGGTGTGATTGTACTTTTTATCCTCAAAAATTGAAGAAAACCATTCCCCTTTTTTGTCTTCTCTTAAGGCATACCTAAATTCTATGGCAGGTTTGATTCCTCTCTCTTCTATGTAGCTCAAAAAAAACGTAGCGTCCTTGTCCCTATCTATTGCCCAGAATAATGAGGGGGAGAAAACAAAGCCATCTCTACTGGAGACCCTTATCTCTGGCATGAGTAACCCGGTTTCTCTTTCTGTCTTCACTGGGAACATACCCCAAGGTAAAAAAAACAATGGCACGTCAAGGACACGAAATCTCGTTCCAGTTAGTTTGGCATATCCTCCAACCACTATATCTGCATTTTCTGCTGTAAATCTCCAATCTGGTCTGTCTGGTTCACAAGTAGTAATAGATCCCTTTTTCACGCAATATTTGTTTTCCCCTCTTTTTTCTATAAGCCTACCCTGGATGTGGTAATTACCTTTTTTTATGAATATGCGACCATTTTCTATGTGCCCCGTTTTTTTATCAAGATCGAAGTAAAGTTTCTCACAAGAGATGGTATCTTCTCCATCCTGTAAGAATACGTTTCCTTGTGCAAAGATTTCTTTACTGTTCTCGTCGTAGGTGATGGCTTGTGCCCTGAATATCCTTTGATCTGATACTAGGTATACATCTCCGTAAGCCTGAAGCACCCCTTTATTTTTGTCATATTCGAGAATTTCTGCCTCAACTAGAATCTCCGTTTTCACCTCGTCAGTCTTTGTCTCAACAAAACCAAAGGAAATGTGAGGGATCAGAAGTAAGATTAAAATGAGCAAGTCCCTAAAAGATTTCATTTATTAAAGCTCTTGCCTCAGCCACGGTGAAGAGAGAGCCCGTCACTACTATTACATCATCACTTTTCGCTAGTTCCTTTGCTTTTACTAGAGCTTTTTCGACAGTTGACGCGGTGTAGGCGAAAGGAAGTACTCTTTTCAATTTTTCAATTTCTAAAGCCCTCTCAACAGAAGGTTTCGTAATTATTAATTCTTTCGTCCAAGAAGATAGAAATTTTGCCATCCGTCTATAATCTTTATCCTTCATCACCCCGAATACACATATCACTCTTTTTCCTTCTAAATTGTTATTCACATATTCGGTGAGAACAGCCATCCCGCTTGGGTTGTGGGCACCATCGAGAATAACCGTGGGTCTTTCTCTAACCACTTCAAGTCTTCCCTTCCATTTAATATCAGAAAGCGCCTCTCTTATGGTTGATTCTTTAACCGGAAAGCCCTTATTCGACAGAATTTCTAAGGCACAAAGGGCTAAGGATGTATTGAAGAATTGGTGGTCTCCTAGTAGATTAATGTATAGATTATCGATTTTCCAATTAATTCCCATGTAGTTCATTTGTCTTTCTCGAACTTTTTCAAAGGAGAAGTCCTTTCCAAGAACATAAAGAGGGGCGCTCTTTTCTCTGGCTACTTGACTTATGATTTTCTGCGAAATACCTTTAGTGCCGGTCACAACAGGGACGTTATCTTTTATGATCCCAGATTTCTCGGTCGCAATGGAACGTAAGGTTTTCCCAAGGTAGTCCATGTGGTCGTAACCAACGTTTGTGATAATACTTACAAGTGGCGTTATTACGTTTGTTGAATCCAGTCTTCCTCCAAGCCCCACCTCTATTACAGCTATGTCTACAGATTCCCTTTTGAAATACTCAAAAGCAACAGCCGTTGTAAAATCAAAAAAAGTAAAAGTTTTCTCCACTTTCTCTTCTTCTATTTTTTGCCATATGTATTCTGCGATACCAACGAATGTCTCGTATTCTACATCCTTGTCGTTCACAGAAAACCTTTCCGTTATGGAATGAAGATGTGGAGAAGTGTATTTCCCGGTTTTAAAGCCTTCCTGAGTTAGTATCTTAGAGAGGATAGTTGTTACAGACCCTTTGCCATTCGTACCCCCCACATGGACCTTCATGTAAGCCCCTTCGGGATTCCCTAAAGCCCGAAGAATAGCTCTTATGTTGTCCAGACCAAAAAGCATCCCCCTCTTTTCTAAACTTAGAATGTGGTCTATTACAGAAAATTTTTTCATGAAAGGATAGTTGAAATTACTTTATACAGGGTCTGCTTTAGATCTTTTCTGTCCACTATCATATCGATCATTCCGTGTTCAAAGAGATACTCAGCCCTTTGGAAAAAAGGAGGTAACTCTTCTTTTATTGTCTCTTTTATAACCCGTGGTCCTGCAAAGCCTATCATGGCTTTGGGTTCTGCGATGATTATATCACCAAGCATAGCTATACTCGCGCTTACCCCTCCCAAAGTCGGATCTGTAAGAACCGTGATATACGGAACACCTTCTTCTTTAAGCCTATAAATAGCACCTGTCACCTTTGCCATCTGCATAAGGGACATTATACCTTCTTGCATTCTCGCGCCGCCAGAGGTACAGAAAATTACGACCGGAAGTTTTCTTCTTCTTCCTTCCTCAAGTAACCTAGTTATTTTTTCGCCTACAACAGAACCGAGACTCCCACCCATAAAGTTGAAATCAAAGATCGCCGAAAGAACTTCTATGTTTCCTATCTTTCCAGAACCACAAACTACCGCATCCTTTCTACCCATTTTCTCCATTAATTCCTCAAGTCTGGTCTTGTAAGGCTTTGTATCCTTAAACTTAAGAAAGTCTACCGGGGTTAGCTTTTCATAGAACTCCTTGAAGCTATTGGGTTCAAATGTTAATTCAATCCTTTTTTCGACTGAGATTGGAAAATGATATAAACATTTGGGACATATACCATAGTTTCGTTCCACTTCCTTTCTGTAAAGGAGTTCCATACAGGAGGTACATTTTATCCAAAGGGCTTCCTCCTTTTCCGCTTCAGCCTTTTTTATCTCCCTCTTTATGTCGATTTCTTTATGAGGCTTTACTTCTTTCTTATCTTTCTTCCTAAATAATCCCATTTTTCTTGAATTTAGTGTCAAAAAGTACCAAAATAACTTGAGGGTGTCAATAGAAAGGGTTTGGATCAACTCCGAATATAAATTGGAAGGTGTTATACGCTTAGGTTCGCGGCGTAGAGGTGTAGTGATTTGCCATCCTCATCCTCTTTATGGGGGTAGCATGAGGAATAATGTTGTTTATGCTATTGAACAAGGCTTCACATCATTGGATTTCACAACACTTAAATTCAATTTTAGGGGTGTTGGAGAAAGTGGAGGTTGTTATTCTGAAGGAGAGGGAGAAACTAAAGATCTCATAGCCGCAGTAAAGTTTCTCGAATCAAATCTTGAGATCGGTTCTAACGTGGTCCTTTCAGGGTATTCATTTGGCGCCTGGATATGTGCGAAGGTCTCAAGACTAAAAGAGAACATTTCAGGTCTTCTTTTGGTTTCCTATCCGTTTTCCGTTTACGATTCAGAGGACATCAAAAACTTCAGAAAGCCAATATATTTCATTTGTGGTACAGAGGATGAAATTTCTCCTCTTTCCGAAAACTTAAAAATTTACCAGGGCTTACCACAGATAGAGAAGAGCATATTAGCCATAGAAACTGATCACTTTTACTATGGAAAGGAAAAAGAAATAACTGAATTCATAAAAAAACATTTTTTAAGTTTTTAGGTTCAACAAAATCTCTGCCTTTCTGATATCTTCCTCTATGGCTCGAATTAGTTCTTTTACCGAAGCGAATCTTTCTTCATCTCTTATCCTCTCATAGAAGATGACTTCGAGTTCCATTCCGTAAATGTCTTCATGGAAATTTAGTATGTGTGTTTCTATGGAGATGCGGTCATATCTAAAAGTTGGTTTCAGCCCAACATTTGTAACAGAAGGAAAACGCTGTCCCCGAAATTCTATCTCAGTTACGTATACACCGTTTTTAGGTAATAGTTGGTTCTCAAAAAAAGCAAGGTTTGCAGTTGGATACCCGATTTTTTTTCCAATGCCAGCTCCATATATTACTCTTCCTACTATTGTAAAAGGTCTACCTAAGAACTGAGCCGCCTTTTTCACATCCCCGTCGATTATCATCTTTCTTATCTTGTTGCTTCCAACTTTTTCTCCATCTAGAGCAACCGGGTCAATCTTTATGAATGAGAAGCCATGTTTCTTCGAAAAGTTCTCTATGAGATTCACATCTCCTTCGGCGTCTCTTCCAAATCTAAAGTCGGATCCTAAAACAAGTCCAGATATACCGATCTTTTTCAGAAGAATGGTTCTTACAAATTCTTCTGCATTAAGCTCTCTCAATTCGTTTTCAAATTTAATTACCAGGAGAACATCTATTCCGAATTTGTCAAATATTCTCTTTTTTACTGGAAGTGGGGTAATCAAGCCCAATATCTTCTCAGGTTTCAGGACGTGAAGTGGATGTGGGTCGAACGTCATTACGACCGAAATTCCACCTATCTCCTCGGCCATGTTTTTTACTTGCTCTATTATTTTTTGATGGCCAATATGAATACCATCAAAGTTTCCTATGGTTAGCACAGGTTTTTTTAGTCTTTCAATTTTTTGCAGTCCTTCTATCACTCTCATCTACGCACCCTTGACTTTCCGTACCAAATATCTTTAATTTAAATGTAATGCCGAAGTGGCGGAATTGGAAGACGCGCTAGATTCAGGATCTAGTGGGCATAAAGCCCGTATGGGTTCGAGCCCCATCTTCGGCACTATACATACTCCCGGCCAAAAATCGTTGACAAAATTGGTTAATTAAGATAAAAGAAGGTGAATTTTTTTTCAACTTTCAAGGAAAGGAGAACCAGATGAGAGAAGCCGTTATAGTCTCTTGCGCAAGAACCCCAATAGGCCAATTCGGCCAGTCTTTGAAAGATATACCCTGTGCACAACTCGGGGCCATAGTAATAAAAGAAGCCCTGAAAAGGGCCGGAATAAGGCCATCTAGGGAAAAGGATAAGGAATTTGCTCCCCAGATATTTGGTGGAAAAACCTCAACTGAACTCGAAGACAGATACTACGATTACGATCAGTCCCTGAAGGAAGTTGTGATCGATGAAGTAATAATGGGAAACGTAATTCAGGCCGGTCAGGGACAGAATCCTGCAAGACAGGCAAGCATATATGCAGGCGTACCTAAGGAGACGACAGCCTATACTGTAAACAAGGTTTGTGCCTCAGGGCTAAGGGCCATAATATGTGCCATCCAAGCAATTGCATGCGGAGATGCAGATATAATCGTGGCGGGTGGAATGGAAAATATGAGTATGGCACCTTTTGCTCTTCCAGCGATGAGATGGGGAGCTAGAATGTTTGATGCAAAAGCTGTTGACCTTATGGTTCTGGACGGTGTGTGGGAAATTTTCTATGGTTACCATATGGGTGTGACAGCTGAAAACATTGCGGAAAAATATGGCATATCTAGATTGGATCAAGATAAATTCGGTCTTATGAGTCATCAGAGGGCGAGAAAGGCCATAGCAGATGGTCTCTTCAAAGAGGAAATAGTACCCGTTGTTATTCCCCAGAAAAAAGGGGATCCTATAATTTTTGATACCGACGAAAGACCTATGGACACTTCCTTGGAGAAGATGGCAAAATTGCCTGCGGTGTTTAAGAAAGATGGCACCATAACGGCGGGGAATGCTTCAGGGATAAATGATGCAGCCTCTGCAGTGGTTGTCATGTCCAGAGAAAAAGCGAAAGAGTTAGGAATAAAACCGATGGGAAAGATTATTTCTTGGGCCAGTGGTGGCGTGGATCCTGCATACATGGGGCTTGGTCCTGTTCCAGCTATAAAAAAGGCCTTGAAGAAAGCTGGCCTGACTTTAGATCAGATAGACATCATAGAACTTAACGAAGCTTTCGCCTCCCAAGCAATTGCATGCATAAAAGAACTTAACATAGATATGGAAAAGTGTAACCTGTTTGGTGGGGGAATTTCACTCGGACATCCAATAGGTTGTACAGGTGCAAGACTTGTGACCACTGCTCTTTACGCAATGAAAAGGATGAATCTCCGTTACGGCTTGGTATCTATGTGTATAGGAGGGGGAATGGGTTTGGCTGCAATAATTGAGAGGGAGGATTGAGGTGATTTATAAGAACATAACCATAGAGGTCAAAGAGGGAGTAGCTATTGTGAAAGTGAACAGACCAAAGGCGTTAAATGCATTAAATTCCGAGACTCTTGAGGAGTTGAAAAGAGTTCCCGAGGAACTAGAGAATAGAAAGGATGTAAAAGTCGTTGTAATTACAGGAGAAGGGGATAAAGCTTTTGTAGCAGGAGCCGATATATTAGAAATGAAAGACATGGATCCAGTACAAGGAATGGCATTTTCAAGTAAAGGACATGAGGCACTTTCGAAGATTGAGAATATGGGTAAGGTCGTCATTGCGGCTGTTAATGGTTACGCACTTGGAGGAGGTTTCGAACTCGCACTAGCATGCGACATAATTTACGCTTCCGATAAAGCCAGATTTGGTTTTCCAGAGGTCACCTTGGGAATACATCCTGGTTTTGGAGGAACTCAGAGGGTTTCAAAGCTTGTTGGCCTAGCCAAAGCAAAGGAGCTTATCTTCACTGGAAAGATGATTACAGCAGAAGAAGCATTTAATCTAGGGCTTATAAACAAGGTTGTTCCCCATGATGAGCTTATGGAAGAAGTTTTTGCACTAGCGGAGACTATAAAAGGGTGTGGACAAATCGCCATAAAACTGGCTAAAGAGTGTGTTGGAAAGAGTCTTTCTCTCAGTATAGAAGAGGGTTTAAAACTTGAAGCGGCAAACTTCGGCCTATGTTTCGGAACCAAAGATCAGAAGGAGGGGATGACGGCATTTGTCGAAAAAAGGAAACCTGTCTTTAAAGGCGAATGAAGTCATTGAATGAAAATAGCTGGCATCCAATTCTCCTGTTCAGCGGACAAGAAAAAAAATACTGAGAAGGCACTAACATTTTTGAGCATTGCCTATGAAAAGGGAGCAAAAATCGTCTGCTTTCAAGAGATTTTCAATCTCTTCTGGTTTCCGCGAGAAAGAAATGAGAAGTTCTTTGATCTTGCAGATGAAGTAAAATCCCCCATTTTTGAACCGTTTTTTGAAAGGGCAAGAGAGTACGGGATTGTCATAGTTTTACCTTTCTTTGAAAGGTCAGAAAAAAGGTTTTATAATAGCTGCATGGTGATAAACGAAAAAGGAGAATTATCAGGTATTTACAGGAAGGTTCACTTAACTCAGGCACCCCTTTGGGAAGAGGACTACTATTTTTCAAGGGGTGAGAACTTTCCAGTTTTTGTAACTGGGTACGGAAGGATAGGAGTAGAGATATCATGGGACAATCTTTACCCTGAGGTGACACGGATACTTGCACTTAAAGGAGCAGAGATAATATTTGCACCAACTTCTTGCGCATTTAAGACCCAGCATATTTGGGAAAAAGTTATTTCTGGGAATGCCATAGCTAATGGTCTTTACATAATGAGAGTAAACAGAGTTGGAAGCGAGGATCTTCAAGATTTCTATGGGATGAGTTTCTGTGTGAATCCTGAGGGTGAAGTAATAGCAGGTCCTGCAGGACTTCATGATGGGATAGTTCTAGCAGAAATCGATCTGGAATATGAAAAATATGTGAGAGACACCTGGCCATTACTTAGAATGAGAATCCCGGAGATGTATTCAGAACTGGTACACCAGGGTTATTGAAGTGGAAAAAACTCTATGCATTATCTGCGCATGGCGAGAAAATTGTCAAAAAAGGTTTATGGCACAGAAAGACATATCTTTCAGATGCCCCGATTTTGTGCGAGATGTGTCCATAAAAGACGAGGGAAAGAGCGATGATAAAACGGGAAGTGGAAAAAAAACTGAGAAAGACGTGTGAGGCATTGCAGAAAAAGGGTATACTATCGACCCAAGTTAACCCAGAGATCCACGTTGAAACCCCAAGGGAAAAAGATTTTGGAGATTATTCCACGAACTTAGCGTTTAACCTTTCTAAGGTGTTGAGAAAGCCCCCAATCGCTATAGCTCAGACGATACTGGAACATCTAGAAGTCGAGGATATGTGCAAAAAAACGGAGATAGCTGGTGGAGGGTTTATAAATTTTTATCTCAAAGACAGTTTTATTCGTGATTGTCTTTACACAATTTTCACTAAAGACATTAAGGAATTTTTTCCGGATATGGGAAAGGAAAAAAAAGTTCTTGTAGAGTTTGTTAGCTCTAATCCCACGGGGCCATTACATGTGGGACATGGAAGATGCGCCGCATTCGGAGATGTGCTCTCGACTTTACTTAAAAAAGCAGGATTTAGGGTAACCAAGGAATACTATATAAATGACGCGGGAAAACAGATCGAAACTTTAGGAGAGTCTGTTTACTTGAGGCTTTTAGAACTCAAGGGAGAACATGTGGATTTTCCTGAGAATTTCTATAAGGGTGAGTATGTTAAAGAAATTGCAAAGGAAGTATTGAAGAAAAAGTTACCTGTTCCAGAAAATAAAAATGAAGCCATCAAATTTTTGGCCCAATATGCATCAGATAGAATAATGGAAGAAATAAAGGAAGATTTGGAAAGTTTTGGTGTTTTTTTTGATAGTTACAAAAAAGAGACAGACCTTTTTGAGTCTGGTATGGTAGAGGAAGCCTTATCAATCCTTAGGCAATCAGGGTATGTTTATGAAAAGGATGGGGCAGTTTGGTTTAAAACCAGCCTTTTTGAAAACGATGAGGATAGAGTACTTATAAAATCTGATGGAGAGAAGACGTATTTCACATCTGATATTGCGTACCATAGGGAGAAGTTTCTGAGAGGCTATGACCTCCTTATCGACATTTGGGGTTCTGATCACCATGGATACATACCAAGGGTTATGGCCGCAACAAGCGCAATGAATTTTGACAAGAACAAGTTGAAGATTATTCTGATTCAATTTGTTACTCTTTTGAGAGACGGCAAGCCTGTCGGGATGTCCACTAGAGAGGCAAGATATACAACGTTAAGAGAGCTATTAAATGAGGTAGGAAAGGATGCGGCAAGGTTCTTCTTTTTGACACGAAAAAACGACGCTCACTTGGAATTTGATCTTGATTTGGCTAAAAGAAAAACCAGCGAAAACCCTGTCTACTATGTCCAGTATGCTCATGCGAGGATCGAGAGCGTCATAAGAAACGCTAAGGAGGAGGGTTCAGATTTAGAATGGTTCCATAAAAAAGACGTGAAGAGAGAGATCTTAGACCTCCTCACTCTCGATGAGGAAATGGAACTTACAAAAACTATTTTCCGTTTTTTCGATGTTATTGAAGGTGCGGTTAACCAGATGGAACCCCACAGGATCACATATTACCTCATAGAACTTGCAGGAAAGTTCCACAGTTACTATAACACCACTAGGATCTTGCAAGATAACGAAGATCTTAAAAGGGCGAGAATGATTCTTGCGTACGTTGTTAAGGAAGTAATTAAGGAAGGTTTAAGCATTCTTGGCGTTGAAGCGCCATCTAGGATGTGAGGATTATATGCAGAGAAAAAAAGGGAAACTAAGAGAGTATGTTGAATCTTTTATAATTGCTGCCCTCATTGCTCTTTTTGTGAGAAGCTTTTTTGTGCAAGCATTCAAAATTCCAAGCAGTTCCATGGAACCCACCCTACTGGTGGGAGATCATCTCCTAGTTAACAGGTTGAGTTACGTAATAAAAATGCCTTTTACAGATTGGATCCTTTATGAGATCTCAAAGCCTAAGAGAGGAGACGTGATCGTCTTCAGATATCCAGTTGACAAAAGTAAAGACTTTATAAAAAGAGTGATAGCAGTAGAAGGAGATGAGATAGAAATAAAAGACAAGGTAGTTTACGTAAACGGAAAAAGAATAGAAGATTCTCATGCATTTTTTTCAGATCCATACGTTATTCCTGCTAATTTAGCACCGAGAGATAATTTTGGGCCGGTAAAAGTTCCGAAAGACTGTTACTTTGTACTAGGAGACAATAGAGATAAAAGTTTGGATAGCAGATTCTGGGGGTTCGTAAGAAAGGAAGATCTTGTAGGGAGGGCCTTTATCCTCTATTTTTCCTGGAATAAGAACCCGCAAAAAGTATGGGAATATGTAAGGTGGAAAAGGATCGGGATGCTCATAAAGTAGATGACTACTTTGAACTTCTAAGTTCTCGCGCTAGCTCTTCAAGCAGTTTTCTTTGCCTTTCTGTGAGACTCTTTGGGACACTCACATTTATATAAACAAGCTCGTCCCCTCTTCCGTAACCCCTACTTTTTGGGACGCCCATACCACTCAATCGGATAACCTTACCTGGTTGTGTTCCTGGTGGAATTTCTACCTTCATATCCCCGTTTAGGGTGGGGACCCTAATTTCCCCCCCTAGACAAAGCGTAGGATAATCCACATCAACGTGCACAACGATATTGTCCCCTTCTCTTTCAAATATGGAATGGGGTCTTACATGAATCACTATATATAGGTCTCCAGGATGAGTATCACTGGGAGATTTAGCACCCTCTCCCCTTACTCTCAATCGTGTACCCGTATCGACACCAGCGGGTATTCTTATGTTAAGCTTCTTCTTTGTTTTTACATACCCCCGTCCCTTACACTCCTTACACGGATGGTTTATGATATGGCCTTCCCCGTAACAAGAGTCGCAGGTTTTATTTATGGTAAAAAAACCGTGAGAATATCTTATCTGGCCCCGACCCCCACAAACTGGACAAAAAGTGGGCTTAAATCCAGGTTCTATTCTTGTTCCACCACATCTAGTACACTTTTCTTCTTTTGGAACCTCTATCTCTTTTTCGGTACCGAAAACGGCTTCCTCAAATTCTATTTCTAGATTGTATCTTAAGTCGTCACCTTTTTTTGTTCTACTTGTTCTTCCGAAGAAATCGCTAAAAAGATCATCGAAAAGGTCATCGAATTTCGTTCTGAATCCGAAGTCAAATACAGAACCGACCCCATCCACACTTCCGTATCTATCGTATCGTGCTCTTTTTTCTGGATCAGAGAGCACCTCGTAAGCCTCATTTATCTCCTTAAATTTCTCCTCCGCCTCTTTGTCTCCCGGATTTCTGTCAGGATGATATTTGAGTGCAAGCCTCCGGTAGGCTTTTTTTATCTCTTCGTCTGATGCATTTCTGTCTACGTTTAATATTTCGTAGTAATCTTTTTGCACGGAATAAGACCGTAACTTCCTAGGTCAGTTACTCTTCTGTCTCAGGCTTTTTTGCAACTGAGACCATTGCAGGCCTCAACAGTCTACCATTTAATAAATATCCCCGTTGAAATTCACAAACTACAGTTCCAGGTTCACAGTCAAGCCTTTCCTCTTCTGCGAACGCTTCATGAAAGTTAGGATCAAACCTCTGTCCGAGCGAGTCTATCCTCGTAACTCCAGCCTTCTCTAAAATTCTTAAAAACTCATTAAGTGTTATTCTCACACCTTCTTCAATGGTTTTCGGATCATTTGATTTCTGGGCGTGATCCAGTGCTCTTTCAAGATTATCAATAACCGGTAAAAGCTCTTTAATCAGCATCTCATTTCCATACCTAAGTATTTCCTGTTTCTCTTTCTGTTTGAGCTTCTTATAGTTTTCAAAGTCTGCCTGAAGGTAAAGAAGCTTTTCTTTTAATTCGTTTATATTTTTTTCCTTTTCTTCAAGAGCTTTTTTTAATTCTTCTATTATCTCATCCTTTTTTTTCTTTTTTTTCTGATCTTCGTGTTCATCTTTAGGGGTAATCTCAGCCCTTTCATTTTTCTCTTCGCCGTTTCCTTCCATAACACACCTCACATGTTGGTTAAATGTTCGCTTAGCATTCTTGCAGTGTAATTCACCACAGGGATGAGCTTTGAATAGTCCATACGCAATGGGCCTATGACACCTAAAACGCCTGTACTTGTCTCGTTCATGGCGAATGGTGAAGCAATTATACTCATCTCTTTCATCTCCTTTATTTGACACTCCTCTCCAACTATGACGACCACATCGTTTTGCGCCAAAGATTTATCTAAAATGCTTAGAAGTTTCTCTTTCTGTTCAAGGGCCTTGAATATTTCTCTTATTTTAATAATGTCAGTAAACTCAGGTATTCCAATGATCTTCGATGTGCCCTCTATGTAAATTTCTCTTTTTTCTGGCCCAGTTATCAAAGAGTCTAAAGATTCTCTTATCTTTGAAATAATGAGCCTAAATTCTTCTCGGTCTTTTTGTATATCTTCCAAGAGCCTTGATCTAAGCTCGAAAAATGTGAGACCTTCTAATCTTTCATTCATGTAGTGCTTCATGCCTTCAAGAAGACTCTTCGGAATATTTTCTTCAAGAGTGATTATCCTTTTGTAAACCATGCCAGATGTTGCAACAAAAAGAACGAGAAGAGAAGTATTTGTCAATCTAACAAATTCGACGCCCTTGAACTGCATGGTATTAAGCTTGGGCTCCACAACTATACCTGCATACCTTGAGATTGCAGCTAATGCTCGAGACGCATCCATCATCGCTTCTTCAACGTATGAATAACTCGGCTTGATGAAGCTTGAAATAACCTGAAGGTCTTTTTTCCCCGGGACTCTCAGATTTAAAAGGGTATCAATGTAATACCTAAACGCCTTAGTTGTGGGAATCCTCCCTGAAACCGCATGAGGTTTGTACAGATAGCCCTGCTCCTCAAGATCATACATTATATGCCTTACCGTCGCGGAACTCAACTTATAGTTTAAAGCACGAGAAACAGCTTTAGACCCTACTGGTTGTGCCGTATCAACGTAAGTATCTATAATTATTTCCAAAATTTTCCCTTCTCTTTCAGTAAGAGACATTTCAACCTCTTATGATAAATTAATTATACAGTTAATCTTTGTCAAGAAAAGCCAAAGAGAGACTAGAAAGCGATATTTTTGGGAAAAAAATATTGACGGATAGCTGAAAAGGAAATATCTATTATCTTACGAGCAACCTGAGAAGGAGGAAAACGTGAAAAAACTTAGTCCCGATGATCTTTATAGAATTTGTGATGAAACTAATTTCCCTTTCAAGAATACGGACGAACTTGATGGAGAGTACAAGATAATAGGTCAAGAAAAGGCTATAAAATCACTCGATTTTGGTTTGGGAATGAAAAGTCCGGGGTTTAATATATTCGTACTCGGTGAATCAGGTACAGGAAGAATGTCTGTGGTAACCAATCTTCTCAAGGAGATTGCAAAGAATAACCCGACCCCGAATGACTGGTGTTACGTGTACAATTTCAAGGATCCAGATTCACCTTCTGCAATTTCCTTAGAACCAGGAAGGGGACCGGAATTTCAGAAAGATATGGAAGAGCTAATCAAATATTTAAAAACTGAGATTCCAAAAGCATTTGAGTCAAAGGAGTACGAAGTACAAAAGAATAGAATAATAGGCGAGTTTCACGAAAAGCAGGAACAATATTTAAGAAAACTCGATGAAGATGCAAGGTCTCAGGGCTTTTCTCTCAGAAGAACCCCCGCAGGTGTGCTTATCGTACCTTCCAAACCAAATGGAGAACCATTGACCAGAGAGGAGTTTGAATCGTTAGATGAAATGACAAAAAAGAGTCTTGAGGAAAAGGGTAAGATGCTCCAAGAGCAATTAAATGACATTTTAAGAACTTTAAAGCAAGCAGAAAGGTTAGTAACCGAAATGGTTTCCAAGCTTGAAAAGATGATAGTTCTTGAGGTGTTAGAGCCGTCTATAGGGACATTAAAGAGCAAGTATATAAATAACGATAAGATCGTGACATATCTTGAAGACGTGAAAGAGGATATCCTTGCTAATGTGGATGATTTTAGACTTCAACAAGAGACACCTCTCCCGGTTCCGTTCTTGAAACTGCCAAAAGTTGAACCTTCATTTACAAAATATTCCGTAAACGTCCTAATAACAAACGGGGAAACAAAAGGAGCACCCGTGGTGTTCGAAAGTAACCCCTCATATTTAAACCTATTCGGAAGGATCGAGTATAAGTACCTTTACGGAATTGCAGTAACTGACTTCACAATGATAAGACCTGGGGCACTACACAAGGCTAACGGTGGTTATCTTATTTTGTACATAGAAGACATTCTCAAAAATATATTTTCCTATGATGCCCTAAAAAGGGCGCTCAAGAATAGAGAAGTGAAGATTGAAGATGTTCTTGAGCAATATAGACTTATGAGCACATCTGCATTAAAGCCAGAACCTATACCTCTCGATGTAAAGGTTGTTTTAATAGGTAATCCTCTTTTTTATTATCTCCTTTACAATTTTGATGAAGAGTTGAGAGATCTTTTTAAGGTGAAAGCAGATTTTGACAACAGAATGGAGAGGACAGAAGAAAACATACTAAAATACGCCTATTTTATATCATTTATACAAAAGACCGAAAACCTTTTGCCTTTTGACAGAGGTGCATGCGCTAGGGTGGTAGAATACGGTTCCAGACTTGCCGAACATAAAGACAAGCTTTCCACAAGATTTGGCCAAATCGCAGATCTTCTGAGGGAGGCAGACTACTGGGCAAGAAAGGACGGATCGACCGTTGTAGGCTCAAAACATGTGCTAAAAGCTTTAGATGAAAAAGTTTACCGAGTTAATAGAATTGAGGAAAGATTAAGAGATATGATGCTTGAAGGGACTCTGATAGTTGATACAGAGGGAGAAAAGGTGGGGCAGGTAAATGGGCTTGCAGTTTTGGACTTGGGTGATTATAGTTTTGGAAAGCCTTCAAGAATTACAGCTAAGACTTACGCAGGCAGGGCTGGCATCGTGAATATAGAGAGAGAGACAAAGATGAGCGGAAGAATACACGACAAAGCCATTTTCATAATATCGAGCTATTTAGGAAGCAAATATGCTTTGAAAAAACCTATAACCCTTTCCGCCTCTATTACATTTGAACAGCTGTATGAAATGGTAGAGGGAGACAGCGCTACATGCGCAGAGCTTTACGCGCTTTTAAGCAGTATATCCAACTTACCGATCAAACAAAGCTTCGCGGTTACAGGTTCTATGGACCAGAACGGGGAAGTTCAACCTGTAGGTGGGATAAACGAAAAAATAGAAGGATTCTTCGAACTCTGTCGTATGAGGGGATTAGATGGAACTCACGGTGTTATAATTCCTGAAAGGAACATAAAACATCTTATGCTTAAGAAAGATGTGGTAGATGCTGTGAGAGAAGGAAAGTTTTCAATATACGCAATTGAGAAAATGGAGGAAGGACTTGAGATTTTAACTGGAATCCCAGCTGGGACTATTTCTGAGGATGGAACGTACCCTACAGGAACTGTTAACTATCTTGTCTTGAAAAGGCTTACGGAAATAAGTGAAATGGTCGAGAAGAAAAAAGAAGAGGAAGAGGAAAAGAAGAAGAAGGATGAAGCAGATAACTTATGATGAAATAAGGCAGAGATTAGAATCGTATATTCCGCACAAAATCCAGGATAAAAAAGCAAAGAGAGCGGGAGTTCTCGTTCCCCTTTATGGAAAGGGAGACCAAATCTCTATAATACTTACAAAAAGAACGTTTGATGTTAGCATTCACAAGGGAGAGATTTCTTTCCCGGGTGGTGTATGCGAAGAAGGGGACAGCAACACAAAGGATGCGGCCTTGAGGGAATGCTTTGAAGAAATCGGGGTTAAAATTGACGATTTAAAGATAATTGGTAGACTTGACGATATATATACGATAACTGGTTATCTTGTTTCTCCTTATGTGGGAACAGTTCCTTACCCTTACTTTTTCAGAACTAACGACAGAGAAGTGGCGTCACTTATCTTCTTACCTATGGCCCGTATTTTAGAGCCAGATTTTCAAAGGGAGGATTACTGTATCTTCTACAATGGTGAAAAAATATTCGGGGCAACTTTTAAGATTCTTAAGAATTTAAGCTCGGTGCTCATATCTGCGTAGAAAATCAGTCTACAAAAATGAAAGAATCGGCAACAGTATTGAAAAAGGGTTTACCAATAATAAGCATATTGGGTAGACCAAACGTGGGAAAGTCTACGCTTTTTAATAGGATCTCAGGTAAGAGGAAAGCAATTGTTGAAGACACTCCAGGAGTCACTAGGGATAGAAACTACTGTGAGTGTGAATACAATGGGATAAAATTCATACTTTGTGACACAGGCGGCCTTGAAATTCTATCCAAAGATGAAATCACGCTAAAAATTCAAAGGCAGATTGAAAGAACATTAGAAGAGTCTTCAGTGATCATTTATCTTTTTGATGTAAACGAAGGGCTTTTACCAGAAGATGAGGAAGGGATAAAGATGATAAGGCGGGTAAATAAGCCTATTTTCTATGTTGTGAACAAGGTGGATAGCGAGAAAAAAATGGAGCACTTATCAGATTTTTACAGACTGGGAATAGATACCATATACCCCATAAGTGCCTTGCATGGAAAAAATCTTGCAGAATTTCTTGATTCTTTGACCCGGATGGTACAACTTATAGCCCCACAAATAAAAGAAAAGGAAGAAGAGGAGCCACTAAGAATAGCCATAATTGGGAGGCCTAACACTGGGAAATCTTCCATAGTAAACGCTTTAATAGGTGACGAAAGGGTTATAGTCAGCGAAGTGCCTGGTACGACCAGAGACGCTATCGATACAGAAATACTCTACAACGGAAGAAAAATTATGATAATCGACACTGCGGGGATCAGAAAAAAAAGTAAACTAAATACGGAAGTAGAAGTGAAATCCGTAGCTAGCGCTCTTAAGACCATTGAAAGATCACAGGTTGTGAATCTTATTGTTGACGCACAAGAAGGTATGGGTCACCAAGAAGCCTCTTTGGCGCACACTGTACTCAAATATGGTAAGGGATTGGTGATAGTAATTAACAAATGGGATCTAGTGGAAGGAAAGGTTAACGAGGAAGAATATTCACGCTTATTAAAGATTAGAATCCCCCACACAAATTTCTGCCCAATTCTGTTTGTTTCGGCGCTTCATAAAAGAAATATGAAAGAGATTATAGAAGCTGACATCCAGGTCGAAAATGAGCTTGGCAAAAGGATTGAAACGTCGAAATTAAATAAGGATCTGAAAGAAATATTAGAGGAAAGAGAACCCCCTTCACCTCAAGGAAACAGGATAAAGATATATTATGGAACACAGGTGGGGACCTTCCCTCCTTCCTTTGTTTTTTTTTCTAATTTTCCTGAATTAATACCGTATCACTACAAAAGATACCTCGAGAATTCACTAAGAAAAAAGTATACTTTCCTTGGCTCTCCAATAAGAATAAAGTTCAGGAAAAAAAAGTAAGGAAAAGGGGGTTGCCCCCCTTAACCTATTTTTTCTTGCCTGTCGCTTTTTTCTTTGTTGTCGCTTTTTTCTTTGTTGCCATCTTTCATCACCTCCTTTCCTTCTATTTTTCCCCCTCTTCTAAATCGATCCTTCCGTGGCGTATTAATAGTCTCAAAAAAGAGGAAATGTTCATGCCAAGGGAGGAAGCTCTTTTTTCGAGAATATCAAATTCTTCTTTATTTAATCTTACAATGACGGGTATAGATCTTTTTTCATCTTCTGGCTTTTTTCTTGCCATCGAAGTCTTTTGTATAGCAAAAAAAAACTTATGTCAATAAAAAAGTTAACTATGAGAGAAAAGTAATATATATTTTTGATATCAAATGTACACGTTAAGATATTATTTAGTCGTAAAATATATATCCAACATGATTCTGTTGACTTTTTAATGTCCATACTATAACTTTAAATAAGTTTTCTTTTAGAATCGGAGAAAGATGGCCGGGGTAAACAAGGTTATACTTGTTGGAAGACTGGGGGCTGATCCTGAGTTAAGACACACAGCAGATGGCGTCCCGGTAGCTACTTTTAATGTGGCAACAACGGAAGTAAGAAGAGACAAAAATGGAAATAGATTAGAAAGAACAGAGTGGCATAGGGTAATAGCGTGGAGAAAGTTAGGCGAAATATGCGGAGAATATTTAAAAAAAGGTAGGCTTGTCTACATAGAGGGAAGAATTCAGTCTAGGGAATATGAGGGAAAGGATGGAATCAAAAGAAGATCCTATGAAATTGTGGCAACAGATCTAAGGATGCTCCCTACACCCCTCACACAGGAATTAGAGATTCAAAAAACGTCAGGCCTTAGTCAGGAAGAGTTTGAAGAAGACTTTCCGCATGAGGAAGAAGAAGATATCCCTTTGTAACGAAAGCTAATCCTCCCATCGCACAGGTTTTCAAACCCATATAAAACCGGAGGGTAATGATGAGATTTTCGAAGGTATTTTACTTTTCCAAAAAAGAAGACCCGAAAGATGCGGAGATTGTGAGTCATAGACTCATGCTTAGAGCTTCATTCATAATGAGACTATCCTCTGGAATTTATACTTGGCTTCCCCTGGGTCTTAAGTGCATCCGTAAGATCGAAAATATAATAAGAGAGGAGATGAATGCACAAGGCGCCCAAGAGATAATGATGCCAGTTGTGCAACCGAAGGAACTATGGGAAGAAAGTAGAAGGTGGGAAAAATATGGAAAGGAGCTTTTGCGGTTCAAAGATAGAAATGATAGAGAACTTTGTTTGGCTCCTACCCACGAGGAGGTTGTAACAGATATTGTGAGAAGAGAAATAAGATCATATAGGGACATGCCTCTAATTCTTTACCAGATTCACACGAAATTTAGAGATGAGATAAGACCAAGGTTTGGAGTAATGCGGGCGAGAGAATTTGTGATGAAGGACGCATACAGTTTTGATTCTTCTGAGGAGGAAGCCGAAAAAAGTTACATGGCTATGTATAATGCTTACGTAAACATCTTCCGAAGGTGTGGGCTCAAATTTGCGGTCGTTGAAGCGGACACTGGTCAAATAGGGGGAAGTTTTTCTCATGAATTCATGGTGCTTGCCGACACCGGGGAGGATGTAATCTTTTTCTGCGAAAAGTGTGGTTATAGTGCTAATCTCGAAAAAGCTGAAATAGGGACAAAGGAAAAGGTTGAGGCATCAAAGAAAGGAGCGTATAAAAAAGTTCTTACTCCGGGAAAAAGAAGAGTTGAAGAAGTCGCTCAGTTTCTAAACGTTTCTCCCCAAAAGGTAGTGAAAACTATACTTTACACATCTGATAAGGGCGTACTTGGCGTTTTGGTAAAAGGAGACCGTGAGATAAATGAGACAAAATTAAAAAACTCCTTGAATTTGGAGTACTTAGAGCTACTTAATGAGGAAGATATAGAAAGGATTACAGGAGGACCCCAAGGGTTTTCTGGCCCGATAGGGCTTAAAATACCACTTTATGCGGACAAACAGGTAGCTTTTATGGAAGACTTCGTGGTAGGCGGAAATGAAAAAGATGTGCATATTGTAGGAGTTAACGTTAGTGATTTGGAAATAAGAGGGTTTTTTGACTTAGTCTATGCAAAAGCGGGCGATAATTGCCCAAAATGCGAAGGGATTTTGTCATCTAGGAGAGGGATAGAGGTAGGTCATATATTCAAGCTTGGAACAAAGTACAGTGAAGCAATGAATGCAAAATTTCTGGACAGGGAAGGAAAGGAAAAATTTATAATCATGGGATGTTACGGAATAGGAATCGGGAGAACCCTTGCATCGGCCATAGAGCAGAATCATGATAAAAACGGGATGATTTTACCTTTGTCAATTGCACCTTTTGAGGTGATGGTTCTACCAGTCAACGTAACCCATTCCGAATCTATGGAACTGGCAGAAAAGATTTATACGGAGCTAATAAGGACTAACGTTGATGCAACAATAGATGACAGAGATGAAAGGCCGGGTGTAAAATTCAAAGATTGTGATCTTTTGGGAGTTCCCATTCGAGTAACAATTGGAGAAAGAAACTTAAAAGATGGATATGTGGAGATAAAACTAAGGAATTCAGAGCAAAGTGAAAGGGTAAAAAAGGAGGAGATAGTAAGGAGGGTAAATGAATATATTACAAGACATAAGTCTTTGTGAATTTACACCTGTTGAGGAAATAAAAAAAAGAATAACGAAGTTAAAAGAACGCATGGAAAGGAATGGTATTTGTCTGTCAATTATTCTCCAAAATGTTGACATCTTTTATTTTACAGGCTCTTTACAGAAAGCGGTTCTTTTGGTTCCCATCGAAGCGGAACCAGTTTTAATGGTTGAAAAAAACACAGAAAGAGCAAGGATAGAATCACCTGTTTCACAAATTTCCGTGAAAAACGACAGAGATGTGAGAAACTATGTAAAAAAGTATCTTACTGGAAAAAAGAAGTGTGGAATGGAGCTTGATGTGTTACCAGTAAATATATTTCAGAAGTGGAAAAAAATGCTTCCTGACTGTGAAATTGAAGATATCTCTAAATGCATAAGAGAGATAAGAGCTATAAAAAGTGAGTTTGAGTTATCGCTTATCAAAAAATCAGGGAAAATTGTAAAAAAGGTATTTGAAGAGGCAAGTAAGATAATAAAAGAAGGAGAAAGGGAGATAGATATAGCGGCAAAACTTGAATATATAGGTCGAATAAATGGCCATCAAGGTTTCTTAAGGATGAGAGGATTAAATCAGGAAATGATGAATATCTATGTAATACATGGGGTTTCAGCAACAATACCGTCCTTCGGTGACGTTCCCATATCTGGCTGCGGGATAACACACGCAATTGCTCAGGGACCCTCATTTAATAAGCTAATGAGAGGGGTTCCTACACTTGTAGACTACGGTGGTGGTTATAATGGCTACATAACAGATGAAACGCGCCTTTTTCTTATTGGGGAATGGAAAAATGAGACCTTAAAGAAAGCTTATGAGTGTGCCTACCACATAATAAATGAAATAGTTTCCTTTGGCAAAGCGGGGTTGTATGCAACAGAGCTTTTTGATAAGGCTTTTTCGATTGCAAAAAAGGCAAATCTGGAGGACTATTTCATGGGGTACGGGGAAACAAAAGTAAGTTTTGTAGGTCACGGAGTTGGACTTGAAATAAACGAACTTCCCGTCTTGACTGGAAGACACAGAATTTTACTTGAAGAAGGCATGGTTTTTGCCCTCGAGCCCAAATTCATATTTCCTGGATTAGGGGCATCAGGACTAGAGGTGGATTTCGTGGTAAGGGAGTGGGGATTGGAGAGAGTCGTTGATTTTCCTTTTGAAGCAGTTTATCTATGATCTTTTATATTTCTCGTTTAAAAGTCTCCTGAACCGAGGCGCGTATATTATATCGAATGCTTCCTCTTTGTCAGGAAACAGCTTTAAGGCGTGTTTCTTTACCCCTTCAAAAATGCTTAAAGCTTCCTCGTGGGATATATCGTGAAGTCTGATGAAGTTTAAAGCAAAATTTACTATGAACTTAAGCCTTCTTATTCGTTTTTCTTCATCTCGTAGTTCGTCATCCATTTATAGACCTTATATTACTTTTTAACTCAATTATGATCCAAAGTAAAACCCCAGTCGTTATGCTTATATCAGCTACATTAAACGCAGGCCAGTGAAGATCCTTATAATGAAAGTCAAGGAAGTCCACCACAAAACCCTTAGTTATACGGTCAAATAAATTACCCGAGGCCCCTCCCAAGATAAGAAGAATAGGAAAATTTTTTGATGATTTCTGGTCTGTTTTCATAAACATGAAAACCAGTATGGCAATCACTGACAGAGGAAAAATAGTAAAAATGATGAAAGAGTACTTAAAATCGGACAGCAAACTGAAGGCCCCACCGTAGTTTCTTACATGCACAAGAGAGAAAAAGCTCGTGTACTCTATGCTACCATTTATGGGCAGTATGGTTTCAACGTATTTTTTTGAGATTAGATCGGCTAAGAAGATCAAACCACTTATAGCGAGGAGAGGATATCTGCGCATCTTTTACACACATTCGTAAAAATCCCATAGCTTCCTGTATCTTCAGAATAATGCCAGCACCTTTCACATTTATTTCCATCTGCTCTCTCCACTTCAACCTGAAACTCCTCTCCCTCTTTCAACCTCAGTTGAGAAACTATCAATATGTCCTTTAATTCATCTTCTAATGATGAAAGAACATCGAAGTCAGTTTTCTTTACCCATATCAGAACCTTGGCATCCAGAGAGTGTCCTATAAGTTTATCACCTCTTTTCTGTTCTATCTTTTTATTCACGGCGTCTTTCAATTCCGATATTCTATCCCATATCCGTTCAACAGAGGTATTTGTGTGTTTATCTTCAATTTCTGGAAACCCACTCAAGAAGACACTTTCTTCCTTCACAAATTCTCTCAAATGGAGCCACATCTCCTCCGCTGTTGTAGAAAGAACAGGAGCCATAAGCCTGACAAGACTAAGAAGAATCTTATACATTGTGGTTTGAGTAGCCCTTCTCTTTTTTGAATCCTTCCTTTCTACATAAAGCCTGTCTTTTACAATATCCAGGTAAAGGGCGCTTAGCTCTACAGTAGAGAAATTAAGAAGAGTATGGTAGATAGTGTGAAAGTTATATTGGGTATATGCATCCTTACACTTCCGGACTACATCATTAAGCCTAGACAGAATCCATTTATCGATAAAAGAAAGGTCTTCGTACGCAACCGTGTCCGTTTTCGGGTCAAAATCGTAGATGTTAGCATGAAGAAATCGAAGCGTGTTCCTTATGCGCCTGTACGTTTCAACGAGCCTCGAAACGATTTCATTTGATATTCTTATGTCGTTTCTAAAATCTTCATATACAACCCATAGTCTAAGTATCTCTGCTCCATATTTTGAAACTATCTCTTCAGGAGCGATTATGTTACCCAAAGATTTAGACATCTTCCTTCCGCTGCCATCAACCACAAAGCCGTGAGTCAAAACAGCTCTGTATGGAGCTATACCTTCGTTCCCGACTGAGGTGAGAAGAGAACTGTGGAACCACCCTCTGTGCTGATCAGATCCCTCAAGGTAAAGATCTGCTGGGTACTTTAATCCGTTTCTTTTTTTGCAAACCGCGGCCCAACTTACGCCAGAATCAAACCACACATCTACTATGTCTTCTTCTTTTATAAAGTTACCTCCGCCACATCTTTTACAGGTAACCCCCCTATCCAGAAAATAGGAAACCTCCTCCTCGAACCACACATCCGCCCCGCGTTTTCTCACTTCTTCAATGACTTTTCTAAAAGTCGTTTCCGACCAGAAAGGTTCACCGCAGTCCGTACAGTAAAATATCGTTATTGGGATACCCCAACTTCTCTGTCTCGAGATACACCAGTCCGGTCTTGTAATGAGCATGTTGTAAATTCTCTCTCTTCCCCATTTTGGTATCCACGTTACATTTTCAATCTGTTCCAAAGCTTTTTTTCTTAATCCATTTATATCTAAGGAAATGAACCACTGCTCTGTAGCCCTGAATATAACAGGCTTTTTACAACGCCAGCAGTGAGGGTAAGAGTGTTGCGTTTTTTCCTTGTGAAAAAGCATCCCTATACGTTGAAGCTTCTCTATGATTGGTTTGTTTGCGGAAAACACATTTAATCCTCTAAACTCCTCCACTTCATCGGTAAAATTTCCATGTCCATCAACAGGTGAGAAACATTCAAGACCGTACTCTATACCTGTTTCGTAATCCTCTTCTCCATGACCAGGAGCTATATGTACAACTCCCGTACCCACATCATTTGCAACGTAGTTTGCAAACACAACGATGGATTCTCTTTCCAAAAAAGGGTGTTTAAACCTTAAATCTCTGAGTTTCTCGTGAGGAATAGGATCTGATACCTTATGTGCAGTTATCCCCTTCTTTTTTAAAACCACTGGAACAAGCTCATCAAGAAGAATACATATTTCCTCCCCTATATCAACTGCGACATATTTATAGTTGGGGTTTATAGCTACCGCAAGATTTGCGGGAAGCGTCCATGGGGTTGTAGTCCATACCATTATAAAAACAGGTTTTTTTGAAAACGGTCCTAAGAAAGAGATATCACCGCTTTTTAACGGAAATTTCACGTATATGGAATCACTTTCTTCAATGTCGTACTCTATTTCAGCTTCAGCTAAAGCTGTAACACAGTTTATACACCAGTAAACAGGTTTCTTTTTCCTGTAAACATCGCCCCTCAGAAAAAACTTCATCATTTCTTCTATGATAGAAGCTTGATAATCGTAGTCCATGGTTATGTAAGGATTTTCCCAGTCTCCCAAACAGCTTAAACTTTTGAATTCCTCTCTCTGGATGTTTATATACTTTTCTGCATATGATCTGCATAACTTTCTCATCTCTAGCTTTGTAGTGGTGATATTCTTCTCTTTAAGCTCTTTCTCAATTTGATGCTCGATCGGGAGGCCATGACAATCCCAACCTGGGACAAAATCTGCGCGAAAGCCAAGCATAAATTTTGATTTCACGATTATGTCTTTTAATATTTTATTTAACGCTGTGCCAAGATGAATATGGCCGTTTGCGTATGGAGGACCATCGTGCAAGATAAAAGCTTCCTTTTCTTTTGATCTTTCTATGAGTTTCTTATAAAGTTCGATCCTTTTCCAGTAATCCAGTATCTCCTTTTCTTTTTGCGGAAGATTAGCTTTCATCGGAAATTCTGTTTTCGGAAGATTAAGTGTATTCTTGTAATCCATAGTTTTTTCCTTCATATTTTTAGTTCTTTAGGTTAACACAAAGCAAAGGCTTCTTCAACCTTGTAGAATCATGGAGTTATAAGGACTGCCCCCTCAGATGCAGACCTAACAAAGTAAGAATAACGAAGCATGTATCCTTGTTTTATCTTCGGCTCTGGAGCTCTCCATCTCTTGCGTCTTTCCTGCAATTCTTTCTCAGGGACAAGAACTTCAATACTTTTTTTCTCAAGATCTATGAGTATCTTATCTCCATTCTCCACGTAAGCGATAGGACCGCCAGCCTGTGCCTCAGGAGAGACGTGACCAATGCACAGCCCCCTTGTTCCACCCGAAAATCGACCATCTGTTATCAGGGCACATTCAGTATCGAGACCTAGACCCACTAGAATGCTCGTTGGGGATAGCATTTCTCTCATCCCTGGTCCACCTTTAGGTCCCTCGTAGCGAATTATAATAGCGTCCTTCTTTTTTATTTTGCCATTTTTTAGGGCATCCACGGCCTCTTCTTCACTGTTAAATACTTTTGCATGTCCTTCAAATTTCCAGATACTTTTATGTACTCCACTTTTTTTGACGACTGCACCCTCTGGAGCAAGGCTCCCACTTATTATGGTAAGACCACCTTTTTCGTCATATGCCTTATCTATGGGTCTAATTACCTCATCATCTTTTACCTCTACCTCTCTTAAGATGTCGGTAATGCGCTTTCCAGCCACTGTAAAACAGTTTTCATAAATCAAGCCTTTCTCTGAAAGTCTCTTCATAATTCCGAAAACTCCACCCGCGTGGTAGAGATCCTCAAGGTGGTAGGGTCCTGACGGTCTCATGTTACACAAATGAGGGGTTTTTTCCGAGATTTCATCAAAAAGTGAGAGCTTAAGCTCAATTCCTCCCTCGTAAGCAATAGCTTTAAGATGTAGCACTGTATTTGTAGATCCTCCGAACGCCATATCAACAGCGATCGCATTCTTGAACGCCTCAAGTGTCATAATATCTCTCGGAGTCACGTTTTTTGCCACAAGTTCCACGATCTTTTTTCCGGCCATTTTAGCAAGTCTTAATCTTTCAGAATAGACAGCGGGTATAGTCCCGTTTCCGGGAAGAGCAATGCCCAAAGCCTCTGATAGACAATTCATAGAATTGGCCGTAAACATGCCGCTACAGGAACCGGGTCCTGGACATGCATGCTCTTCAAGTTGGGCAAGTTCTACTTCGTCCATAAGTCTTCCAGCAACTTGACCCACCCCTTCAAAGACTGATATCAAATCCACAGATTTACCCTTGAATCGACCTTTGAGCATAGGTCCCCCGCTCACAATTATGGAGGGTATGTTAAGTCTCATCGCTGCCATCATCATTCCTGGAACTATTTTGTCACAGTTAGGTATTAGTACAAGTCCGTCAAAGGGGTATGCCTTTGCCATGACCTCTATGGAATCGCATATTAATTCTCTTGAACAGAGCGAGTATTTCATCCCTTCGTGACCCATAGCTATACCATCACATATCCCTATTGTCCGGAATTCCATTGGTGTTCCACCCGCCATTCTAACTCCCTCTTTGACTGCCTCTCCAATTATTCCCAAATGCATGTGGCCAGGAATAAGTTCATTTGCAGAGTTGGCGATGCCTATTATAGGCCTTTCGAGCTCATCTTTGTCGTAACCTAAAGCATAAAAAAGAGACCTATGTGGTGCCCGATCCAATCCTTTTTTCATACTTTCCGATCTCATGACCCCTCCCGTTTTTCGTGAATTTTAAAATAGAGCGTAAAAATCTTCAATAAAATTGAAAAAATGACTTGACAATAATAGTTCCAAATTATAACATATAACGATGTCTTCAAAAAAGAAAGAAAAGATGTACAATTTTAAGATGACCCCTCAAAGATTAGCGATCATTGAGTATCTCAAGAACAATAAGGAACATCCATCGGCTCTTGATGTTTTTAAGGCTATATCAAATAGATTCCCCACGATCTCATTTGCGACTGTTTACAATACTTTAGAAATGTTAAAAAACAAGGGGTTCATAGTCGAATTGACCGTTGATCCTGAAAGAAAACGGTTTGACCCTGATTTAACACCTCATCATCATATGGTGTGCACCAAATGCGGAAAAGTCGAGGACTTATTTGTTGATTTTTCAATTAACATTCCTGAAAACGTCAAAAAGAGCTTCGAAATAGAAAGGATTCACTTGGATATTTATGGTACATGTGGATCCTGCAAAAAAGCCTAATTTGGAGGAAGCATGATTTGGACATGTAGCATATGCGGATATCAGTACGATGAAAGGGTGGAAAAAGTCCCTTTCGAACAGCTTCCGGACGATTGGCGCTGTCCAGTGTGTAATGCTCCAAAAAGCGCATTTGTAAAAGAAGAATAGGAATAAAAATCAACTGATCACATATAATTTTAGGCTAGCAAAAGTATTAGGCTAGCAAAAGTACCTATAAAAACAACTTTGACGAAATCAGTTGACAACTTGATTGTTACGTAATTAGAATATCCGAAAAAATGCAGGGGGTCAAAACGATGAAAAAGTTACAAATATGGTTAGTATTTGTTTTTTGTCTGATTTTAGCTTTCTCCACAAAAGTTAATGGTGCGACAGAGTTAAAACTTGCGCACTTCGTGCCGACTTCTCACGCAATGCATGCGGAAGTGATTGAGCCGTGGGCAAAAGAGATTGAAAAACTCACTGAAGGCAGAGTTAAAATCACAATTTATCCAAATGCTACGCTTGCCAAACCTTCAGATCTTTACGATTCCGTTGTTACAGGCATTGCCGAATTGATTTACACATTGCCCTCATATACGGCAGGAAAGTTTCCCCTCACGGAATGTTTTGAATTGCCATTTATGTTCAATTCCGCCCAACATGTGACAAAAACGATCTATACGCTATGGGATAAAGTTCCAGAATTTAGAAAAGAGTATGCAGACACAAAAATACTATGGATATGGGCTGGAGATCCTGGTCAACTTTTCACAAAGAAACCGATACGGGGTGTAGCTGACTTAAAAGGACTAAAAATAAGAGTTCACGGACCGTCAACAAAAGAACTTGCATCAGCCCTAGGTGCATCTCCGATTACAGCGCCTGTGGGAGAGCAGTATGAAATGTTAAAAAGAGGTGTAATAGATGGGGTTTTTACACCCTGGTCCGCAAGCATGCATTATAGGCTTTATGAGGTAATCTCCCATGCTACGGTTCTTAACGCGTACGTACCAGTTATGATTGTTGCTATGAATAAACAGGCATTCGATAAACTCTCTCCGAAGGATAAAAAGATAATAGAAGATACGACCGGTAAAAAGCTCGCGCTCAAGGGAGCGGAGATTTATGATAACATTGCAAAAAAATCAATAGAAGATCATAAGAAAGCGAATGTGCAAATCCATGAACTAACCAGGGAAGATTTTGAAAAATGGCGTAATGCTGTGGCTCCAGTATACAATTCATGGATTTCGAAAATAGAAGGGAAGGGTTTGCCTGGCAAACGGTTCTATGATGAGATGGTGAAGGCAAGTAGGGAGTAAACTAGATAGTATCAGGATCTAAAGATGATCCAAAAAGTTCTTCATTTTCTGGAAAGATACTTTCTTAGGTATATGTTTGTTGTGAAAAATATTGGACTGATTATACTGGTGGCCATGATGTTTTTGACGATAGTAGATGTTTTTGGAAGGAAATTCTTCGCGGCTCCCGTGACAGGATCTTACGAAGTGACGGAATTTATGCTCGCCCTTTTTGTGTTTTTTTCCATTGCTTATACCCAGCATAAAAAAGGTCATATAGCCATCGAAGCTCTATTCATAAAGCTTTCATCAAAAGCTCAGGCTTTACTTGATTGTGCAGTTTATCTTATAAGCATGGTATTAAGTCTCCTTATGACTTGGCAGCTTCTTGTTCATGCGAAAAGGATTTATCTAGGGCATACAGTCACGGGAGTTTTGCATCTTCCAATTTATCCTTTTTTCATCGCAGCGGCAGTGGGCACTTTTTTTTATTTTTTAGTTTTGGCAATTGACTTCCTTAGGTCATTGGAACAGGCGAGAAAATGAGTCCCGAAACGGTTGGTATCATCGGAATACTTGTGTTTCTAGGTGTGATGGCCATAAGACTGCCTATTGGTTTATCTATGCTTCTTGTAGGGCTCTGTGGTTTCGCTTATCTCACAAACGTTAAAGCGACACTGGCAAAATTGGGAATGGATGTTTTTGCGAGTGCAAGTGTGCATGCATTAAGCGTTATCCCGCTTTTTGTGCTCATGGGTCTTTTTCTTCTCCACGCAGGACTCGGAAGGGAAATATACTCGGCGCTTAATGTGTGGATTGGAAAATTTAGGGGCGGACTTGCGATGGCAACAGTTGGAGCCTGCGGTGTTTTTGGTGCTCTTTCAGGCTCAATCATTGCAACTGTTGCCACATTTACCGCGGTTGCTCTCCCCGAGATGAGAAGGTACGGGTATAAAGATTCATTCTCTACGGGCTGTATAGCAGCAGGTGGAGGGATAGACATCCTGATCCCTCCGAGTACCGCCCTTGTTCTTTACGGTCTTTTGACATATGAGTCTATTGGAAAACTTTTGATTGCCGGGATACTGCCTGGTATCCTTTTAATCGTTTTATATATATGCGTCATAGCTATATGGATAAGGATAGACCCTAAGGTTGCTCCTTCTACGTATGATGCAAATATATCCTTTTTGGAAAAAGTAAAAATCTCCTCTAAGATATACCCTGTCATAGGGATTTTCATCCTTTCAATGGGAGGGATTTACCTCGGTGTGTTCACGCCCACAGAGGCAGCAGCTGTAGGGGCTTTCGCTTCACTTGTTTTTTCACTTGTCACAAAAAAAATCACAGGAGAAAATTTTAAAAACGCATTAAATGAAGCGGCTGTTGTAACAGGGATGGTCTTTCTCATTTTAATCGGTGCCAATATGTTTGGACGATTTATTACTGTAACAAATATACCTACGAGGCTTTCAGAGTTTGTGCTTGGACTACCCGTTTCTCCCTACGTTGTGATTTTAGGTATCTACGTTTTTTACATCATACTTGGCTGTTTTATAGACGGACTTGCTATTATTGCACTCACGGTTCCAATCATGCATCCACTTATAATAAAACTGGGATTTGACCCTATATGGTTTGGAATTGTTCTAATAGTTATGGTTAGTATAGGTACACTTACACCTCCTGTGGGCATTTGTGTTTACGTGACAGCGGGTGTGGCGAAAGATGTACCTCTTTCTACTATTTTTAAAGGGGCAACCCCTTTTTGGATTGCCAAAATAATTTTGGCTTTGCTTCTCACCTTGTTCCCACAGATAGCCACATATCTACCAAGTCTAATGAAGTAACGCAAAATTTTCTCGGGATAGGGATTTAATAGCTCTTAAAAATTTTGTATACAAAAATTCCTTGCATTGGAATAAGAAATTTTTTATTTTATCATTGTCATAGATTGGAAAAGGGGGATGCATGGAAGAAGAACTTTATGTAGTTGGAAAAAGGGTCCCACGTACGGATTCTATATATAAGGTCACGGGCGCAGCGGAGTATACAGCTGACATCAAACTTCCTAATATGCTCATAGCTAAGGTTTTAAGAAGTCCTTATCCACACGCTAAAATTGTAAATATAGATATCTCAAAAGCGAAGAGAGTTCCCGGTGTGAAAGCGGTGATTACAGGAAAGGATGGATACGGGGTTAAGTGGGGTGTTTTTAAATATACGCAAGATCATATGATGCTACCAATAGACAAGGTAAGATATGTAGGAGAAGACATAGCTGCTTGTGCGGCTATAGATGAGGAGACAGCTCAGGAAGCCATAGAGCTGATAAAAGTTGACTATGAGCCCCTTGAGCCCGTTTTTGATCCTGAGGAGGCAATGAAGGATGGAGCGCCCTTAATTCATGAAGGTTATCCCAGGAATATAAACATCCATGTCCATATAGAAGTGGGCGATGTGGATAAAGCTTTTAAAGAGGCCCACTACGTAAGGGAGGACAAGTTCAGAGCCCAAGGTGAAGCGTACGCAATGCTTGAGCCATACGCCTGCGTCGCGTATTACAAAAATGGATACCTAGATTTGTGGATGCCCAACGCGGGACCACATGTTCGTGCAAAAGCGCTCTCTAATCTTCTGAAAATTCCCTTGAACAGAATCAGAGTGAGGCATGTGTTTATAGGTGGTGCCTTTGGGGGAAGGTCAGAGGTAGCACCTGCTGATTTTATTGTTTCTTTGCTTTCAATTAAAACAGAAAGACCTGTAAAGCTGGTCATGTCGAGGGAAGAAAACGCCATAAGTAGCAGGCAGGTCCATGATGTAGTGGCAAGAATTAAAACAGGTGTAAAAAAAGACGGAACCATAGTTGCTAGGGATTACGAGGTCATATATGATGGTGGTGCTTATAGTAGCACAGGACCGATCGCTGCATCTGTCCCGTTTTATGTATACGAAGAGTGTTATAGAATGGCTAATGTCCGATATCATGGATACCGGGTTTACACAAACAAGGGTATAAGAGGTATGTACGGATGTCATGGAAGAGCTTTTCTTGCAGGATGTGAGGCTCAACTTGACTTAATTGCAAAAGAGTTAGGTCTTGATCCCATTGAGATAAGATTGAAAAATGGGCTGAGAGCTGGAGAAGAGACAGCAACAGGATCAAAAATAATAAGTTGCGGTCTTCAAGAAACTATAGAAGAGGCCACCAAGAAAGTAGATTTTAAAAACAAATGGAAAAAAGCAACACGGCTAAAAGGTGTTGGAATGGGGTGTGTAGCTATAATGTGCGGTTTTCCGATGGGTTTCAGATCAGGCTCTTCCTGCTCCGTTAAATTTAACGATGATGGTCAAGCGACAATTATTACCGCAATAGTAGATAATGGTCAGGGAAATGAGTCAATGGCAATTCAGATTGCGTCTGAAGTATTAGGAATTCCGATGGAGGATATAAACATAATCAACGCAGATACTGAGGCTACCAGTTTGGATCCTGGTGCATATTCACAGGCTGCCACTTTCGTGGGTGCAAACGCTGTAAAGAGAGCGTGTGAAGATGCAAGAAGACAGATAGCTGAAATTGCACGAGAGAAGCTCTCATGTGAAATAAAGGATATAGTGATTAAAGAAAGGATGGTATTCTCTCGAAAAAACCCCGAAAACAAGATACCTATCTCATGGATTGTACGGGAAGCCTTTTTGCGTGGAAAACCAATCATTGGGGTTGGATCCTATTTTCCTAATATAGATCTAAAAAGAGAATGGGTATCAAAACCCTTTGGTCAGATGGCTGGATCTTTCAGTTACGGAACATCCGTTGCGGAGTTAACTGTAGATGAAAATACTGGAAAGATAAAAGTCCATAAGTTCATAGCTGCCCATGATTGTGGTAGGCCTATAAATCCTATGGCAGTGGAAGGTCAGCTCGAGGGAGGTATCATGCAAGCCGGAATAGCTGCCATAATGGAGGGTAACATATGGCACAATGGTTTCCTAATGAACCCGGACCTATTAGAGTACAAAATACCCACCGCCAAAGACATGCCAGATATTGAAACTGTCTTGGTCACCACTATGGATCCAGAGGGTCCCTTTGGAGCAAAAGAAGGAGGTTTGACTATAAGAATGAGCGCTTACAGCGCTATTGCAAGTGCCTTTTATAACGCAACGGGAAGACTTTTTAAGGAACTGCCGTTAACACCAGACAAAGTGCTTGAACTTTTGCAAACGGAGGAAGGTTGATGATACTCCCTAAGTTAGATTACAAAAAGGCGAAAAGCTTGGAAGAGGCGATAGAGTATTTTGAGAAAAGTAATGGAGAAGCGGCGTATTTTGCGGGAGGAACCGATCTTATTCCCAGGATAAAATTAAGACTTAGAACACCTTCCTTAGTTATAGATCTTAAAGGTATTGAAGAGATGGTAGGCATCAAAAAAACGGATGAAATGTATGTCATTGGAGCGAATACCACAATATTCGAGCTTAAAAACAGTGAGATTATAAGAGAAAACCTTCCGACTCTCTATGAAGCATGTGCGCAGACTTCCTGTGAGGTATTACAGATGAGAGGGACTATCGGAGGGAATATACTTCAGGATACAAGGTGTCTTTTTTATAACAAGTCTTTGACTTGGAGAAGGGCAAAGGGTTTTTGCTATAAGATGGGAGGAAATGTATGTCACGCAACGGGAGGAAAAAATGTCTGTTATGCTAATTACTCGAGTGACCTAGCAACAGCACTTTTATCTTTAGGTTCAAAACTAGTAATTGTTGGAAAGGACGGGCAGAGAAAATGCGATTTCGAAGAGATTCTTACAGGTAAACCGGAGAAACCTTTTAATTTGAGGCAAGGGGAGATAGTGAAAGAGATAATAATCCCAGGCGGAAAAAGGCAGGGAGCATTTGAAAAGATTAGAATCAGAGGATCCATAGATTATCCCTTAATAAATGGTGCTTTTACGATGGATTCTAAAGGTGGAAAATTGGTAGTTGGAGCTATTGGTTCCAAACCTTGTGTTTATTCAGTAGAGACTATAGAAGAAGAACGAGTGAAAATTCTTTCAGAAACCGTTTTTAATGATCTTAAGCCGGTGAATAATACAGTAGTCTCTCCAGTGTACAGAAAAAAGATGGGAAAAGTCATAGCTATAAAACTGATAGAGAAGACAAAAAAGGGGGCTTAAGATGCGCAATAGAAAGATTTCTTTTACGGTAAACAACGAAAAAGTAACTCTTCATGTGAGGCCCTACGAAACCCTTCTTGAAACTTTAAGGGAAAGACTTTTGCTTACAGGAGCCAAGGAGGCATGTGGTCTCGGTTCCTGTGGTGCGTGCACAGTTATTGTAAACAGAAAGCCGGTTAGATCATGCCTCATTCTCACATTGGAAGTCGAAGATGCCATTATTGAGACTATAGAAGGTTTAAAAAAGAATGGAAATTTACATCCACTACAGAAGGCCTTTATGGAGAAAGGCGCTGTTCAGTGTGGATTCTGTACTCCAGGGATGATAATGACGGCAAAATCCCTGCTTGACAGGAACTCTAGGCCTAATAGAAGTGAGATTATAGAAGCTATTTCTTCCAATCTATGTAGATGTACCGGGTATAAGAAGATTATAGAGGCAGTTGAAGATGTTTGTTCAAAGGAATAATGGAAGAAATTGACATATAAATGAGTATCTAATAATATTTTTCCATGAGAGATTTTTTGCGAGATCTTTTCCTGGACCTTTACGAAAATTTTACGGAAATTTTCCTTAATATCCTTGTGATGGTTATCGTAATGATAGGCGGGGTTATTGTGAGTTGGTTGATAAAGAAGGTAGTTGAGAAGTTACTCCTTCTTTTGAGATTTGATAAATGGGCCGAGGATTCTGGAGTTTTGAATTTTTTAAAAAAAGGGGGGATAAAGTCCAATCCTTCCACCATTATGAGTAAAATAGTTTATTGGATATTTATTATCTCCTTTTTCTCATTTGGACTAAATTTTATAGGGATCACTCAATTCTCAGAATATGCTTCACGTATATCGAGCGCTCTTCCTGTAATAATAGCCAGCGTCGTTATTATTATCGTAGGTATCATTTTCAGTAATTTTATGGGCAGGTTAATATTTATGACCTGCGAAAATGCAAACATTAAATATGGCGACATAATAGCAAAAGCAGTTCGTATATTTCTCATAATCATAACATTTGGGATCGTCTTTGAGTATATTGGGATTGGGAATACAATTATAACAGTAAGTTTTCTTATCGTTTTTGGGGGAGTAATTATGGCGTTATCTCTTGCGCTAGGGATAGGTCTGAGTAATGTGGTCGGGGAATTTATAAAGGAACAGCTAAAGAACAAAAATCAAGAAAAAAAGAGTGTTTCAGAATAAGTACTTTTTGAACCAAGAGATTGCTGATCCCATTACAATTTTTCTATGCTCGGGATGAGAGAACGTATGGTCAGCTTCGTTAATGATCTCTATGTGTTTTGGCTCTTTTAATCTCTCGTATATGGCTTGAGCTTGATGATAAGGAACGATATCGTCTTTTTTTCCATGCAAAACAAGACAAAAGGATACCGATTCCGCAAAAGTAAGTATGTCATACTTTAAAAAGTCTTCAAAAAAGGAATCAGGGAATCGGACACCAGATATCTCATTAGATGATCTTCGTAAAGCATAAGGTGTGGCTAAAATAACCAAAGCCTTTACCCTCTTATCCTTAGCAGCCTTTAAAATAGCTGTTACTCCTCCGAAACTGCTTCCCAAGATACCAACTTTTGTTTTGTCGATCGAGTCCATGGAAAGTCCAAATTCAAAAACTGTTTCGAGATTTTCGAGTCGCTTTGTAAGGGAGGTTTCCTCTATTTTTCCTCCTGAATTACCACAACCATGGTAGTCAAACCTTATACTTGTGATACCCTCCTTTGCCAGTATTTGTGCCAGTTCGATGTATTTTGTGCTGTCCTTAGAACTCAAAAGTCCGTGGGATAAAATAACCAAGGGAGTCGGGCTTTCTCCTGAACATGGACGTGTGATAACCCCACTGATTTTGTTAAAGTTTGACCGGATTTCGAATGCCTCTGTCATATTTGCCTCTAAGAAGTGATCTTAGTAAATTTTCAACTTGTATAAGGTTTATTACGTCCTCTTTATTGTATTCGAGAAGAAGGTCGAGCGCACCCCTGTCTCCGTACCTTATGTAGCGTTCCCACAAACGACAAGCATCATAACCAGTGAGATCAGTCGTATTTCTTTTTATACCAAATAACTTTTCGATCTCCTTTAAGCCGCCTTTAATGCCAATTTTTTTCTTCAGGATGTAAAGATCTACTGTTAAATGTGATTCTTTGAGATCCAGATTGAGTTGTTTTTTTATCACAGGCAGGTCGAACCTTTCTCCATTAAAAGTCACAATCACATCCTGTGTAACCAAAATTCTTTCTATATTTTGAGTAATAACATCTTCTCCGTAAAATTGGACGAACTGTTCATTTTCTCTAGCAATTCCTATGACGCATATGTGACCCGAAAAATCTGTCTCTATATCCAAATAAGCTTTCTTTTTATCATGTATTTCAAAAAGAATCTGTACTTCATCCATAATAACGTTAAGTCCTTAGCGTTAATATTCCAATTGTACCAGAAGAGAAAAAGAGGATGTTTGTGAGCCAAGCAGAGAAAAAAGGCGGAAATATTTCCGAATAGCCGAGAGAAAGACAAAGGGAATGAATAAACCAGTAAGAGGCACCAACCACAATCCCCAAAAAAATACCTCTGGAAATATGTCTTATCTTCGAATATCTAAGACCTATGGAACAAGCTAAAGTTACCATAATAAAATTTATAAAAGGAAAAGCTATTTTGTTGTAAAGATCCACCATATAACGCCTTACATCATAACCATTATTTTTAAGCCTTTCTATGTAATTAGAAAGCTCATTAAAGCTCATTTCATCTGGGTTTTTCTGAATGTTTTTAAAGGATTGAGGTGGTTCTAGTATTAGGCCTGGCAGAGAACTGTATGATATTTTTTTAGAAATCCCGTCTTCATCAAAAATCCTTTCCACAGCATCCTTTAGAACCCAACGATTCTCGGTATAAAATCCCTCTTGAGCATCTATTCTTCTCTTTATCTTATATTCGGGGGAAAGTTCTATAACTGTTACACCTTTCATAGTATCGGTTTTTGTGTCAAATAAATCGATTTTGCTGATTATATTACCCCTCTTTATCCATATCCTGTCATTTTTAACTGAAATGTAAGGCTCCTCCTTCTTAATTCGGACTCTGAAAAGGTATTCCGAAATTTTATACGCCTCTGGAGAAATCCATTCTGAGACAAAGAAAGTCGCTAGTGATAATATAAAAGACAAGTAAAGGAGGGGTCTTATAAAGAAAAAAGTGCTAATCCCAGAACTTCTAATAGCTAAAATCTCGTTGTTTCTTATCATTAATATGAAGGTGACAAGCATGGAAATGAGAAATGACAATGGAAGAATTAGGTTGGCAGAGTATGGAATACGAAATGTGAGATAGGCTATAGAGAGGAAAAAGTTATCCAAGGAAGATGCAAAGAGATCTATGTGTTCAAAAAATTCGATAACGGCAAAAATGGCAACTCCCGTTGTTTCACATATCAAAAGGATTTTCAGTGTGGTTCCGATTAAGTATCTATCTAATTTTTTCATGGCAAAGAGCATATAGTAGTTTTATCCTTTTGTAAAAGGATTCATATTCTTCATGATTTAAGCCTTTAGTTAAGTAGACGCCTATAGAACCTACAACTATATTCGGAAGAAAAGCCGTAAAAAGAGGTGAAAACTTTAAGGTCGCTCCCATATAATCAGTAAGTGCCATAAGCAAGTAATAAAGAATGAAAATAAAAAGACTATAGGTTATGCCAGTAAATTTACCTTCGGATCTTCTTCTTATACCTAGTGGTACGGTAAGGAGAACGAAAAATAAAGACGAAAGAGGCAGAGATAGCTTTTTGTACATTTCTAGTAAAAGCTCATATCTTTTAGATTCATTTTGCTCTTTGTCTATTAATTGCTTTAGCTCATTTATGCCCATTTCGTAAGGTCTCTTTCTTACAGGTTTCGCCTTTGGCAATAAAGTGGCAAGACTGATTGTGAAATTATAGTCTTTGAAAGACAAGTTTCTATAAGTATCTCTATCTTTTTCCCACCTGTGCAGTACACCGTCATTTAATATGAATGTGAGATTCATATTTGAAGCGTCAAAATTTATAAGACCTTTTTTCGCCGTGACAACCTGTTTTACATTTTGCTCTCTCTCATCTGAAACGAGTATGCCAGAAAGATAGCCCTGTTCAATCTGGACTTTCTCTATATAAATCACGATCCCAGGTATGGAGTCATTAAAAACTCCTTCTCTGTCCTCTATGGTTATTCCTTTTCTCACTATATTCATAAGCGTGTCTCTAAAAAGATCTCCGCTTTTGGGCAAAAAAAAGAATGTATTTATGAGCCCAAGAACTGTGATGGCTAATCCAAAGAAAAACACAGGTACAAAAATGTTTTTTAAATTTATTCCCGATGTCTTAAGGGTAAGTATCTCATTCTCAGATGAAAGACGTCCTAGTACCACTATAGCAGATAAAAGGAATGCCATGGGAAGAGTAAATGTAAGGGAAGGAGGCGAAGAATAAAGAAGGAGAAGAAAGATATCTTGAATTTCCACTCCTTTGTTTATTATGAGATCAGTTAACTTTCTGATTCTACCCAGTACAAGTGTAAATGTGAGTAAAAAAAGAGCGAGTGAAAAAATATACGACAGCTCTCTTAGTACATAAACGTGAAAAATCTTGAAAATCCTGTAAACTTTTACCATTAAAGTAGTGTATCATCGGAGGCCACCAGAGTCAATCGGCCGGGATTAACCGGCCGAAAGATTAATAGTTTTCGCAGAAAAGCTCATAATACGCTCTGGGATGGTCACAAGCAGGACACTTCTCTGGTGCCTCAACTCCTTCATATACATAACCGCAGTTTCTACATCTCCATTTTACTGGTTTTTCTTTTATAAACACTCTATTTTCTTCAATATTCTTTATTAAGGCCTTATACCTTTTTTCATGTTCCATCTCCGCCTTAGCTATTTCTCGGAAGACCTCGGCTATCTCAGGAAACCCTTCTTCGTCTGCAACTTTTGCCGCCTCAGGGTAAAGCTTTGTCCATTCCAGGTTCTCGCCTTCTGCTGCCGCTTTCAGGTTTTCAAGTGTAGTGGAAATCTTACCGGCAGGATAGCTGGCTACTATCTCCACTTCCCCTCCTTCTAAGAATTTAAATAGTCTTTTTGCGTGTTCTTTTTCGTTATCTGCCGTGTCCTGAAAAATCCAGGCTATCTGTTCATAACCTTCCTTTTTTGCTTCCGATGCAAAGAACGTGTAACGATTTCTTGCTTGTGACTCTCCTGCAAAGAGAGCTAAAAGATGCTTTTCGGTTTTTGTACCTTTTACACTTTTCATAAAGCCCTCCTTATTATTTTGATTTCCATAGACCGTGTAAGTTACAATACTCTCGAGCGGTTATATTCTCACCTTTTTCTTTAAATTGAGCTTTAGGTTCATCCTTCGGTTTTAGAAACTGTCTAAGCAACCTTCCATCGTTTAATATCTCTATCCATTCGATATAGTGAGACTCTTCCATTGGATGTGGCACAGAACCAACTCTCACCTCTACATTTTCTCCATCGATGCCAAGGACAGGTATGTGTTTCTCGTATGAAGCCTCGACAGTGTTTTCTTTCATTAGTTCCATTGGTTGATTGCAACAAACCAATTGACCTTTTCCAGAGTGAAGAATTTCAACGATGTTTCCGCAAATATTACATTTGTAAATCTCATATCGGTTTGTCATTTTACCCTCCTAGTTTAAAATC
>JAOADT010000012.1 GCA_026417175.1 Deltaproteobacteria bacterium | reverse complement strand
AAGAGACAGCTATATCTGTGTCTCTAGCGGTTATAACTGCATCCTTCTTAACATTACAAAAAAGGGCAATTTTTTCTTTAAGCTCAGGAGAGAGAGGCTTTTCTGTTCTGCACAAGATTATATCGGGCTGAATACCGATCTCTCTGAGTTCTTTCACACTGTGTTGGGTAGGTTTTGTCTTCATCTCGTCCGCAGTTTTGATGTAAGGCACAAGAGTCAGATGAACAAACAGAGTATTCTCCTTCCCGAGATCATTTCTAAGCTGTCTTATGGCCTCGAGAAACGGAAGACTTTCTATGTCTCCTACTGTCCCACCAATCTCAACTATCAAGACGTCAACATTTTCCTCAACGTCCAGTATTCTATTCTTTATCTCGTCGGTTATATGGGGTATAACCTGAACAGTTCCTCCCAGATACTCTCCTTTTCTTTCTCTTGAAATTACCGTGTCATAAACTTGACCTGTAGTAAAATTGTTTTTTTGGGTTATCTTCGCATTTGTGAATCTTTCGTAATGACCAAGATCAAGATCAGTCTCCGCACCATCCTCAGTAACAAATACCTCTCCGTGCTGGAATGGGTTCATCGTACCAGGATCCACGTTTATATAGGGATCGAGCTTTTTCAATGAGACCGTTAGTCCTCTCGACTCAAGTAAAGCGCCTATTGAGGCTGAGGCAATCCCTTTTCCAAGAGAGGAAACAACCCCACCTGTAACAAAAATAATTTTCTGCCTCATGGAATATCCTTAGTAAAAAACTTATAAAGTAAATCATCCGGAGAATAGATGGTCTCACTCAGATTTTCATCGTACTTCGAGATAGAGCTCGTGTTGCCCATCCGTTCATCGAAAATGACAAAGGGCGTTGGTGAAGCGTAATGAGTCTTTAACGAGATTGGAGTGAAATGATCGGTGACGATTAGAAACCTGAGTTCCCCCTTTTTTTGTTCGTAAATTGGACCCAGAATCTTTGAGTCTATATTTTCTATCGCTTTTATCTTTTCATCTATTTTTCCTTCATGAGAAGCTTCATCGGGTGCTTCCACATGAATATAGACCACATCGAAGTCAGATAGAAGTTCAATTGCTTTTTTTGCTTTTGCGCTATAATCTGTGTCGAGATAACCGGTAGCTCCCTCTACGTGTGGAGTGAAAAAACCGGCAAGCCTGCTTATTCCTTTAATCAGGTCCACCGCACAAACTGTAGCTCCAGAAAGACCAAATCTTTCTTTAAATGGCAAGAAGTCAGCTTTTTTCCCTTGTCCCCATAACCATATGGCGTTTGCAGGGATAAGCCCCTTTTTCCTTCTTTCTATATTTACTTTGTGTTCTGAGAGAATCTTTTTCGCCTTTTCCATTATCTCAATAAGAAAATTAGATCCCTCCCCTTTTGGTAGGTAGCCTTCTATCTCCTGACCCTGAATATCATGAGGCGGGACACTTTCTATCATCCACTTCCCATTTTTCCAAAGCATTATGTTCCTGTAACCAAGTCCTGGAAAAAAGGAGACACTTTCCTCTTTTATACCCTCATTTAGGCTTGATATAAGGGAAATCGCTTCCTCTTTAGAAATGTGGCCACCGCTATAGTCACCCATTAGCCATTTATTATTTTTTTTATCCAGATAGACAAGATTACATCTGAAGGCTACATCATCCTTTCCCATTTCGTGACCCATGCCGTAAAATTCAATGGGCGCTCTGCCTGTGTAATATTTTTTTGGATCGTATCCAAAAAGGGACATGCAGGCTATATCGCTTCCTGGAGGGTAACCTTCTGGCACCGTTATTACCTTTCCGCAAACTCCTCTTGAAGCCATCATGTCCATATATGGTTTTTTTGCGACCATGAGGGGAGTTTTTCCATCAAGTTCCTTTAAAGGAAAATCTCCCATTCCATCTCCAATCAAAACGAGAAACTTCATGAACTTCCCTCTTCTATTCTCAAATATAAGGTTTCTCCTTTTATGAACGAAAGCTTATCTATTTCATCTTTAGCTTTCTTAAGAGGACCTTCTTCTGCTTCATGGGTAAGCATTACAATAGGTACAAAACCACCCTCTTTTCTTCCTTTTTGGATGACGGCAGATATGCTTATATTGTAACTTGCAAGAATCCCTGAAATTTTTGATAGAACGCCCGGCCTGTCCTCTGCAATAAACCTCATATAAAATGGGGCACAAACCTCATTCCCAGGTCTTACACCCTTTATCTCATCGGAAACAACCGGGATCCTCGGGATCTTTTTTTCACCTCTCATCCTTAGAGCCATATCCACTATATCACTAACGACTGCACTTCCTGTGGGATCAGCCCCTGCGCCTCTTCCATAATACAGATTAGCACCCACCCTATCACCCAGGATAAATACGGCGTTATATACCCCGTCTACGCTACTTAAAGGGTGGTTAATCGGTAGCATTACAGGCTCCACCCTAGCCTCGATTTCCGACCCAAAAAGTTTAGCAACTGCCAAAAGCTTTATTTTGTATCCAAATTCCTTAGCGAACTTTATATCTATTGGCTCTATTCTTCTTACTCCTCGTACCACTATGTCTTCCATGCGGAGTTGATAATGAAAGGCCAAAAGTATGAGAATGAGTAGCTTATGAGCCGCATCAACTCCATCCACATCTAAAGATGGATCCCTTTCCGCAAATCCGTACTTTTGAGCTTCCTTTAATGCATCCTCAAAGGAAGATTCTTCTTCTGTCATTTTGGTTAGTACGTAGTTACTAGTACCATTTAAAATACCAAGAATGGAAGTTATCTTATTGCCTATCAATCCATCTCTTATCGCCTTTATGACAGGTATCCCCCCACAGACCGATCCTTCGAATCCTATCTCACAGTTTTTTTCTCTAGCGAGCTTAAAAATTTCTGTTCCTTTTTCTGCCAGTAAGGCTTTGTTTGCAGTTACAACCCACTTGCCTTTTCTTATAGCCTCAATAATGTAATCGTAAGCAGGTCGGATACCACCTATTAACTCAACAACTATTTCTATTCTATCATCGTTTATTATCTCTGAGGGATCATCAGTTAGAAGATTAGGTTCGACATTCACATCTCTTTTTCTTTTTAGATCAACATCGGCTATTTTGAGCAGTCTAATGTCAATACCTGTCCTTTGTTTTATTAACCAATGGTTTTCTCTGAGGATCTTTACGGTCCCTACGCCGACCGTTCCAAATCCGATAATACCAACACCTATCATCTCTTTTTGGCGGAATATAGGAGGTTTCTTATGCCTTTTATGGCCTGTCTGATTCTGTGTTCGTTCTCCACTAAGGCAAATCTTATGTAGCCTTCTCCGTGTTCCCCAAAACCTATGCCGGGGGATGTGGCTACTTTCGCTTCTCTAAGTAACAACTTTGAAAATTCGAAAGATCCTATTTCTTGAAAAGGCTCGGGAATTTTTGCCCACACAAACATTGTCGCTTTTGGTTTTTCGACTAGCCAGCCATAGCGTGAAAGTCCTTCACAGAGGACGTCTCTTCTTTTTCTGTACTTCTCCACTATTTCTTTCATCTCGTTTTCACACTCGTTTAAGGCTATTATAGCAGCGATTTGGATAGGTTGAAACATTCCATAATCAAAATAACTTTTTATCCTACTTAAGGCATTGATCATCTTCTTATTTCCTACTGCAAAACCAACCCTCCAACCAGGCATACTGTAACTCTTTGAGAGCGAAAAAAATTCCACACCAACATCTTTTGCTCCCTGAACCTGTAGAAAACTCGGCGCTAAATACCCATCGAATACCAGGTCAGCATACGCTATGTCATGAACTATCATCAGATCGTACTCCTTCGCAAAGGCCACTAACTTTTCGAAAAACTCAATATCCACAACAGCTGTGGTAGGGTTATTTGGAAAACTCACTATTACCATTTTAGGTTTCGGCCACTGAGACTTTATAGCGTTCTCGAGTCTATCAAAAAAACCATCGATTGGAAGCAATGGAATAGTTCTCAAATCTCCACCTGCTATAACAACAGAATATGTATGGATAGGGTATGCCGGACTTGGAACAACTACTATGTCTCCATGGGTTACTGTTGCTAGGATGAGATGGCCTAAACCTTCCTTTGCTCCCATTGTAACCACAGCTTCTGTTTCGGGATCCACATCAACATCATACCTCCTCTTGTACCAGTTCGATATGGCCAGTCTCAACTTGTATATGCCCTTTGTAACGGAATATCTGTGATTTTTTGGATTTTTTGCCGCTTCAATCAACTTTGCTACTATATGCTTAGGCGTCGGTATGTCAGGGTTTCCCATACCTAGATCAATTATGTCTTCGCCCCGCCTTCTGGCTTCAATCAGAAGGTCCCTTATTACCCCGAAAATATATGGGGGAAGCCTCGAAATCCTGTAAAAGTCTTCCATATGTCAAAGAAGACTAACACAGATAGTTGCAACAATCAACAAAATTGCTGGGTTTCTAAAGCTTATACCTAATCCGTCTTAAAAGTTCTTTTCGAGCTTTTTTATCCTCTTCTTTTTCTATTCCTTTTGGTCTAGACCCATCTATAACTCCTATTATCCCTCTTCCATCTTCTTCTTCAGCGATTATCACTTTAAGCGGATTAGCCGTAGCACAAATTACATGACAAACCTCTTGACACGTTTTTACGGCATTGAGAACATTTATGGGATAGCCGTCTTTCAAATATATGACAAAGGTATGTCCACAAGAAAGCAAAAGACTTGTTTCTGAGGCTAATCTAACAAGATCCTCGTCGTTTCCCTCACATCTGACAAGACATGGTCCGGAAGCTTCAGAGAAAGCTATACCAAATTTAAGAGACGGAGAAGAGGAAACGAGAATCTCATAGAGATCCTCTACTGTTTTTATGAAATGGGCTTGACCTATAATAACATTGGTACCTTCTGGAATATCAATTTTTACAATTTTTAACTCCATGACGCCCTCCTTGAAAGTTGAAACGTTCTTTATTTATAATCCAGCACGGATATACCAGGGAAATCCAATTCCTGAACTGGACATCTTCAAACACTAAAGAAAAGCATACTGTGTTAAATCTCTGTATTCCATCCCTCCTCCAGATTCTTCTTTTCATCGCCAATTGGAACATTAGACTCATAGTTTTGGAAAATTCATTCGGGAAGAATGGTAATCTTATTACCGATTCGGTTAAGAAGAGTATCACTTGATTCCTTTTCATCTCAAGCATGGATTCCATTGACCTATGGGAGGATACGTAGCATGGGAAAGTTTTTCTAATCCTCCGCTCCATTATTCGAAATCTGAGAGATATAAATCTATAAATCTATTAGGAAAATTCCAAATCCCTTCTTGTTCGTAAGCACTAGGTTTATGAACAAAAAGGACTTTGTTCCCGTCTTTTTTTCTTTCTTTAATGGCAAGGGTTGTACAAAAAGTATAAGGTGCTGGATTTACCAAATATAAGTTATTTGTATCAATTCTTTTTGGTTCAAAAAAGATTCGAAACAAATCCTCAATTTTAAACCTTTTCCCTATCATCTAGAGACTTTAAGTAGTAGTTCTGACAGAAAAGCAACCGAAGATATCATGAGCAAAAAACATATTTCCGGATCCCCATTTTTGAGTTATCAGTGGTTCCTCCCAAAAATGTTTTCCAAAACAATTAAAAAAACCTCGCTAACAATTAACAAAGCCTTTCTTTCCTTTTTTCCATTTCCACTTTAAGGACAAACTTCGTAAAATTCAAGAAGATAAAATATCTCCATTTTCCCGTCACCTTAAATCACGTGTGACCTCTTCAAAGAAGAAAGAGATGAGCCATCTCAACATGGATATTCTTTTTTTTGCATACACGAGCTGTGGTTTTCCTTTAATGTTAAGCAAGAGCCTTAAATCTTCGACTGCATCATAAAATGTACCAATTTTGTCAATCAATTTATATTCCTTTGCCATACTTCCCGTAAATATCCTGCCGTCGCTTATCTCTTTCGCTTTATCTAATGGGATGTTTCTACCCTTTGCTACGTCTTCTATAAATTGTTCGTGAATCACATCTATTATGTTTTTTAGATAGGCTTTCTCTTCGTCTTTCATCTTCCTGAAAGGACTTCCCGTATCTTTGTATTCTCCAGCCTTGATTGTGTTTGCCTGGAGCCCGATTTTTTTAAGCAGGTCCTCTACCACTATCTGTTCCACAAGAACACCGATGCTTCCCGTTATAGTTGAGGGCATTGCGTATATCTTTTCCCCTGCTACGGCTATATAGTAACCTCCTGATGCGCAAACCGAGCCCATCGATACGAAAACCTTCTTTTTCTCCCTCAGTTTTTTCAGCTCCTTATGTATCTCCTGACAGGGAGCAGAAGCGCCACCAGGAGAGTCTATTCGAACTATTACGCCCTTTACGCCATCATCCTCTTTGAATTGCTCTATCTGCTCAAGGATTTCTTTTGAGTCAGTTACTACACCCTCTATCTCTATAACTCCAATTCTCTCAGTGAAGAGTCTTCCAAAGATACTTCCAAAAACAAAAATAAGAAAGATAGCTACAATTAACCCAAAAGCAATTTTTTTCTTCTTCATAATATGCCATTTCTCCTTTTAAGTATGATTTTTCCGAATGGTCTGTGTTGGATCAATCTTGCAACCTTTCTTTTTACAATCTCAAGCATTGAGAGTACTGTCGCTATTTTTTCTGATAGATCTCCATCTTCTGCGACATCAAAAATGTAAATACCCTTCTTCAAAAGCCTATCTTCGATAAACGAAAGCCTTTCTTCAAGAGTGGGCTTTATAGGCTTTATCTCTATAAAACTTTCCTTTTGTCTCACAAGCTCAAAGAATGCCTTTAAAAGTAAGTAAAGATCATACCCTCGGTCCTCTCTTAAACCATCTCCCTTTCTTATGAAAGTGTCCCTATTTAAGATAGGAAGGGTATCCAAAGAAAGGGCAAGCTTTCTCGTCTTCTCATATTCATACACTCGCTCTAAAAGTTCCTCTTCACCAAGTTCCTTTTCCTCATCAGAAGAAAGAAGCATCCTCGATTTTATTACAATGAGTAATGAAGCAATCTCGATAAAATCCTCAACTATCCTCAAATTCATCTGCCGAACCACTTCTACATATTCCAGAAACCTGTCAACTATTTGGGAGATGGGTACGTTCCATATGCTCAACCTGTTATTCTTTATAAGCTTAAGTAACACCCACAAAGGTCCTTCGTAACAGTCCAGTTTTACCTCGAGGGAAGGTAAAATAAGCTCAGCCATCTTTCGTTATGTATTTACGAACGTAGTTGATCTCGTCATCTTTGGTTTTTATTATGCCATCAATCTTTGCATCTCTCACACTCTCGAGAATCTCCCTGAAAATTGGTCCTTCCTTCAATCCCATGGATTTAAGATCTTTTCCAGTTATTTCCGGCTTTACTGAGGAAAAAGTCGTAATGAAATTAGATATAGATTTTCGTAAATCTTCGTTTTCGCTTTCCGCCATAAGTAAAAGTATAGCTTCCTGCGACATGTCCCTTAAGATCTTTGCAATCTCGCTTTTTTTCATATTCTTTGCATTGGAAAGGGCAGACTTTGCCACGTTAACAGATGTCAGATCACTCTTGATTTTCTTTTTCTGGGACACAGGTATCTCTAACCGATCAAGAAAGTCCTCCACATCTTTGAGACTCATTTCGTTCATTAAGGCGATCAGATAGAGATATACCTTGTCGCACGGCCTTTCCTTGTATAGGAGTTCATACCACCTGTGGATAGATCCAACTTCTTGAAATAACCGGTATGTCCGATCTGTAAACCTAAGACCATGGAATATTGCGGAAAGTATACCTAAATCCTCCAACCTTTTGAGGATCTTTTCCGGAGAATGTTCTGAGAAGATCAGTCTTAGCTCACTCCAGATTCTTTTACCTTCAATTTTTGATAAAAAACCCATTCTTACGGCATTTCGGATGAGATTCATTGTATGTTTGCTTATTCTAAATTCGAATCTATGCTCAAATCTAAGAGCCCTCAATATCCTTGTTGGATCTTCTACAAAGCTCAAACTGTGAAGAACCCTTATTGTGCGATCTTTTATGTCTCTTTGTCCACCAAAAAAGTCTATGAGTTCGCCAAAAGTATTTTTGTTTAATGATATCGCTAGAGTATTTATTGTAAAATCTCTCCTTAATAGATCAAGTTTAAGTGAGCCTTTTTCCACAACCGGCAATGACCCGGGCTCGCTGTAATATTCCAATCTACAAGTAGCAATGTCCACTGTAAAACCGTCTGGATACCATACCTTTGCTGTACCGAATTCCTTGTGCTCCTTAATTTTAAGCGAGTAAGTCTTTGCCAACTCTTTCGCAAATTTAATCCCGTCGCCTTCGATAACAACGTCAACATCGTAATTTTCCTTTCTCAGAAGAAGGTCTCTCACAAATCCGCCAACAAGGTACGCACGGTATCCAATTTTGTCTGCTATCTCCCCTATCTGTCTAAGCCTCTTTATTATTTCCCTTTTAACCCTCTCCTCTATTAAATGCCTTAGGTTTCTTTTTTTTTCAAAATGTGGATGCTCAGGTACGGGATTTGACCTGGCATCTATCACCCTTAAAAAGTCTGTTCTAGTTATTCCACCCACAAGTCTTCCGTTTCTCAACACAGGTAAAAATCTTTGATTGGACCCAACTATTATGTCCCGCACCACATCTAATGGATCGTCTTCCTTTACTGTTCTTACATCACTTACCATGTATTCTCTGACCGGAAGATCTCCTAAGTCATGAAAGCACGCTTTTTCCACAATCTGCCTAGTTACTATACCAACTACTCTCTCACCCTCTATCACAGGCATAGCGTTTATGCTGTATTTGACCATAATTTCTTTGGCTTTCTCCATAGGTTCATCAGCAGATATTGTTTTCACAGGAAAAAACATGATATCTTTGGCTTTTAGCAGAAGTCTTACATTAGCCTTCAAAATCCCTATTAACTCTTCTTTTACCTCCATCAAGGTCCGGTTTTTTACAGTAGCCGAAGCCGCTTCTCGATGTCCACCACCCCCAAAGAATGAAAGACACTGCCCAACGTCAACTTCGGGTATCCGGCTTCTACCTATTATGAATATCCTGTCATCCATACTTATTAATGCGAAGATCACGTTCAAATTTTCCATATCGCGCAGTTTGTGAACAACCAAGGCTACTTCTCCCATATAGTGACTCAAGACACACTCCGTTATAACTAAATCTATGCCATTTATGTTGTACGTAACCGCATTATTTATCAGCTCATTCAAAAGAAGGACTTGTTCCCTTGTGAGCTCTTTGACAAGCATGTCAGACACTATGTTCAAATTTGCCCCCTTTGAAAGTAGGAAGGAAGCAGCTTCAAAGTCCTCCGTTCTTGTTGAGGGGTGGATGAAATTTCCCGTTTCCTCATAAATCCCGAGCATCATCACAGTTGCTTCTTCAGGAGTAATCGGTATGTCTTTTTCTTTCAGTATCTGTACAAGGATGCTGACAGTCGCGCCTGTGTACCTTATGTATTCCAAGTCTCCCTTTATGTCGTCATCTGTGGCTGGGTGATGGTCGTATATATGAATTTCTAGATCTTTTTTACCCAAAATCTTTGAGAACTCTCCGATTCTTGATTTTTGCCGTGTATCAACAAGAATAAGCGTATCTATTGAGTTCAAATCCAAATCCTTTATCTTTGCGATATCAAATACGTAAAGAGTTGAGCGAATAAGAAAATCTCTCAGAGATTTTTCCTGAGATCCAGGAAAAACCAGTATCGCATCGGTGTATATCTTTTTTGCCGCAAGCATGGAAGACAATGAGTCAAAATCGGCACTCGTATGGGTCGTTATGACCTTCATTTATTGTCTCGGGTGATACCGCCTGTGGATTTCCTTTAAACGTTTTCTGTCTATATGGGTGTAAATTTGGGTTGTTGATATGTCTTGATGACCCAAAAGTGTCTGTACTGACCTTAGATCTGCCCCACCTTGTATTAAATGAGTGGCAAATGTATGTCTTATAGTGTGAGGGGAGATATTCTCTTTATTCATCATCCGGGCATACCTTTTTATTATTTTCCACACTGCCTGTCTTGATATCTTTTCTCCTTTTTTATTTGGAAAAAGATACTTTCCTCTAGGATTCACTTTGTTCATATACTCCTTCAATACCTCAATAGAGTGTCTGTTTAAAGGTATTATCCTCTCCTTAGATCTTTTACCCATCGTTATCACATATCCGGTTTCAAGGTTTACATCAGTCTTTTTTAAATTTATAAGTTCGGAAACCCTAATACCAGTTGCGTAAAGGACTTCAAGGATCGCTCTGTCTCTCAATCCTATCTTTGAATCATCCGGTAGAACAATAAGCGATTCTACCTCGTCTTCGCTTAGTACTTTTGGATAAGGGGGTGCTATCTTTGGACGCTCCATTTCACATAAAGGATTTTCAGTGACATAACCCTCCTCTATTAAATAGTTAAAAAAGCTCTTAAGAGAAGACATATATCTTGCAATGCTTCTGGCTTTTAGACCTCTTTTTCGGAGATATACTATAAATCTTTGAATGTTATCCTTTTTTTCAAACTCTTTCCAATCACCATTTACAAATGTTAAATAGGACATGATATCCCGGTTATACGATTCAATTGTGTTTGTTGATGATCCTTTTTCTGCTGCAAGGTAACTAAGATAGGAGTCAAGGATCTTTTCTAACTTAGACATCACCTAATCCCAGTTGACCCAAAACCGCCTTCCCCCCTCTCTGTGTCTGGCAAACAATCTTCTTCAACAAGCTCAACTTTTTCAAACCTCTTGATTACCATCTGGGCTATCCGCATACCATTTTCAACTAAGAAAGGTTTCTCTCCATGATTTATTAAGACAACTTTTATCTCTCCCCTGTAATCAGAATCTATAGTGCCTGGTGAATTAAGCACAGTAATTCCATACTTAAAAGCAAGTCCACTTCTAGGTCTTATCTCTCCCTCATATCCGTCAGGGAGAACTACTTTTATACCTGTAGGGATGATAGCCCATTTCCTAGGTTCAATAGTAACGGGTTCATCCAAACAGGCAAAAAGATCTAAGCCAGAGGAAGAGCTTGTAGCATAAACGGGAATTCTAGCGTTCTTTTTCTTTATAAACCCTACTTTTAGTTTAGCCATATTTCCTCTATCTTTTCTCGGTCAGCCTCTCCAAGCACAACTACTGATAAGTTCTCAGGGCTCTTAAATATTTCTTTTATTAGAGCATTCACATCGGCCACGGTAATTCTGTCAATTGATCTTAGCGTTTCCCTAACTGGAATATATCTACCAAAATATATCTCGTTCTTCGCGACCCTTCCCATCCTTGATTCTGTATTTTCTAAACTTATGTGAAGGTTGCCTTTTATATGTTGTTTGGCAAATTTCAGTTCTCCTTCTGAAATTCCATTTTCCCTTAAGTTCAGTATCTCTTCTTTTATGAGTCTCATCACCTCGTGACAGTCTTTGGGAGATGTAGATGTGGAAACTCCAAAGGTACCAGTATCGAAATAACAGTTAACGTACGAATAAATAGAGTAAACAAGCCCCTTTTTTTCCCTGATCTCCTGAAAAAGTCTTGAGCTCATGCTTCCGCCAAATATTGCATTGAGTAAATAAAGGGTGTACCTTTTTTCGTCAAGTTGGCTTACCCCTTGGGTTCCAACCAGGATGTAAAGGCTTTCAAGATCTTTGGGAAAAACATCTATGGTCCTCTGGGTGTTGGGGGTCCAATTTTCATATACTTCTGACGTCTTTTTATTCTCTATGCCACCAAAGAGATTTTCCACTTTTTTTACAAATTTTTCATGTTCTATTCTTCCTGATGCAGTTAGTATCATCTTTTGGGGTGCGTAGTTAATTTTAAAATGTTCTATAATTTCATCTCTTCTAAAAGACTCCACATTCTCTTTTTTTCCTAGAATCGGAAGACCGAGTCCATGATCTCTAAAATACCTTGCGTAAAAAACGTCAAAAATGTACTCCTCCGGATTATCTTCAATCATTCGGATTTCCTGGGTAACAACATATTTTTCCTTCTCTATATCATCTTCAGAGAATAGGGAACTCATGTACATGTCTGAGAGAACATCAAGACATAGGTCCACATCTTTTCTTAAAACCTTAGCATAAAGACATGAGTATTCTTTTCCAGTAAAGGCGTTTATTGTACCTCCAACAGCATCTATATCTCTTGCGATCTCATATGCGGACCTTTTGTTCGTTCCCTTAAAAAGCATGTGCTCGATGAAATGAGATATACCATTATTGGCCTCGTTTTCATATCTGCCTCCTGTTTTCCACCAAAGACCGATGGAGACGGTTGAAAAATGTGGGACCGATTCAGTTATAACTGTGAGACCATTATCGAGAATAGTTTTTCTGAACATCTTTTATCATCTTGTTTCCCGAAGAGCAGCCTTTCTGGAGAGTTTTATTCTCCCAAATTGATCTATTTCTATAACTTTCACAGGAATTATGTCACCTTCCTTAACCATGTCCGTTATTCTTTTTATATACCCATCTGCGAGCTGGCTTATATGCACAAATCCATCACATCCTGGCCAGATTTCTACTATTACACCGGAATCTACTACTCTCTTCACCTTCCCCTTATATATTGCACCGAGCTCTACCTCTCTTGTAAGTTCCTTTATCATTTCTATAGCTTTAATGGCAGAGGCTTCATTCTGAGATGCTACCCTTACAATCCCTGAATCTTCTATGTCTATCTTTACACCGGTCTGATCGATTATGCCCTTTATAACCTTCCCGCCAGGTCCTATTATGTCCCTTATTTTGTCAGGATTTATCTTTATAGTTAAAATTCTCGGCGCGTAAGGAGAAAGTTTTTCTCTTGGTTTATCTATGGTCTGAGTCATGATTGATAGAATCTTCTCTATTCCCTCTTGAGCCTGTTTCACGACTCTCACCATTGTTTCTTTAGTTATGCCTTTTATCTTTAGGTCCATCTGAATAGCAGTGATACCATTCTTCGAACCTGCAATTTTGAAATCCATATCGCCAAGATGATCTTCGTCTCCTATGATATCGGAAAGGATTATCTCTTTGTCATCTTCCTTAACAAGCCCCATTGCAATTCCTGCAACAGGCTCTTTAATAGGCACTCCCGCATCCATGAGAGAAAGGCATCCACTGCACACGGTCGCCATTGAGGAAGACCCGTTTGATTCAAGTATTTCAGACACAATCCTTATGGTATAAGGAAACTCATCTCTGGGTGGAAGTATTGGTGCTAGTGCCCTCTCCGCAAGATAACCATGTCCTATCTCCCTTCTGGTTGGAGCCCTCAAAGGAGCCACTTCTCCAACTGAAAATGGTGGAAAATTATAATGCACCATGAAAGCCTTAAAAACCTCACCTTCAAGCAATGACTCAACCTTCTGTTCGTCCTCTGAGGTACCAAATGTGGTAATGGCCAAAGCCTGGGTCTCTCCTCTTGTGAAAAGAGCCGATCCGTGAGTCCTTGGAAATATACCCACCCTACACCATATATCTCTTATTTCATCTGGTCTTCTTCCATCGATTCTCAATCCCGTTAAAATAAGTTTCTCTCTCATGAGTTCTCTAAGAATTTCTTCGAATATTCTATTAGCACTTTTCTCATCTAACTCAGAACGATCCTTTATGAGATTTTCTCTTATCTCATTTATTTTGTCCCTTCTCTTTTTCTTTTCTGGGATAGCCAATGCCTCATATACATCTTCTTTCAGTTTTTCCTTTATTTCTTTTTTTAACTCCTCGTACGATTCTTGCTCTGTAAAAAACCACTTCTTTATACCCAACTCCTGCATTAACACTTCCTGACATTCTATAAGAGGAGCAAGGCTTTGATGTCCGAAATGAATAGCCTCGATTAAATCCTCCCCTTTTACAAATTTTGATCCTCCTTCAACCATTATTATCGCGTCCTTAGTGCCAGCTACAACTATATCCATATCACTTTCTTCCATCTCACTGGTGGTCGGATTTATTAGGAATGATCCGTTTTTTCTACCAATTTTCACTCCTGCTATTGGACCTTCAAAGGGTATCTGAGACAGGGTCAAGGCACACGAGGCACCGAGAATTCCCAGTATTGCCGGATCGTTCTCCTGATCTGCGGAAAGAACAGTCGCTATTATTTGCACCTCCCTTTTAAAACCCTTGGCAAACAGGGGTCTAAGCGGTCTGTCTATAAGTCTCGAGATAAGGACCTCCCTATCAGAAGGTCTCCCTTCTCTTTTAAAAAAACCTCCTGGAAAACGTCCTGCCGCATAGGACATCTCCTGGTAGTTTACGGTAAGAGGAAAAAAATCAAGATCACTCTCTTTTTTTTCTGCAACAGCGGTAACCAGAACAGCAGTGTCTGCGTACTGAACGAGTACGCTCCCGTCTGCCTGCTTGGCCATTTCACCCACAGTAAATGTAAGTGGTCTTCCGGCGAATTCGATGGTTAAAGTCCTTTTTTGCATATTGAATCCTTCTCTACTTTCTCAACCCTAATTTCTCTATTAGTCTCCTGTATCTATCCAAGTTTTTGTTTTTAAGGTAGTTTAAAAGACTTCTGCGATGACCGATCAGTATTAGAAGTCCTCTTCTTGAATTATGGTCCTTCGGAAATTTCTTAAAGTGCTCCGTAAGGAGCCTTATTCTTTCAGTCAAGAGAGCGATCTGAACTTCAGGCGAACCCGTATCACTCTCATGAAGTTTAAAGTTTTCAATGATTTCCTTCTTTTTTTCCTTGCTTAGTGCCATTTCAGACCTCCCGGACGTTTATTAGCCTTTTCACCCTTACAGTCTTTGATGAAGGGTCGGCAATTCCAATCGCAAGCATAGTGCCTTCCTTACTCAATATTTTGGTAAGTTCCCCTACTTTCCAATCTCTTACACTACCAAAAATAGGGATTGGCATACCATGCCTTAAAAATCTTTCTAAAGGCTTCTCAATTACTATTTCTTTACCTTCCCTGAACAGTTTTTCACATGGGATAAGATTTTTCAGTATATCTTCACGCGTCTTTATATCTTCAACTTTTACTGCCATCTCTTCGTCAAATTCACCATGTCTTAACCTCTTTAGAGCATAAAGAGCTGCGCCACAACCTAAGAGCTCTCCGAACTCATATGCTAAACTTCTCACATAAGTCCCTTTGGAGCACACCACTTCTATTTCTACAATTGGGTGTGTGTAGTTCATTAATTTTATATCATATATCTCTACTTCTTTAAACATCGGTTCAATATCGACACCTTTTCTCGCAAGCTTATAAAGGGGTTTCCTACCTACCTTTTTTGATGAAAAAATAGGAATTCTTTGTCTGATCTTTCCTTTAAATTTTAAAAGATTTTCTTCAAGCACATGTTTTTCAAACTCTGGGACTTCTGTTTTTCTAATAATAGTACCCTGAATATCGTAAGTGTCAGTGACGATCCCAAGTATAAACTTTGCCAAATAAACCTTTTGTGCATCCTCAAGATAAGGGACTAGTTTCACCCCTTCGTTTATAGCAACAGGAAGTATTCCTGTAGCATTTTTATCTAATGTTCCTATGTATCCTATCTTTCTAAATTTGGTGATTTTTTTTAGCCTCCGTATGACATCATAAGATGTCATACCTTGAGGTTTGTCTACTATTATAAAACCGTTCATAATTCTTCTGAGAGCACCTTTTTTACTTTTTCTCTAACCTCTTCGGGCTTGCCTTCAAGAATGCACCCTGCAGCGTTTTTATGACCTCCTCCACCGAACTTGCCACATATCCTTCCCACATTTACATTGTCTTTTGATCTCATACTAACCTTACATTTTCCGTTTTCTAATTCCCGAATGAGGATTGCGACCTTTATACCTTTTATTTCTTTTATGTATTCCACAAACCCATCAGAATGTTCGTAGTTGGCATTCACCTTTTTAAACATTTCAGATGTGAGTAAAACGATCCCCACGTCACCCCCTTCACTTACCTCAAGAGTCCTTAAAACTTCAGAGAGGAGCAAGAATCTTTCCCTAGGATGATTCTCATACACCATTTGAGCAACATAGGAGGGAGAGACTCCAAAATGGAGCATCTCCCCACATACACGAAAGCATTTTTCAGTAGTATTTGGAAATCTGAAGGAACCTGTATCAGTGAAGATTCCTGTATATATGTTCAAAGCGATCTCGTACGTAATAGGTGCTCCAAACTGCATAAAAATATCGTACAAAATCTCAGCCGTTGAAGAAGCGTCTTTAAGCACATGATTTATCTTTCCAAACATCCCGTTTGTTTCGTGATGGTCAATGTTCACTATAAATCTATCTTCCGTCAAAAGGTTATATTCGTCGCCTATCCTCTTTATGTCCCCACAATCTAGAACCAATATAACTTCCTGCCCAAGATTCTTTAGGTCCTTTTCAATTTTTTCAGGGCCTGGTAAAAATGCATACCTGTATGGGACCGAATCCTTTAAGTAGACACGAACTGTTTTACCAATTGCTTTTAGAAAAAAATACATTCCGAACATAGAACCTATAGCATCACCATCAGGATCCACATGTGTTGTTACAAGGAATTTATTTTCATGTTCTAGAACTCTTTTAATCTTCTCTATCATTTTGAGTCCTTGTAAGTATTTCCTCTATCCTCAACATTCTTTCGTAACTTCTGTCTGGGAAAAATGCAAGCTCGGGCATATATTTAATCCTTACCCTTTTCCCTAAGAGGAACTTAATGTATCCTTTAGATCTCTCCAATGCCTCCTTTGTTTTTTCCCAATCAGCATCAGAACCATAAACACTGTAATAGATTTTTGCCAGTCTTAAATCATCTGACATTTTTACCTCAACTATTGTCACAAATCCAATACCTGGGTCTTTTAGTTCCCTTTGTATTATTATTGATATTTCCTCTCGTAGTTGATCTTGGATCCTGAACTTTCTATATCTCATTGCCCATCTGTATTATCTCTGTCTTTGTGTCTATAATCTTCCCTATATAGAGACTCTCTATGTAACTATGAACATTCTCCACTACCTGGTTTATCTGATCGATACTTTCACCCACAACAGAAAAGCCTATATAAGCCCTTTGCCAAAGGTTAGATCTATTTATTTCCATAATGGAAATATTGAATCTAGATCTCGTTTTTTCCACTATTTTTCTCGTGGCCTGCCTTTTCTCTTTAAGGGAGTGATTTTCGGGCAGGAATATCTCTATGCTCGATATGCCAACATACATCCCTTTTATCCATCAATCTTTTGCGCCTCTTTTTCCTGAACGTAAAACTCTATTATGTCTCCTTCTTTTAAGTCATCATTCCCTTCCAGTGCAATACCGCACTCGTATCCTTGTTGTACTTCTTTTACATCATCTTTAAATCTCTTTAATGACTTAACTTTACCAGTGTACAGTATCTCTCCATTTCTTATGAGTTTCACATTCGCGCTTCGTAACGCTTTGCCTTCCAAAATAAAACATCCCGCCACCTGTCCCACTTTAGAGATATTAAACACTTTTCTGACTTCCGCTTTCCCTACGTATACCTCTACGACCTTCGGCTTGAGTTTCCCTTCTAAGGCCTTTTTCACATCGTCTATTAGGTCATATATTATTGAGTAAGTCCTTATCTCTATCTTTTCTTTTTCAGCAAGTTCCTTAGCTTTAATTATAGGCTTGGAGTTAAATCCGAGTATTATAGCCCCCGAAGCCAAAGCTAAGTTTACGTCACTTTCAGTAATTGCTCCTACTCCACTATGGATTATTTGAATTTCCACCTTCTCATTACCTATCTTTTTTAGAGCCTCACTTATAGCATCCACGGTTCCTCTGGTATCTCCCTTCAGTATCACATTAAGTATTACCTTTTCGGAATCATCACTCTTCAGATATAGATCCTCTAGACTTATCCGCTTTATGAGAGCAGACTCTTTTTCCTTTAATTTCTCAATTCTGAATTTAGAAAGTTCCTTCGCATATCTTTCTTCTGTAGTAACAATGAATCTATCTCCTGCTTGGGGTACTTCAGGAAAACCCGTTACCAGAACAGGCATTGAAGGTGTTGCTTTTTCCAACCTATCACCTTTGTCGTCAAACATGGCGCGAACTCTTCCAAATGATGTTCCTGCTATAAAAGGATCGTGCACCTTTAGAGTTCCTTCTTGAATTATAACTGTACCACAGGGACCGTGACCCTTATCCATCCTAGACTCGATTATCACTCCCCTGGCAGGTTTGTCAGGATTAGCTTTAAGTTCAAGCATTTCTGCTTGAAGGATTATAAGTTCCAGTAGTTCTTTTATTCCTATTTTCTTCTTAGCGGAGATTTTCGCAAAAAGTGTGCTTCCTCCCCATTCTTCAGGTACAAGACCGAGCTCCGCGAGGTCCTTCATAACCTTTTCAGGGTTTGCATTCGGTTTGTCGATTTTGTTTATGGCCACTATAATTGGCACTGAAGCCGCCTTTGCGTGATTGATGGCTTCAATCGTCTGTGGCATAACTCCATCATCTGCCGCAACAACAAGCACAACTATATCTGTAACCTGAGCCCCCCTTGCCCTCATAGCAGTAAACGCTTCATGTCCAGGAGTATCGAGGAATACCACATCCTTTCCATCGACATTTACCATATAAGCTCCTATATGCTGCGTTATTCCTCCAGCCTCTTTTTCTGCAACGTTCGTCTGTCGTATCGTATCTAAAAGTAGTGTCTTTCCATGGTCCACATGTCCCATAATGGTCACGACGGGAGGTCTCGGTTTCAAGTCCTCTGGTCTGTCCTTCATCTCCTCTTCTTTGGCTAGAAATTCTTCTTCTATAGATAACTCCCGTTCTAGCTCACAATTGAACTCTTGAGCCAAAAGATAAGCGGTGTCAAAGTCGATAGTCTGATTGATCGTTGCAAGAACGCCAAGAGAAAGGAGTTTTGTGATAAGCTCTTGAACTTTTATCCCCATTCGTTTTGCGAGTTCTCCAACTTGAATTTCTTCCCCTATTTTTATCGTTTTTTTGGGTAGTTTTACCGGTTCAACCTTTTTCTCTTCTTCCTTTTCAGTCTTCTTTTCTTTCTTTACCCTTTGAGCTGGAAACTCGAAAACCTTCTGTTTTCTCCTAGGAGGGGCTTCTTCTTGGACAACAACCTTTCTTTTGGGTAGAACTTTCTTCTTTAATCGTTCTTCCTCAACCTCAAGTTCCTCTATCCTTTTTAAAAATTTTTCAACCTTTCTCTTTTTCCTCTCGTCTTCTTCCTCCTGAACATATGCAAAATCTACATCTAGATCTTTACCATATGCCTCTTCCAAAACCCTGGTTATCTCCCTTTCCTTATCCTCCCCTATCAGCTCAAAATCTCCTTTTGGCCTGTCCATAACAAAATCGGTTATAGATTTTCCTTCAATCTGTACCTCAACGGTGGGAAGCTTAAGTGGAGGATGCTCGATTTTTAAAACTTCTTCTTTAATAAGCTCTTCCTTTTTTTCTTCTTTTTTCTTTTCTTCTTTAGGCTCTAACTTCTGTTTCTCTATGGGTTCTATTCGGACTTTTTGTTTAGGCTCCTTTTTCTCTTCTTCCTCTTTCTTTGGTATTTCTTGTGTTGGTTTAGGCTCTAAAATTTTCAATACCTGAACTTCTTCACGCTTTTCTTCGATTATTTTTACCTTCTCTGCAACTCTTACTTTTTCTTCCTCTTTAGGAGGAGGGACTTTTTCAACTTCGGGTTCGGGTTTTACTGTTTCCGGTTTTGTAGAGGAACTTACTCTTCTTCTTATTATAGTTGACGTGACTCTTTTTTCTATGAATCCCTGCTCCTCTTTTTTAACCTCAGCCTTATGTTCTTCTTTTAGTTCATTCTTCGGCTCCTCTTCCGTTCTATCCTTAATTTTTACCCCCATTGTTTTAAGCTTAACAAGAAGTTCGTCGTCAGAGGTCTTGTCTTTGAGAGTCGTTAGTTTAATTCTTGCCATTTATTCCACCCTACGAGATTGTTTCTCGACGTATTCTTTCGCCTTCTCTATTATGTTTTTGCAATCATCTATCGCAATACTTGTAATTTTGTTCATTTCCTCAGGCGTAAGCTTTGCAATATCGTCTGGTTCTCTTAAATACTCATCATAGAGAATCCTAGCCAGTATCTCGTTTAAATTGAGTTTTTCCATTAATTCAGTTATTACAACCTTAGAAGTCCTTTCCACTTCAGACTCACTGACAATGTCTATCCTCCAGCCTGTAAGTTTTGAAGCGAGCCTAACGTTCTGTCCCTTTTTTCCAATGGCAAGAGAAAGTTGGTCATCGCCTACCACTATTTCCATAGAATTCTCTTCTTCATTGATATAGACTTTCGATACCTTTGCAGGTGCCAGAGCATTACATACGTATTTTGCTGGGTCAGGGCTCCAAGGCACTATATCGATCTTCTCTCCTTTAAGTTCCTGCACTACGGCCTGAACTCTCGATCCTTTCATCCCAACACATGCCCCGATGGGGTCTACTTCAGGATCCTCTGTATATACTGCAATCTTTGCTCTCTCTCCTGGCTCTCTAGCCGCACCTTTTATCTTGACAAGTCCTTCCTGTATTTCCGGTACTTCCATCTCAAATAGTTTAATAAGAAACCCCGGGTGCGTCCTTGAAAGTAAAATTACACAACCCCTTTGCGTCTTCTCTACATCCAGTATGTATCCTTTAATTCTATCCCTCTGCTTAAAAACTTCTCCGGGAATTGTCTCTTTCAGGGGTAAGATGGCTTCTGTTTTACCCATGTTAACAACGTAATGATTCTTTTCAATCCTTTGTATTATTCCGCTAACTATTGTACCTTTTTTGGTTATGTATTCGTTGTAGATGACCTCGCTTTCAGCGTTCCTTATTTTTTGAAGTATTACCTGTTTTGCAGTTTGAGCTGCTATCCTTCCAAGCACTGATGTGTCGAGTTTAATACCTATACTGTCTCCCACCATACACTCAGGATCGTGCTTTTTCGCCTCATCTAAGGAAATCTCTGTATCGTTGTTCGTGGGTTTCTCCACAACGGTTTTAAACTGAAATACCTCTATCTCGTCGAGTTCTTCATTGTACTTCGCTTCAAGATCTAAGTGATTACCGAACTTCTTCTTGGCCGTATAAAGCATGGCCTCTTCCAAGGCTTTTATAATCGTTTCTTTAGGTATGCCTTTTTCCTTTCCAACCTGTTCTATTACGTAATTTAGCCCAAAATACGCACCCATATCTTTTCCCTACATTTTAAACTCCAAATTTGCCTTTTTTATAAGATCGAATGGGATAATCCATATTCCCGCTTTTTCCCTTACTTCTATATCTCTATCCTTAACTTCCACTATCTCTCCCAAAAAATCCGTTCGCCCACTTAAAGACTTTCTCGTTACTATTTTGCATAGCCTACCCTTGTATTTCTTGAAGTCATCCAGGCTCCTTAATGGTCGTGTGAGTCCTGGAGAGGATACTTCCAGGTTATACGGATGATCTATAAGGTCCTCTACGTCAAGAAGAGTTCCGAGTTCCCTACTTACCTTCTCACAATCTCTGATATTTATCCCGCCTTCTTTGTCTATGTATAGCCTAAGAAGCCACCTTTTCCCCTTTGGTCTGAACTCAATATCTACGAGTTCAATCCCTTCATCCTCGAGGATAGGTTTTACAAGACTTTTCACTTTCTCTACTATGGTCTTTTCCATTTTTTTCTAATACTAAAAAAGTGGGTAAACCCCACTTTGAAACGAAGATATTTTTAACATAATATCTCTTTAATTTCAATCCGCATTCATTCATCCTTCCAACCGATCTTTTTCTTTATATCTTCTTTCAGAATTTTTTTGTCGATTTTGTTTGCCGCCGTAAGAGGCATCTCCTCAACAAATTCGATACGTTCTGGCAACTGAAGGACCGATGCTTTTTTATCTTTCAAGTGCGCAATTATCTCTTCAAATGTGATTGTCTCTCCTTCTTTTGGCTTTATATATGCACATACCCTCTCGCCCATCGTCACATCTGGCATCCCAATTACCGCTACCAGGGCCACCTTTGGATGGGTGTATATTAAGTTTTCGATCTCTGTTGCACTTATGCTTTCCCCACCCCTGTTGATCATTTCTTTTATTCTTCCCGTTATAGTGATGTTTCCTTCCTCATCCATCACAGCAAGATCTCCTGTCCTGAAAAAGCCGTCTTCGGTAAATGCTTTCTTGTTCTCCTCTGGTGCATTGTAGTAACCTGTGAAAACACAAGGTCCTTTTATTACGAGCTCACCCTGCTTACCTCGTGGAACTTCATCCCCTTTTTCATCCACAATTTTGTAGATATCGTAAGGACACACCTTTTTCCCCACGCTTCTTAATACCACATCGAGTGGATCATCAAGTCTAGTTTGGGCTTTCATCCCCTCCGTTCCGCCATATGCGTTTACGTAGATGCATTTTAGTTTTTCCACTGCTTCTTTTATAAGTTTCGGTGAACTTGCCCCTCCGCCGCAGTACATCTTTTTTAAGGAGCTCAAATCGTATTCGTTTAGCCTCTCTGATTCCAGCACCCTTGCTACAAACGTGGGAGTCCACGCTGTATACGTGATTTTCTCTTTTTGTATCATTGGTAGTATGTCTTCGGCCTTTGTGGAATCGAGCATCACAATTTTCCCGAATGAAAAAAGAGTAGTACAAAGTCCCATGCTGAATGCCATGTCATGCCCTATGGGAGCTGTAATAAGGGTTATATCATTAAGTGTCATCTCGAGTGCATAGGCTGCGTATTCTACCCTACAGAGGTAATCATTGTGTGTTCTTGGAACTACCTTCGGTAAACCTGTGGTTCCGCCTGTTGGACCCATATGTGCTACTTGCATTGGATCAGGACGTCTTTTTTCTAGTAACTTTAATGCCGCGGAATCGGGTTCCTTTTCCATGAGTTTTTCCAGATTAAGAAGACCATCGTATTTTCTGCCTCTGACAACTATTACATGTTTTATGTTTTTGTTATTTTTGAGAACGTCTTCTATTATTGGAAGATACTCTGTTTTTCCGTATCTTTCAGGAACTATCCAGGTCGTAGCACCAGTGAGCTTAAAGAGATGGTTAACCTCATACTGTCTATACCTGTCTATCAGGAGAACAGGGATAGCCCCTATCTTCTGTAATGCGAAGTAAGCGAAAACAAACTCCGACCAGTTAGGAAGTTGAAGAAGAACCCTCTCTGTTTTTTTTATTCCTAACTCTAAAAGTCCAAGAGCGAGTCGATTCACTTTCTCCCTTACTTCGGAATAGGTGAATCTCATCTCTTTATCCACAAGAGCTTCCCTTCGAGGATACAGATAGGCTCCTCTGTCGATAAGGTCTCCAAAAGTTATACTTCTCCAGATACCAAGTTTTTTATACCTTTCTCTGTCTTCCTTTGGATACGGAGTAAATCCCTCGAGAAATCTCATATTTCCACCTCCCCTTTTTTCCTTCAATATAAACCGTTAGATAGCGAGTAATCAATATCTTTGTTCTTTTTTCTTGACAGACTCGTAAAAGATATTTAAAGTATGACAATATGACAGTATCACAAAAGATCAATTTCAATCCAATCGTGAGAAAAAGAACTTTTGAGGTTGTATCAGAGGAAATAAAAAGACTTATCCTGAATGGAGATTTAAAGGTGGGAGATAAATTACCTTCCGAATCTGAACTTGCAAAAAGATTTAATGTTGGAAGACAAACCATAAGAGAAGCCATGAGGCTTCTTGAACTTTCTGGTTACATTAGAGTTGAAAAGGGACTAGGTAAGGGTGCTGTAGTTGTTGATACAGTGATGAATACTTTTTCGAAGCTCTTCTTAGAAGCATTCTTAATGAAGAAAATAGACATACATGATCTTACAGTGGCAAGAGTAGAAATAGAAAAAATAATGATGAAATATGTTCTTGAGAATATCACTTCAGAGGACATCCAGACACTAGAAGAGAATCTTAAGATTTCCAAAGATAGAATAAAAAACAAAATTCAACCCTTCAACGAGAACATTGAATTCCACAAACTTTTGGCGAAGATCTCGAAGAATTCGGTATTCATCCTGGTTATAGAACTTATAATGGCCGTGGTTTCTGATTTCAGGAGTCAGGTTCAGCTACCTTTATCGTTTCCAAAAAAAAATATTTCTGATCATGAAAGAATAGTGGAAGCTTTAAAAAAGGGTGATGGGAAGGAGGTGAAATCAATACTCGAAGAGCATTTAACATACGTTGGGAAAATCATGGAGGATGCTGTCGCAAAAAGTCAGTATCTTCCATCAAAAGGTAAAAGGGGGTAGACCATGAAGAAAATCATCTTTTTTATCTTTATTTCCGTTTTTTTTCTTTTTAGTACCAGTTCATTATCGTCAGATCAGATTAGCATAGGAACAAATCCTATCGGAGCTTTTTTTCATACTATAGGAGTCGCCGCAGCCAAAGTCATAAACGATTACACAAATCTAAAGGCAGTTGTAAAACCAATGTCTGGACCTGAAGCATGGATGCCGTACATGGCAAGAGGTGAAATGCAACTCGGCGTTATGAACATGTGGGATGCTGAAATGGCCATTGCGGGAAAGTATGAGTGGGAAAAGCTTTCTCAGGGTAAAGGATTCCCAAATCTTAGACTTATAACTCCTACAGTTCCTAACAAGATAGGCATTATGGTTGCTAAAGATTCACCTGTTAAAAAGATAGCGGATCTAAAAGGAAAGAAAGTTGCAGGTAAATATCCTAGATCTTCCATAACTTTACAGACCTTGGCTCTACTCGCAAACGGCGGGCTTGAGGAAAAAGACGTTATAATGGTACCTGTTCATTCTCCACCTGATGGGGTAAAAGCAATCATAGAGGGTAGAGCTGAAGCCTCAGGCACAATAACTTTAGGGTCTCCAATAATTGAAGAACTTAATGCAAAAAAAGGTGCAAGATATCTACCATTGGATCCGTCTCCGCAGTTAGTGGAGAAGATGAAAAAGTATTTTCCTGGATACATGGTGAAAGTGAAGGAAGGACCGGGAGTAGTGGGAATAACTGGTGAACAGTATCTCTGGGCTTACGATATTTATCTTGCAACAGTGACTGAATTGCCAGAAAGTATCGCATATACCATAACAAAAGCTCTTTATGAACATTACAAAGAGTTTGAACTCGTTCATAAACTTTTAAAAGAATGGAATCAAGAATCCTTCCTATCTAAAGACATAGTAATACCTTATCATCCTGGAGCCGTAAAGTATTTTAAAGAAAAAGGGATCTGGAATAAAGAGATGGAGGAAATTCAGTCAAAGTTGCTAGCACAAACTAGAAGGTAAAAGTGGACGAAGAAAGGATTTCGCGTTTTAGAGAGCCGAAGGGGATACTAAGGGTAATTGGAAACCTTACCCTTTGTGGTGTTCCCCTTCTATCCATACTTGCGATACTTAATCTTCCAGCCTATTTCTCACTTTCCTTTCATCTCCACCAGTGGGTGGCTATTATATACGGATTGACACTTTCTTCAACTTTCATATTCGTGCGTGCCTCAAGAAAAATAAGAAGTGAAAATGTTCCTCTCTATGACATTATCTTTTCAGCCGTATCCCTTTTTTGTTTTTTCTATCTAGGAATCCTCTATGAAGAGATAATGATAGAAGTGGGATTGCTTAAGACCCATCGTATTCTCCTTGGTGTTCTTGCCATTACAGTTACGCTTGAAGCAATAAGACGGGTAGCTGGTTACGCATTCCTCTTTATCATCATCTTTTTCATACTTCTTGCACTTTTTTTATCGAATCTACCCTTAGGACTTAAAGGAGTCTCGTGGAAGAATCTCTCCAACTATCTCTATGTAGATCCCCAAGGTATAATAGGAGTGCCTGTCATAGTTTCATCTACTGTTGTTCTTGTATTTATACTGTTTGGGCAGATGATAAATAAGATTGGACTTGGGGACTTCTTCAACGATGTGGCCACATCTCTTTTAGGGAAGTACAGAGGAGGTCAGGCAAAAGTTGCCGTTTTCGCCTCCTCTCTTTTCGGGATGATATCCGGAAGTGCCGTGGCAAATGTGGTGACAACAGGTACATTCACTATACCCCTTATGAAAAAAGCAGGATACAGACCCTTTTATGCTGGTGCTGTCGAGGCCGTCTCTTCAACAGGAGGACAGATTATGCCTCCCATTATGGGAGCATCCGCATTCATTATGGCAACTTTCTTGGGAATTCCTTACGCTAAAGTGGCACTAGCTGCTATTGTACCGGCCATACTTTACTATTTTGCGGTTTTCGTGCAGGTTGATCTTGAGGCTGCAAAGTTAAATCTCAAAGGGATGGAAAAGGGAAAGATACCGTCTTTACTTGGTACACTCAAGCGCAGTTGGATTATCTCTCTTCCCTTCTTTCTTCTCATATATCTTCTTTTCGTTAAAAAACTTGAGGCTGAGCATGCAGGCATATACACAACAGGCTTTGCCTTTGTTTTGGGGTATCTAGTCTTAAAGAAACTAAGGATAAGAAGTATTTTCCCCGTATTATCTGAGTGTGGAAAATTCTTTATAGAAATAGCCATCACATGCGCAGGAGCTGGAATCCTTATAGGCGTCTTATCTATAACTGGGTTGGCCTTTTCCTTCTCCACACTTCTTGTTAACCTGGCAGGGGGTAAGCTCATACCACTTCTACTTCTTACTGCAGGGGGTGCTGTGATTTTGGGAATGGGTATGCCGGCGACAGGTTCTTATCTTCTTATGGTAACTCTTGCCGCCCCAGCACTTATTCAATTGGGAATAGAGCCTATTCTTGCACATTTTTTCGTATTTTACTATGCGGTACTATCCTTTCTTACGCCACCTGTTTGTCTCGCCGTTTATGCCGCTGCAGCCATAGCCGAGGATAACATGCTAAAAACCGCCTATCAAGCCATGAAGCTGGGTATAGTGGCGTATATCGTCCCTTTTATCTTCATTTTCAAACCTAGTCTTTTGCTGGTAGGTTCATTCTTAGAAATATTGGAATCAATTTTATTCGGAATAATAGGGGTTACCATCCTGGCCATTGCCGTTGAGGGATATTTATTTCGTGAATTAAAAATATGGGTAAGAACCTTACTTTTTTTCAGCGGGCTTACTGTTATGATTCCAGGGATCATATATGACATATTGGGGCTTTCTATTTCAGTTCCCGTGATCGTTTATGAATTTCTACAGAGAAGGAGGGTAAAATGAAGATCGATATGTTCTGCCACATTCTGCCTAGGAAATACTTGGATAAAGTATCGGCATTAGCTCCAGATGCAAAGGACATGAACAAGAGAGTTAGAAACCTTTTTGCACTTTATGATCTTGATGATCGGTTCAGACTAATAGATAAATTTCAGGATTATGTCCAGGTTCTCACGCTTGCAGCACCTCCTATTGAAACTTTTGGACCGCCATCTGTCACAGTTGAGCTTGCAAAAATCGCAAATGATTCAATGAAGGAATTGGTTCAGAAATATCCGGATAGATTTTTGGGGTTTGTTGCTTCATTGCCTCTAAACGATATAGATGCGTCACTAAAAGAAGCAGATAGAGCCATAAATGAACTGGGAGCGTTCGGTATTCAGTTATTCACCAATGTTTTAGGTAAACCACTTGATAAACCAGAATTTGACCCTCTTTTCAAATACATGGCTGAAATAGATAGACCCATATGGATCCATCCCGCAAGAGGAGCTGACTTTCCCGATTATAAAACGGAGAAAAAAAGTCACTATGAAATATGGTTTATATTTGGGTGGCCTTACGAGACAAGTGTTTGCATGGCCCATCTTGTATTTGGGAAGATTTTTGAGAAATACCCTAATATAAAAATAATAACCCATCACTTAGGAGGAATTGCACCTTACCAGGCAGGTAGAGTGGGTCCTGCATGGGATATGCTAGGATCTAGAACCTCTGACGAAGATTACGTTTCGTTAATAAGGTCCATGAAAAAAAGGCCAATCGACTACTTTAGAATGTTTTATGCAGACACTGCACTTTTTGGTGCAAGGGAATCTACGAGATGTGGAATTCTTTTTTTCGGAGTCGACCACGTAGTTTTTGGAACTGACATGCCTTTTGACTCAAGACCAAACGTTCACGAGCAAGACTCTCCCTATATAAGAGAAACGATTGATATCATAGAAAAGATGGACATATTGACCGAGAGGGAAAGAAAAGCCATATTTGAAGAAAATGCTAAAAAGCTCCTTAAAATTTAGGGGGAAAGATGTTATCCCAGATCAGAGAACACATATTTGAGACAGATGTACTTGTCGTTGGAGGCGGGCTCGCGGGTAATAATGCTGCGATTGCTGCTCTCGAAAGAAAGGCTAAGGTAATTATAGCTGAAAAAGCCTCTCTGGAGAGATGTGGTGCTATAGCTGGTGGGGTGGACCATTTCATGGCCTATTTGAATACGGCACCATGGGACACAAGAGAAGCTTATCTTGAGTATGTTGCAAAAATAGCTAGAGGGGCTATTAACATAAAAATACAGGATGCGGTCTTTTGCAGGGAACTGGAAGACGCGCTAGAAAGAATGGAAAGAATCGGTTGTACATTAAAGCAGAGCGATGGTACGTATTTTAGGACACGGGCTTTAGGCCAACCTGGCCCCTACTTTATAAACTTTAATGGTAAGAATTTGAAACCTGCACTTGCAAGAGAAGCAAAAAGACTTGGGGTCAAGGTTATCGAAAAATGTATGATAACAGACCTTCTTTTCGATGGGGATAAAGTAATAGGAGCATTGGGCTTCAATATAAGAACCGGTGATTTTTACATTATAAAGTCAAAGGCGACTATATTGGCTACTGGCTGCACAACTAGGCTCTTTCAGAACCCAACAGGTCTTCCGTTTAACACGTGGCAGTGCCCCGCGGACACGGGTGGCGCCCAGGTGATGGCCTTTAAGGTAGGCGCGAAATTGGCGAATATGGAGTATATGAGGATCACTGTCGTTCCTAAAGGATTCAGTGCAGCCGGTCTTAATGCTCTCACAGGGATGGGTGGCAGATTCATAAATGCCCGTGGAGAAGAATTTATGAAAAGATACCATCCTATGGGAGATAAAGCTCCAAGGAGCGCACTCGTAGAGGCGGTAATAAAAGAAATCCAGAAAGGCAACGGTCCCATTTATATAGATTGCACACATCTCTCAAAAAGTGAGATAGATCACCTAAATAAGACCCTCGGTTACGATAAAGACACACTTCCAGATTTTCTTCAACAAAAAGGTATAGATCTTTCAAAAGATCCACTTGAAGTAATGTACTCTGAGGGAATGCAGGCCGGGCCAGCCGAAGTGTGTGGGAGTGGAATTATGATAGATGAAGATACCTCTAGCTCAGTTAAAGGTCTATTCGGTGCCGGAGATTGTACGGACCAGATGAGGTGTGTTCACGTGTGTACCACAGGAGGATATCTTGCTGGAAAAAAAGCGGTGGAATACGCACAGGGTCTCTCGTATTTACCGAAAAACGACGTAAAAGAAATTCAAAAGATAAAGAGCTCAATATATGTGCCCCTTACCAAAAAAGACGGTATTCCGTTCCAGATTATTGAGAACACAATAAGGAGAATAATGTGGGATTACGCAGGACCTGTGAGAAATGAAAAAAGCCTAAAGGTGGCGATTCAAAAACTTGAAATGCTTTCTGAAGAAGCAGAAAAGTTAAAAGCAAAAGACTTTCATGAGCTCATGAGAGTGCATGAAGCAAAACAGATCTTGGAAGTAGGAAAGATTATGTGCCATGCATCTCTGGAGAGAAAAGAAACTAGATTTGGTGTATTCCATTTCAGGTCGGATTATCCCGAAACTAGGGAAGAATTTGAAGGTGAGATTGTTATATGGCAAGAAAATGGCAAGATAAAAAAAGAATTCAAAAAACTTGATTATACGAAAATAATTTAAAGGGAGAAGAAATGCCACCTTTTATAGATATGAATAAGTGCTCCGGATGTTCCATATGTGATAGGGTGTGTCCTCTTGATGTAATACACTTCGATCATGAAAAAAAATCACCGATTGTAAAGTATCCAGACGAATGCTGGCACTGTGGTTCATGCCGGCTGGAATGCCCAACTGCTGCTATAAAGATAATGTTTAGTCCGGAGATGATATATTGAGAGGAGCTTCAAATGAGGATAATAGATGTTCACAACCATCTTTACCCTAAGGAATGGCTCGACTACCTAGAAAAACATTCTAAGACTTTGGCAGTGAGAAAAAAGGACGATAAGATTTTAATCTATTTTAAAGGAACAAGGCTTGCCACCATAGAAAAAAAAGGTCACATAGATCCCGAGGCTAGACTCCAGGATATGGACGAAAAAAAGATTGATGTGCAAATTATAAGCCTAAGTACACCTTCAGTTGAGCTTGCTCCCAAAAGGGATGGCATACCGTGGGCAAAGAGGTTGAACGACTATTTCGCCACACTCTGCCAGAGAAGTAAAGGGAGATTTCAATTTTACGCTGTTCTACCCTTACAAGATATTCCCGCATCCATAAAAGAACTCGAAAGAGCAAAAACGGATCTAGGTGCTAAAGGGATCATAATGTTCTCTAATGTTTGTGGTAAGCCCATATACTTTCAAGAATTTTACCCAATTTATGAAGCTGCTTCTTCTCTCAATCTTCCTATACTCATCCATCCGGGTCCCCCAATTACTTCGACAGTTCTAAAAAAAGTTATGATGCCCGTTCCTCTCTTTGGATTTGTAATGGATACTACAATTGCTGTCACGGGACTCATATACTTCGGGATATTCGACAGATTTCCCGATCTCAAGATTATTCATCCTCACCTTGGTGGAGTCTTTCCGTACCTTGTAGGTAGGATAAACGATGCGTATAAAGCATATGGCAAAGATTATAGGTTTTGTCTAAAAAAAGAGCCCTCCCAATATTACAGAGAGAATGTGTACGTTGACTCTATCTCTTTCCACACTCCATCTCTTCTTTGTGCAATAGAATTCATGGGAACAGATCGTGTGCTTTTTGGTACAGATTACGCCCATCCTATTGGCGGTATAGATAAGGCTATTAAAAGTGTAAGGGCCCTTAACTTAAAAGAGGAAGAAAAGGAAAAAATTTTCTCTGAAAATGCAAAAAGGCTTTTCAAGATATAAGACTTTATATAAGACTTTTAGTGAAAAACCTGTAAGAAGTACCTGTGGACTTTGTCAAATAGGTTGTGGGATCCTTATACACGTTGTCGGAGGACGCGTAACAAAAATAGAAGGTGATTTAGAACATCCCTTAAACAGGGGAAAACTATGCGTTAAGGGTAAAAGGGCGATGGATTACCTTTATCATCCCCAGAGATTAAGGGCACCACTTAAAAAAAGTAAGAACGGTAACTGGAATCCCATAACATGGAGAGAAGCGATTAATGAAATAGCAGAAGGGATGAACAGAATTAAAAAGAAATATGGAGCGAAATCTGTTGTTTTCATGAGAGGGGCGGCAAAGGGATTACAAGATGATTATCTATCCCGATTCGCTAATGCATTTGGAAGTCCCAATATTACCTCCATGGGACATGTATGTTTTATTCCACGTAAAGTTGCATCAGACATAACATACGGATACTATGCAATAGGAGACTTGGAGCATCCTCCAGGATGCATAATAGTGTGGGCCAATAACGTCTCTGAAACGTTGCATCATGTTTATGAAAGAATCAAAGAGGCAAAAAAGAAAGGTTCATTCCTTATAGTCATCGATCCATTGCGGACTGATGTGGCAAAACTTGCAGATATTTGGGTCAAGATAAGACCTGGTACAGATCTTGCGCTAGCGCTGGGTATTATCTATGTTATCGTAGATGAGTCTCTTTATGACGCGGAATTTATTGACAAATACACAATCGGTTTCGAGGAACTCCAAAAAGAAATACGACGATACGACTTAGACATCATTGAAAAAATAACCGATGTCAGCTCAGGACTCATCAAAGAAGTTGCAAGAGTTTACGCCAAAAAAAGACCGTCTGTTATTCAGTGGGGAAATGGCATCGATCATACCGTTCACAACTTTCAAACCGCTCGTGCTATATGCATATTGAGAGCAATTTCTGGAAATCTAGGTGTGCCCGGTGGCGATATGTATTTTTCTCCCCCTGCCATAAAGAAAAGGGGAATACCCGAATTGACTTTACAAGATCTTGTTCCTCTTGAAGAAAGAGAAAAAAGAATCGGTGGTGCAGGTTTCATGTTACCAAGTATCTTCTATGCACTTCCCCAGCTTGTAATAGATGCCATACTCAAAGGAGATCCTTACGAAGTCAAATGCGTATACATCCAAGGAGGAAACTTTTTACTTACCTACCCTAATGCGAGAAAGGTCTATGAAGCACTAAAAAAGGTTGAGCTTCTCATTGTCTCGGACCATTTTATGACACCAACCGCACATCTTGCACATTACGTGCTTCCGGCTGCAACCTTTTTTGAATTTGACAGTCTTGTTCTTCCTCCGTACTCATTACCCGTTCTTTCCATCCAGCAAAAAGTGGTTCAGACTTCTTCTGTCAAGTCAGATTACGAGATATTGAGGGATCTTTCAAAACCTTTGGGGTTTGGAGATCTCTTTTGGGAAGAAGAGAAGGAATGTTTAGATAATATACTTTCTCCACTTGGGATTACATTCGACAACTTCAGAGAAACAGGAATTATGAGTGGTAAACCAATGCCTCATAATCATGTAAACCACGGATTTCCCACCGATTCCGGAAAGGTAGAGATATACTCAAAAAAACTTAAAGAATGGGGCTATGACCCTATTCCTTCAATTGATGTGGAACGGGTACTATCATCCCGTTTGGATACTAACTATCCATTTATACTTACCAGTCTAAAAAGATCTTACTTTAGACACTCAGGAGGAAAGAACATAGACGCTTTAAGAAAAAAATATCCCGAACCACTCGTTTTAATTCATCCTAATGTAGCGAAATCTCTGGGAATAAAAGAAGGTTCTTACGTTTACGTGGAAACAAATCTAGGAAGGATTATACAGAAAGTTCGGATCGAACCACATATGCATGAAAATACAGTATATGTGGACTACGGGTGGTATTTCCCAGAAAAGAATGCTGGAGAACTATTCGGATGGGATAAAGCAAACATAAATATACTTATAGGTGACGACCCACCTTATGGAGAAGAATTTGGGACGCCAAACTTAAGGGCAATTCCGTGCAAGATAACTCCCATCTTAGATTTATGAAAAATAAACAAGTTTTGCGTCAGAGATATTGAGTTCCAGCATTTTTATTGTTGCCTTAAGTCTAGTGAGATTTCTTTTTACAGCCTCTATTTCTCCTCCGATCATCTCTAGTTCTTCAGCTGCTTTTTTTATTTCCTTTATTTTCCTATCCATCGCATCTATATCGTACGTCACCATAGCTGATCTCCTTTTAATGTTTTCTCAAATCTTTGAATCTCTTAGCTTTCACATCGTACCGTGGGAGTGAACCGTAAGGATGTACCTCGATTCGGTAACCGAGATTCGTTTTTACCCTGAGTTGATCCTTAAGTCGTGACAGAATCTCTTCTTTTTTCCCTTCATGCTCCGGCAATATTTCTATCTTAAGAAGAATGTCGTCAATGTCACCTTTCTTTGACACAACGACCTCATATTCATCACTCAGTTCTTTGAAACTTCTGACTACTTCTTCGATCGCAGTAGGAGCTAGAAGAACACCCTTGACTTTTGTAATGTCATCTGCTCTTCCAATGACACCACCATCTATCATCCTGAATGTTCTACCGCACGGGCAGTCGTAATCGGCCCACCTAATCACATCCTTTGAGTCAAAACGGATGCATGGCTTTCCAATCCTATCAAGAGCGGTTACGATCATTTTTCCTTGCTTCATGGGTTCTTCGATTATCTCTCCTGTCTCTGTATCTTCTATTTCTACCAAGAAAAATGCCTCGTTCACATGAAGCCCTTTCTGCTCCGTACACATATAGCTCCATGCCCCTATTTCAGTTGCCCCTATATGATCATAAACCTTTGCACCCCAAGCCTCTTCCATCCTCTGTTTAGTTGTAGGTATGCTCGCACCAGGTTCTCCCGCACACGTGATCTTCTTTATTCCTATTGATCTTGGATCAATACCCATTTTTCTCGCTGTGTCCGCCATTCCTAAAACATACGTCGGGGTCGCCGCAAAGGCAGTACATTTTAGTTCCTGCATCTTTAAAATCCGTGCCTCCGTATCCAGAACACCTCCTGGTATGACCTCACAACCTATTTTCTCTGCAGCATAATGAGCTGCCCAAAAGGCCACAAATATGTTATAACCGAATGGGAGAAAAAACCTATCCGTATCTCTGTAACCCTGAGCATAAAGTATATAAGCCCAACACTCGGACCACCATTCCCAGTCCTGCCAAGTGTCCGCCTGATATACAGGCGTACCTGTGGTACCACTAGTCTGCCGAAATACAACAATGTCCTTCAAGGGAACTGCAAGAATATCGCCGTAAGGGAACGGTTCTCTCGTCTGAACATCCCTAAGCATAGCCTTATCTATCTTAGGTACTTTCTTTATATCTTCGTAAGACTTTATATCCCCTGGTTCTATTCCCGCCTCTTTGTATAACTTCCTGTAAAATGGAGAGTTATTGTAGGCCCATTCAAAGATTCTTTTAAATTTTTTGATTTGCAACTCCTTTAACTTTTCCCTGGGCATGGTTTCCAATATGGGATTCCAGTAAATACTGTCTCTTTGCACCATATTCACCTCCACACTATTTTACATCTCAAACCCACATCAAATGTCAAGACTTTTAAAGAGATATTATCTTTTTAAGACTCTACTGAGCCAGTTTTATTGTTTTCATGGCTCTCTCCATGATAAGTTCATAACCTGTTTTTTTTCCGACGACTGGTTCAGTCTTCTTTTTACTCCAGACTGATTCAGCTCTTGCTTGAAGGATGAAAACATTTTCCGGAAACTCAAAATCTCTATCAATAGCCCATTCTATATCCATTGGAGTACCGTAATGGTCTTCGATCACTTTTGCCAGTCTTACAAGCTCCATGATTTCTCTTTCTTCAAGACAACACCTCTTTTGATTTTCTATAGACACCTCTTTGTAAACAGGTTTTCTCTGGTCAGGATCGTAAACGTATTGTAATTGTTTGCATGATATGGTTCTCTCACTTACCTCCAAGATTACTTTGTCTACAACGAATCTGTCAGGGGTTATATTACCCGAGACGACTCCCTCGCCTATGCCCCAAGCTCCCTCTATAACGATCTTAGATATGTCCCCATTTACAGGATTCAGCGTAAACATGACTCCGGCACATCTAGCGTTCACCATCCGCTGAATTATAGGCGCTATTATTGCCCTTTCATGCTCTATCCCTTTTTTAAACCTTGCAGCGGTCGCTCTTGAGGTAAAAACCGATGCCCAGCATTTCTTGACATAGTCCATTATGGTTTTGGCACCTTTGATGTAGTGATACGTATCCATGAGACCAGGAAAAGACGAAATCTCACTGTCCTTAATCGCGACCGAAGAGCGAACAGCCACAAATGGCTCATTTTTACCTAATAAATTGTAATTCTCAACTACCTCTTCCTCTATTTCTCGGGGAATTGGGGCACTCTCTATGAGAGAACGGATTTTCTCTGTCTTTTGATCCAAGTCTCTAATATCATCGTAATTTATGGTTTTTGCAATTGCAAAAACTTCATTTTCCAAGTTGTTTTCCCTTAAATGATGAAAAAAAGCGTCCGCTACGAGACAAAAACCGTAAGGGACATTTAATCCCATACTTGTTAATTCACCAAGATGCGAGGCTTTACCCCCGCATTCCTGAAACATATCTTTTTTTATTTCTTTGAAGGTCCTCGTGAACTTTCCCATTTTGACCCCCCATTTTCTGGGGGCCTTTTTGTCAGGCCCCCATATCCCCAATTTATATGGCCCTTTTAACAATAGTCACTAGTCCTGTGTCTCCATCCACTTTTATAATATCTCCAGTTTTTATTACCTGCGTAGCGATTCCTGTCCCGGTCACGGAAGGAAGCCCGTATTCTCTTGCAACTATGGCCGCATGGCATGTAACCCCTCCAATATCCGTAACAGCTGCCTTTATCTTTGTGAAAACAGGTGCCCAGGAAGGGTTTGTAGAAGGACAGACAAGTATTTCGCCTTCTTCAAGGGTCACTATCTCATCTATCTTTTTTACCACCCTAGCCGGTCCTTCTGCCTGTCCTTTAGATGATGCAAAGCCTTTTATCTCAATTACATCTTCAGGTTTAATCGATACGCCTTTTAGCCATTCCTGAACTTTTTCTGTCGTTATGCCCCAAAGCATCACAGTAAATGGTTCTGCTACCTCCGTAGGCGGAACACCAAGGGCAGGCGAAGGTGACCACTTTGACGCTGCTTCAAGAATACTTCTCCTCTTTTCTGCTTTCTCGGACCATTTAAGCGTAGGTACCCCATGACCTAGAGCCCATGCTGTTACTGCATCCTCAATTATGGTTGGAATCTCTAACCTATTGAACATGAATATCTCATCCTGATTTCTAAACACACCAGCTTTCACGAGAGTCCTCCCAATCTCTCTTACCTTGTCGAACCATATCGTATGTAGCCAATTTTCTACCCAGAATATATGACCTTCTGCGAACCTATACAAAGTTAGACAGTCCCGGTAAGCATTTTCAAAACTCACTTTATCTTCGTCAGATTTTATAAGTTTTTTATATTCATTAACCAACTTCTCCCTTGACTCCGCAATTTCAGAAAGCGATCTCTCTATAGTTTCACCCCTATCTAGTCTTTCCAGGTATCCTTTAAGGTAGCCAAACGGTATGTCCAAGTTATTTATCCAGCTTCCCTCATAATGGTACCATCCGCTGGCACAGCTCACATAAAACCAAGGATTCATTGATTCTTCCAGTGCGTCAAGCCATCTCTGGCCTACTTCAAATTTGTTAAGCTCTTCAATTTTTTCCTTCGCAGGCCTATCCTTTTTTAAAATCTCCGCAACCCTTGGTTCTGCATAAGCCCTTCTTGCGAGTCTGCAAAGTTCTTCTTCCGGCTTAAACATGTAAGCCTCAACGCCTGCAATCATCTTTCCGATGGCACTTTCACTTATCCCAGGGAATAGCCTTCTTGCGAGATCAAAGAACATTAGATAGTATAGATAGCAGAGGTTAAGAAGGTTAAAGTGGTACTGCCAACCTTTGTATAATAGATTTACCATTCTATCGAATGCTTCTATTAGTTCGTAAGCTTGCGTGTAGCCCCTATAGTAGTTCGGATAAACTTCTTCCTTTGAGAGATACTTGGGTAAAATTTCGGGAACTTTTATGTTCCTTAACTCTTCCCCTAGTTCCTTAAACCTCGTTAGCCAGTCATCCCACAATTCGTCGTAGTGCTCTACCGGATAATGCGCCCTTTCTTTAAAAAATTCCGCCTTTTCTGCAATAACTTCATCAGGAGGTGGCTCTACAGCACATATATACTGGTAGCACCCAACTATCCTGTGGGCTACTCCTTGAGCTGGCGGTATACAGAAAACTCTCGTATTATGTTGGGAAAGGGATATTTGCCACGCTTGCTGGAATATATGATCAAGCGGTGGCATAGGATCTGGAGCGTGGATCTTGTCCAAATACCAAAACTGCCTCTTTTCCCAATCTTCCCTCTCCCTCCCAAAAAGGAAATGTGGAGGATACATATCTTCCCAACCTGAAAGTTCTTCAGGTATATCTTTCAGATACTCATGCGGATCTGGAAATCTTGTTGTGTGTATCATGGAATAACCCTCCTTTACTTAAATATTGGCTTTCCCATAGGTAAAATGGGTCTTTCGAAATGTTCTGCAAGAAGAAGGGCTGAGGAAGCGTAAATACAGAAAGCAGAGAAGAAAATTAGTAGCCAACCTGCTATCGCTCCTGCCACTTGCGACCCTGTCCAAGCATTGATACTCAAAAAAAGAAATGAAGCCCCAACTTCGGCAATACCCAAAAGTAAAAACCAGCTTGCCCTACCGAAACCAATTGCAAATACCTCTGTTATTATGAAAAGAACAAACCAAAAAACCCCGAGTAGTTGTGGGGTAAAAGCACCTGGCTTCGGTGCCATAAAAACCATCGTATACATCGTGAATGCTGCACCCATTGTAATTACCGTTCCGAAAAGACAGCAGATAGTCGCTAAAAGAACTTCTCCCCTTCTAAACAGGATGATACCTCCTACAAGCTGGGGTATAACACACGAAAAGAGAATCCCAATAACCAGAGGAACAGTCGATTCAGGTACGAGACCTGCAAATACAAATCCAGCACATGCAGTCAAAACCGCAACGGACTGGATCGCCCACGGGCCACTGTGTGCCCAACTTTTTTGTTCCATGATGACCCCCCTTTAAATTCCCTTTAGATTATCTTTTCTGAAAAAAGAATGAAAAGGTCAAATCACATTAAGTTATCCTATATAAGGAAAACTTATTATGTATTAAGAGCAAACGAGGGATTTGGATTTCAGTTCTTCTATGTGATTGACGAATCTTTCAATAGCATGGTTAACTCTGTTAGACTTTAAAAAAACGACTGCGACCTCAAGATATAAAGGCTCAATTAATTTTATAATTTTTACTTGCTTCCGTTCATCTTCAGAGATCGCTCTTTCTATAAGTATAGAGATTCCTCTTCCCTCAATTACCCATTCTTTTATGAATTCAGTGCTTTTTACTTCAAATACTATTGATGGTTTAATCCCCATAGATTCAAATGCTTGAAGAACTACACTTCTTGTTGCGGAACCCTCCTCTCTCATGATGAGCGGGTATTTTGAGACTTCCTTTAAGGACACAGTATCCAATTTGGCAAGGGGATGTTTTCTGTCCGTAATTAAAACCAATTCTTCTCTCACAAGGGGAACAACTTCGATCCTTTTCGATTTTCTAGGATTTGCCACTATGGCAACATCCACTTCCTCTCTCAAGACTTTGCCGAGCATCTCTTCTGTGTTTGCAAGATCCAATTTCACGGTAACATTTGGATAACTCTTCACAAAACTCCCAAGAACCGTAGGAACGAAAACCTTTGAATAGACTGTAGTTGTGGCGATTCTAAGGATCGGGGTTTCTTCCTTTCGTATATGCTTTATAAATCTATCCAACTCCTCTGCGCAACTTTCAATTCTTTCAGCGTATTTAAAAACGATTTTACCTTCTCCAGTGAGGTGAATCCCATTCTTCCCCCGTAGGATTAGTCTTCTACCCACTTGTGCTTCCAGTTGCTTTATATGGTTTGAAACTCCGGGCTGAGTCATAAAAAGGGTCTCAGCGGCTTTTGAAAAACTTCCAAGTTTAGCGACAGTGTAAAAAACTATTAGCGAGTTAAGCGAATAAGAATGCATAAGCTTTACTTATATATCATAAGGATAACTGAATTGACAACCCATATTTTTCCGCTGATAATTGAATCAAAAACAAAGGGGGGACATAATGGATCTAAGATACTTTATAGCAAAATGGGAAAATGAAGGCCAACTAAAAAGAGTTAAAGCTCAAGTTGACTGGAATCTTGAACTTTCACACATAGCAAAACTCGTGGAAGAAAAGGACGGTCCGGCTTTACTTTTCGAAAATATAAAAGAATATTCAAGTCCGGTAATAACGGGTGTTTATGCCACCGCCCGGAGACTTTCCGACATAATGGGAAAATCAGGCACCTCCTCCCTTGTGGAACTCACAAGAGAATGGATGAAAACCTTAACCGAATCGAAGAGCCTTGTTGAATCAAAAGAAACGCGAAGCGGACCGATTTTTGAAAATGTCATAGATGGAGACAAAGCCAGCATCCTTAGCTTTCCAGTACCTAGATACTATGAGCAGGATGGTCACAGGTACTTTGGAACCGCTATCTATATGGTCAGTCAGGATCCTGAAAGTGGCCGGGTAAACCTCGGTACTTTCCGAATGGGAGTACACGATGAAAAACATCTCGGAGTTCAGATCCTAAAAGGAAAAACTACAGATAGAATACTCCAAAGGTATGCAAAAGCAAAAAAGAAAATGCCTGTGTGTGTTGTAATGGGAGGAGACCCTTTACTCATGATAGCAAGTGCAGCTACACTTCCAGGTATAAAAAGTGCATACGATGCAGTAAGTACTCTTAGGGGTGAGCCCTTAAATCTTGTCAGAGGTGAATTAACTGGACTTCCTTTTCCTTCTGATGCGGAGATTGCAATTGAAGGAGAGATAGATCCCTCTATTCTAAAGGAAGAGGGTCCCTTTGGAGAATACACGGGTTACTACACCGAGGAACTTTTCAAACCACTTCCTAAACCAGTAATCGAGATAAAGCGTATATATCATCGAAACAATCCTATTTTAGTTGCCACCACTGTTGGAAGACCAGTGGGGGACCAGCATATGTTGTATGCATTTGCTAGAAATGCCGCTTTATGGACTGAGCTAGAGAGCATGAAAATTCCGGGTATCCAGTCCGTTTACACTCTCCCTGAGGCTGCAGGAAGGTTTTGGGTCATTTTATCTATAAGGCAGATGTACCCCGGTCATGCAGAACAGGTAGCCCATGCAGTGATCGCTTCGAATACCGGGATGTACGGAGTAAAAGGTGTTGTGGTAGTTGATGACGACATCCAAGCCGATGATCTTGATCGGGTCTGGTGGGCCCTTGGTGTCCGTTATAATCCTCTTAGAGGAACACAGATAATACAGAGGGGAAGATCTACACCGCTTGATCCCTCTTTAGGACCGGAAGATAACAAGTTTATAACACCCAGAATTCTCATAAATGCCACAATTCCTTATGAGTGGGCACAGAAGCCAGTTGAGGTGAAGCTTAATGAAGAGGTGGTAAAAAATATACGAGCTCGCTGGCAAGAACTTGGCCTCGGTGATATTTAGGGGAGGTTAGTATGAAGGAAGAAAAAAACTTAAAAGAAGCTCAGGAAAGAGCAAAAAAAATAAAAATATTTGTGCACGATATCCACGGAGTTCTTACCACTGATTCGGTATACTGCGATCAAGAAGGCCAAAGAAGATACGAATTCTGGCACATGGACGGATTTGGAGATTTGTCCCTTTCAGCGAACGGTATAATTCCCGTCTTTTTAGACAGCACATCCATAGACGAGGAAGGACTACATAGGGCGAAAGAGTTAAAACTGGACAAATACTATTACAAAGTTACACCTTTAGAAAAAATGGCAAAGTTTGAGGAAATTAAAAAGGGATTCGGTGTGGAAGATCAAGAAGTAGGATATTTAGGTTACGAAATCATGGACATACCATTTATGAAAAAGGTCGGGTTTCCTGTAGCCACCTCCGATGCGGCAGACGAGGTAAAAGATCTGGCAGTTTACGTTACTTCTTCTCCCGGAGGGAGAGGTGCTATGAGAGAAGTATGTGAGTTCGTATTAAGATCAAAAGGTCTATGGGATGAATGGGTAGAAAAAGTCACAAAGATGGGCTACAAGTGAAGGAGGAACATATGAAAATAAAAGCAAGTGCTAAAGTTAAAGAGAATACTTATGAAAAGGCAAAAAAGATTACATTTTTGGTCATTGATATCCACGGCGTTTTAACAGACAACACTCTCTGTTACACGCCAGACGGAATAAAGTCCGAAAAATTCTCTTTAAGAGATAGGATAGGCTTTAAGTTGCTACATGAAGCAGGACTACGCACTGCGTTTTTAACAAGCAAAATATCACGAGCGGACCAAGCTGTATCAAAGATATATGGGGTACCGGAAGAATTCTTATGGGGAAGCTCGCAAAAAATGGCCCTGACTACCGAAATGCAACAAAAATACGGGTTTAGGGATGAGGAGATGTGTTACATAGGAGATGAAATGATCGATTTAGGGATGATGAGACGTGCTGGATTTTCTGTTGCGCCCCAGGATGCCTCCAAAGAAGCCAGAGAAATAGCCGATTTCGTCACGGAGGCAAAGGGGGGTCAGGGTGTGGTTCGAGAGGTTGCCGAATTTATATTAAGGGCACAGGGCAAATGGGGTGAAATTTTAAGCCGTTTTACTTTGTAATTTAAAAAAAGAAAAGGGGGTTTTATGGCTTACAGATATTTCATCGACAATAGGGATTATATTGAGGCTTTGAGAAAGACAGGAGATCTGGTTGATGTATCAATTGAGGTCGATTGGGACTTAGAATTAGGGGCAATAGTTCGGAGAACATGTGAAAAAAAAGGTCCAGCCCCTTATTTTCATAAGATAAAAGATTACCCTGGTTTTGGCGCATTTGGAGCCCCAATTGCAACCTGGAGAAGATTGGCAATAGTACTTGGCCTTCCTCCTGACACCCCAGTTTCTGGTATTGTCGAGGAATGGAGAAAAAGAACACAGAGTGCGGTATTTAAACCAGAAATCATTCCTAAAAATGATGCGCGTTGCAAAGAAGTTATAATAGACGGAGATCAAGTAAATCTCTTTGATCTTCCTGCACCGATGGTACATGATGGAGATGGGGGAAGATACATTGGAACTTGGCACTTTGTTGTGGCAAAAGATGAGGAAAGCGGCTTTGTCAACTGGGGAATGTATAGACAGATGATTTTCGATGAAAAGACAATGGTGGGCCCTATACTACCCTTTTCTGACATGGGAAGGATTTTCTATGGAAAGTATGAGCAAAAAGGGAAACCTATGCCATTCGCCACTGTGATTGGACCTGATCCCATATCTGCCCTTGCGAGTCTTGCACCTACCCCATTGCCAGAGGCAGAATTCGCTGGACAATTAATGGGTGAGCCTGTAAAACTCGTTAAATGTGAAACCTGTGACCTTTACGTTCCAGCAACGGCAGAGATTATTATCGAAGGTGAAGTTCTTCCTCATGTGAGACTGGAAGAGGCACCTTTTGGAGAATACACAGGTTATAGAACTAGCCCGAGAGACAAAAGAAATGTATATAGGGTAAAGTGCATAACAATGAGGAAGAATGCAATTATGACCGTCTCTAACATGGGAGTTCCTGTAGATGAAGGACAGCTGCTCAGATCTTTCACTCTCGCCATGGATATGGAGCTACTTTTAAAAAGTCAAGGGTTACCTATAACTGGCGTTTATATGTGGCCAGAGTCGACTCACCATTTGCTTGTCATTGGTGTCAAACCAGCATATACTGGGATAGCTCAACAAGTTGCCTCACTAGTTTTGGGTAGTAAAGCTGCAGCATGGTTTCATATAGTCGTAGTAGTGGATGATAAAACCGATATTTACAACGTTGAAGAGGTAATCCACGCGATTTGCACAAAGTGGCACCCTGTACGGGGTACTATACTAATGCCCTTCGGAGCAGGTACACCTTTAAATCCTTTTGCAAGTCCCGAGGAACGTTTTTCTCAGAAAGCACCAAAGGTTATTCTTGACTGTACCTTCCCACTCGATTGGCCAAAAGCATTGGTACCCACGATGGTTAGCTTCAGGGAAGTATATCCTAGGGAAGTCCAAGAGAAGGTATTAAAAAATTGGAAGGAGTATGGTTTTAAAGAATGAGGAGGAAAAAATGAGAAAAGTCTTTGATACGTTCATAAGCAAAAATTTTGAGGAACTTACGGAAGATGAGGAGATAACTGGGATTATAAGGGATCTAACTCCCGGCAGAATGAAGTACAAAGGTATATATGCACGATTTAGGATATCTAAAGATCCTGATAAGTACCCAGATACACTCTTGGTAAGGCTAGGAAGAGGACAGCTAGTTGATAAACCCTGTTCCATTCAAATATTGGAGGAAATAAAAATTTTTCCGTGAGGAAGATATGATAGAGTCCCTTAGGGATTATATTGAGCTTCTTGTTAAGAAGGATCTTTTAATTTCAATTCCAGATCATGTAAGGAGAGAAGACTTACCTGAGATTATAGAGAAGCTGTTAATTAAAAACAAAACCCTCTTTTTCCAACACGTGGAAGGCTACAACGTAAGAGTGATTTCAAATTTAGTTCCATCCCAAAAAGTTTTTTCCTATCTTTTTGAGGGTGAAAAAGATCCTTATTTCGCATTTGTGCAAAGAGCCGGAAAGCTTATAAAGAAGACGTTAATAAAAAAAGAGAAAGGCTATTCCTCGATAAATGTGAAAGAAAACGATGACCTTCTGAATTTCCTCCCAATTTTAAAACATTACAAAAAGGATTCCGCCCCTTACATTACGACTGCTTTGGTCTCTAGTATGGACCCTGAAACGAAAGTTGTTGGAAGAGGCATCCATCGGATGGAGTATAGAGGTAAAAACCGATTCGGCATCTCTTTGATTAACCCGCCATTGGCGGATATACTTAAAAAGTATAGGAATCTGAAAAAAAACATGCCTATTTCTATCTCTTTGGGGGTTGACCCCTTACTCTTTCTCTCGATGGCTCTTAAAGTACAAAACGACGTAGACAAAATTGAAGTTGCAGGTGCAATTAAGGGTAGAAGTGTTAAAGTAATGAGATCTTTTGATTCTCCTATAGACGTCCCCGCCGGTACAGAATTTTTACTTGAAGGAGAAGTTCATATAGAAGAAAAGAGAAAAGATGGACCCCTCGGAGAAATAAGCGGTTATTATATGACAATTGAAGAGACACCTACAGTTCACATAAGAAAAATATCTTTTAGGAAAAACCCCATTTATCATGCCTTACTTCCTACAAGTCCTGAGGCCGACATGTATTTAACCTTCGTAAGCAGAGCCCATGTGGAGAGGGACGTAAAGAAACTTTTTCCGTTTGTTGAGGAAGTGATCTTCTTAGAGAGAACATTCGGTTCTTCGGTGATTATAACTACAACTCCAACTGAAAGGTTTAAAATAAATAATCTCTTGCATTTTGTTCTTTCTTTTCCAATGATAAAAAAGGCTATTGTGGTAGATACTGATATTGACGCCAATGATCTAAAGGATTTGGAATGGGCAATTGTGACAAGGTGTTTTGCAAAAGATGATCTCATTCTTCTTCGTTCTATGCAAGGACAGCCTATAGACCCTGAAGCCATGGATGGACAAGGTGTAACAAAGATTGGTATAAATGCAACAACGTACGGCAAGAACTTGGAAGAAAGAGCACAAATTGCTCCGGGCGACAAAAATAGAGTTATGAAGGTGATAAAAAAGTATGCCGCGCAATAAGAAAAAGATCATTCTCGGAATAACGGGAGCAACTGGGGTAATTTACGGCGTGAAAATGCTTGAGACCATGCACAAAAAGAATGTAGAAATCCACCTGGTGATCACTGAAGCGGGATTAAAGAATATAGAGATTGAGACGAGCTATAAACCGGAAGACATAAAAAAACTGGCTGCCAAGGTCTACGATATAGATGATCTTACCGCGCCTATTGCAAGCGGCTCATGCATTACGGACGGGATGGTTGTTATCCCTTGCACTATTAAGACACTCTCGGCTATTGCAAATTCCTTTAATTACAATCTTCTTGTTAGAGCTGCTGACGTGACATTGAAAGAAAGAAGGAGATTGGTATTAGTAGTTCGGGAAACACCTCTCCACGAAGGTCACTTGGAACTAATGCTTAAAGTTACGCGGATGGGTGGCATAGTCATGCCCCCAGTTCCCTCATTTTATCACAGTCCAAAGTCCATAGATGATATAATATCGCAAACTATAGGCAAAATTCTGGACCTCTTTGGTGTAGATGCCCATCTGTTTGAGAGATGGGGTAACAACTTTAATGAGTGATGAAACAATTCAGAGAAAAGTTGAACACTTAGAGGTCGCTCTCTCAGATGAGGTTGAATCAAACAAAATTTCCTTTTGGCAAGACGTAGAACTGATACATACCTGCCTACCTGAAATTGATATTGATGAGATTGATCTTTCAGTCTCGTTTTTGGGATGGAAATTAAAGTATCCTTTTATTCTTTCCGCCCTCACTGGTGGTTGTAAAAGAGCTGAAAAAATAAACAGAGTTCTTGCTGAGGTGGCAAAACACTTCTCTGTAGGAATGCAATTAGGAAGTGGAAGGGTTCTTTTCGAAAACGAAGCTTATCTGCATACATACAGGATTGCAAGAGATATAGCACCGGAGATTCCTCTATTTGCCAATATTGGTGTCCCCCAAATAAACAAGCAAAATTTTGAAAAGATAAAAAGAATGGTTGAATCCATAGGTGCAGATGGCCTTGTTGTGCACTTAAACTTTCTCCAAGAAGCCCTCATGATAGAGGGTGAACCTTTTGCAAAAGATCGTCTCTCTGCAATAGAAAACCTTGTCAAATTTCTTTCGGTGCCTGTAATAGTCAAAGAGACCGGGTGTGGTATATCAAGAGAAATTGCGATGAAGTTAAAGGATCTCGGGGTAAGCGCCTTAGATGTGGCTGGTAAAGGGGGAACCAGCATGGCTCTTATAGAACTGAAAAGGGCAAAGTTGAGGAATAATTTGCGACACGAAAGATTGTGTCGGATATTCTCTGACTGGGGTATACCCACTCCTATATCTATCATTGAAGCAAAAACCTCTGGGCTTCCAATAATAGGGAGTGGGGGTATAAGAACAGGTCTTGATGCAGCAAAAGCTATAGCACTTGGAGCAGATCTTGTGGGTATGGCTAGACCACTTCTTCTTTGGGCTCAAGTAGGTACTGATAAGGTAATAGACGGTCTGGAAATCTTTTTCAACGAGCTAAAAATTGCGATGTTTCTCACAGGCTCGAGGAATCTCAGCGATTTAAGAAAAAAGAGGGTTTTAATCAAGGGTCAAGTTAGAGAATGGATCTAACCAGAGGGAAAAATAAAAAAGATTTTGGCCATAAAAAGACGGTACTCATTGTGGCAACTTTTGATACAAAAGGGAGAGAAGCAAATTCATAAAGGAGGATGCTGAGAGAAAACATCTTTTATTGAACCTCATGGACGTAGGGCTGGGTAAACCAATTACCATTCCTGATATAAGTAATGATGAAGTCGCTAAGTCGGCGGGATTTACTTTACCTCACATACTAAAAAAAAGGAGGCCTTTTCTGTGTTGAAATCATGCAAAAAGGCGCTTTATCGATTGCCAAAAGTCTTCTGGGCCAAGGAAAAATTCAAGGTATAATCGGGAACTGGCACTTCTATTGCTACCTATATAATGAGAGGATTGCCTTACGGATTTCCGAAAGTTATGGTATCTACTGTAGCCTCAAGGGATGTGAGAGAATACGTGGGTGTAAAAGATACTTTGATGTTTCATAGTGTGGCAGACTTGCTGGACTCAAAAAGCTTCACAAGATCTATCCTTAGCAAAGCCACTTCTGCCATCTGTAAAATGGTACAGGTAGAATCGGTTTTTCCCCTGAAAAACCGCTCGTAGCTCTCACTACGTGCGGTATAAACTCTTTATGCGCAGCCCACATAGAGCCCCTGGTGAATGAACGGGGCTACGAACTTATATGCTTTCATGCAAATGGGACGGGCGGACTAGCCATGGAGCAGATGGTAAGTGAGAGTCTAATATTGGGAGTACTCGACCTTACTCTTCATGAAATCGCAGATGACATTTTTGGAGGATATTGCAGGGGCGCTGGGGAAACGAGGCTCGACATTGAATGTTCTAAGGGTGTACCTGTTGTCCTTGCACCAGGAGGTCTTCATAATGCGGTCTTTTCACCTCATTATCCTATGCCTGAGAAGCTCAAAGGGAGAAAAGTGTACTATCATGACATACGTTTTTGTGTAAGAATGGAAAAAGAGGAAATGATACTATTTGCGGATATAATCGCTGAAAGACTGAGTAAGGCAAAAGGTCCGGTTAAGGTTCTTATCCCCATGAGAGGTTTTTCAGAAATAGATCTGGAGGATAACGAATTTTTCGATAAGGAAGCACCTCAAGTTTTTGCTTCGGCGCTTAAGTCGAGACTAAAAAAGGGTATTGAGATTGAGGAAGTGGACGCGAACATAAGTGAATTGTCCTTCGCACGAAAGGCGGTTGATTCTCTATTTTTCATGATGAAAGGCCATTAATTTTTTTAGCTCTTTAACTCCTCCTCTTTCAGTTTTTCGTAGTAACCAAGACACTCAGGATTTAAAAGTGCCCCAATGTTTGTCACAGGTCTTCCATTGACTATGTTGAATACAACACTTTCGACCTTCTTCATGTTCACAGTGTAAGGGATCTCTGGAACTGAAAGGATCTTTGCTGGTACATGACGAGGTGAAGCATGGGTACTTAGCTCCTTTTTTATTTTTTCTTTGAGTTCCTGAGTAAGTTCATACCCTTCCTTTAGCTTCACAAAAAGAACGATTCTCTGATCTCCCATAAAATATTGTCCAACTACCAGGCTATCCTCTACCTCTTCTAGTCTTTCAACCACATTGTATATTTCTGCCGGTCCTATCCTAACACCTGCGGGCTTCAAAACAAAATCTGATCTACCTAAACCTATGAAACCCCCCGTGTCACTTTTTTGTATAGCAAAGTCTCCATGTCGCCATATGTTTGGATAAGTCGAGAAATAAGTCTCCATGTATTTACTACCATCTTTATCACCCCAAAAGTAAAGAGGCGTTGAAGGAAAGGGCTTTTCCACGACAAGCTCACCCGGTTCATCTAAGACAGGTTTCCCATTCTCATCGTACACTTTTACAGCAAAACCAAGTGCCGCAGAGGACATCTGTCCTTTGTAAACAGGCTGAATAGGGCTTCCTTCAATTATTCCGCACTGAACATCCGTCCCTCCTAACCCTGAAAGAAGACAAACGTCCTTTTTTATTGAGTCATACACGTACTCAAAACCATCGTCCGTCAAAGGCGCTGCCGTTTGAAATATGGTTTTCAGACTCGAGAGATCGCACACTTGGTTAGGTCTCACTTTATTCTGCATAAGCGTAATTATAAATGCTGCGCCACAGCCAAGACAGGTTATTCTTTCTTCTTCTATGATCTTCCAAATGGAATAAAAATCAGGGTAAAATGGGTTGCCATCATAAAGAATAAGATTACATCCCGTGGCAAGACTACTTAATTGAAGATTCCAAACCATCCATGTGGGGCTTGAAAGAAAAAGTACCTTGTCATCTTCTTTTATGTCAAAGTGTAGGATGTGAGTTTTCAAATGGACTGTAAGTGTTCCAGCCAGACTATGAACTATGCATTTTGGTTTTCCGGTAACTCCGGATGAAAAAAGTATAATATGTGGATGGTCCGGCGGAAGCTGTTCGAAATCCATCTCCACGGCCTTTCCTGAAACAAAATCGCCAAAATGCACAGCATCCCTTATGTTTCCAATGTCTGAGACTCTCTCTAGATAACTACTTACGACAACCTTTTTTAACGAAGGCAAGTTCTCAGACAGAAACTTCACATTTTCTAAAGTCTCAAATGTTCTGCCTTTATAGATGTATCCGTCCGTCGCAAAAAGTACAACCGGTTCAAGTTGGCCAATCCTGTCTAAAACCGCTTCTTTTCCAAGCTCTGGTCCACAGGAAGCCCAAACTCCACCAATTGAAGTGGTAGCAAGCATTCCTAGGGCGGCTTCAATCACATTTGGCATGTATCCTACAATCCTGTCTCCTGCCCTTACACCTAAATCTCTCAGGGCGTTTGCCAGTTTGGCTACCTTTTCGTACAGGGTCGCATAAGTCAAGACTACTTTCTTCTTTTTAGCCTCAGATAAGAATGTAAGGGCAGGACGATTGTCCCTATATCTTAAAATATTTTCAGCAAAGTTTAGCCTTGCTCCTACGAACCACTTAGCTCCAGGAAACTTTTCTAAATCTTGGACCACCTTTTCATACTTCTTTGAAGCCTTTATTTTACAGAAGTCCCATATCGCTTCCCAAAATTCAGGGATATTATTTACTGACCAATCATGTAATTCCTCATAGCTAGTAAAAGAAACGTTGTATTTTTTATATAAATACTCCATGAATCTTGTTATATTTGCATTTTTTTTCCTCTGTTCGTCTGGTATCCATAACACTTTAGCCATCTTTATCCCCCATTACTCTTACAAGGAAAGAGCGAGACTCTTATAAAATTCCCTTACCTCTTTATGCGGATCTTCCATAAGAAAACAATCCTTTCCTAAAATCATAACCTTTTTTTCCTTTCCATAATCGCTCCAACTGCCTAAACTCTCACAAGAAGGATCACCGGTTCTCGCAAACGAAGCCCAAGCATCCTGCATACTTTTAGACAAACGATCTGCATCTCTCCCAGACCCAAAAAATCTGTCGTCGTAGTTACCGAACAAAAAACCAAGCTCAAGAGTGTGACAGCTTCCCAGTTCACCACCTAAATAAGGCGAAGGCCATGTAAAAAGGTACAAAAATACAGGACACGAGAAAGAAACCCATTTCTCTACAAGTTCAAGAGTTGGAATCAAAAAAAAGGTATCAGTCATGAAATATGAGTAAATCCTCCAAGCCTTTGGTTCGATACCTTCTTTTTTTAACCTTTCTGAATAATAATTGAGGATTTGATTAACACTGCCTTCAGAAAATGACTTAAGTAGAACTTTTTTAATGTCTTCTATTTCTAAGCTCCTTATCCTTGGATCGGTCAGAGAAAATATATTCCACTCATGCAGGTTTGTTCCTATAAGAAGGGATATGTTTGAAACATGCTCTTTCCTAAGAATATCTATAGGTTTTCCTTTTAAGTGATCCCCATCTATTGTCGGAGAAAATACTGTAAGTTCTTTACTTTCCTTCAGTAAAGCTTCTTCAGCTTTTACTAGCTCCTCTGAAGAAAAACCCCTTAGTTTTTCCACCTCTTTCTCATTAATCCCTAAAATTTTTAGTAACCTCCTTGCGTATTCCGTTGCTTTTTCTCCGCTAAACACGGCTTCAGCATTTCCGCTCTGGATGACAATTCTTTTAAACAGATTCTCTGTTCCTTCCATCACCAAGATACACGCGATCGATATTCCCCCGGCTGACTCTCCGACCAGAGTGATATTTTCTGGATCTCCCCCGAAAACTTCTATATTTTCCTTAATCCATTTAAGCGCACATATCTGATCCAAAATACCTTCGATCCCTGTGGATGGGATCCTCCCGTCACCCAGGTCCTTTAGTCTTAGAAATCCGAAGGGACCTAACCTATAATTGATCGTCACTAATACCACATTTTGTCTTGATGAAATTTTACCCTTTCTGTAAAGAGGGTGTGAGGAAGAACCAAACATGAATGCGCCGCCGTGTATAAAAACGATTACTGGTCTTTTTTTGTCATCCACTCCCGGTGTATAGATGTTTAAACAAAGACAATCCTCATTCTGCTTTTCCTTGAATAAAGTTCCTTCCACAAGCTCAAACTCCGGCTGAGGACATATACATCCGTACTGTTTCGCTTCTTTTATGCCATCCCACTTTTCTTTAATCTTGGGCGGCATCCACCGCAAAAACCCTGTGGGCGCTTCCGCATATGGAACGCCCTTAAAGACGAAAAGCTCACCTATCTTTTCTCCAGCGAGTTTACCTCTCTTTGTTTCTACAATTACATCCATCTCTCACTCCTTATTTTTCTGTTGTACTTCTTTAACAAAATTCTCTATAGCCCTGTTTACCTCTTTTGGTTTTTCAAGCATGACCATGTGTCCTGCATCCTCAATAAGAACAAGCAGGGAACCTCTAATTTCCTTATGAAGGTAGTGCGCATACTTTGGCGGTGTGAGCTTATCATCTAAGCCGCAAATGATGAGAGTTGGAGTTTCTATCTTCTTGATATCTGTCATTACGTCAAAGTTATTGCACGAAGAAAAGTCTTTATATATTACCTCTTGTGGACATTTTAGCATTTCCTCAATATTCTCATTTATGAGCGCTATATTTGCCCTGGGAGAAAATCCTAAAGATGTGATAAACTTTATTGTCTCCTCTTTATCTTTTTTTAAACCCGTCAATATCTGAGGAAGAACTTTCAGTCTGGCCCCGCTTCCCACTATTATTAACCCTTTTAGTAGTTCAGGTGTATGCAGAGCCAAAGACAGTGCAATGGCGCCACCTAAAGAGTGGCCAGCAACAAAGCATTTCTTGAACCCGTGCTCAAGAATAACCTTTTCTATAGCTTTTCTGTATTCATCCACAGAATCACAGGCTTTTCCAAAGGATTTACCATGTCCAGGCAGGTCTATAAGTATCACTTCTGCGAAGCTTTTTAAGTATTCTTTCTGTTCTTTCCATAGGTTCGTGTTCCATCCAGATCCGTGGATGAACAAGATCCTTTCGCCATCCCCGTATCTTTCGATGTTAAGTAGCGGCATCCTAATCCATATTATTAGTTTCCGTTCCCTTTTTCAATCTTAAAGTTTGAGCGACCAGTTCCTTTGCTTTAGCTTGACAGATTTTCCTTATAAATTGTATCATTGAAAAAAGGAGGGTTGAATATGAAAATAAAGTGGTACGGTCATGCAGCGTTCAAAATCACAACAGACAAAGGCGTAAAAGTAATAATAGATCCATACCAGTCGGGGGCATACGGAGGAGCTCTTTCTTATGGTAGGATAGAAGAGGAGGCAGATATTGTTCTTACAAGTCATGACCACGATGACCACAATTACGTAAAAGATATAAAGGGAAAATACGAGTTTATCAACAGTCCAGGAGAAAAGGAGATAAAAGGTTTAAGGATAAAGGCTATTCCATCGTTTCACGATTCGTCCTCAGGAAAGGAAAGGGGCAAAAACCTCATGTTTCTTATAGAAACAGAGAATTTGAGATTACTCCATCTGGGCGATCTTGGTCACGTGTTGGACAAAGATACGGTAAAACAGATCGGCAAGGTGGATATTTTACTTCTTCCCGTTGGAGGATATTTCACCATTGACGCGAAAGAGGCAACATCTGTGATGGAATCCTTAAATCCTAGAGTTACTATTCCTATGCATTTCAAGACTGATAAATGCGGGTTCCCTATTTCTGGGGTTGGTTCCTTCACTCAGGGGAAAAATAATGTAAAAGAGCTTGAATCATTTGAAGTGGAAATCAAAGATAACACTTTACCAGAATCTCCACAAATATATGTTTTAAAGCATGCTCTTTAAATAAAAATGCTTGTGCCACTTTTAGGTAGAGAAGAAATAGAACGAATCGTAAAAAGAATCGCTAAAGAAATAGAGAGAGATTTTGCCGATGAAGAGATAATATTTGTTTGCTTGCTAAAGGGCTCTTTCGTATTTGCCTCAGATCTTATAAGAAACGTGGATAATCCATGCACTGTAGACTTTCTAAGAGTCTCCTCGTACGGTGATAGAATGAGTTCCAGTGGAGAAATAAAGATAATCAAAGACCTTGAGGTTGACATAAATGGAAAAAACGTAATTATTGTGGAGGACATAGTTGATTCGGGGCTTACACTTAAGTACGTAAAAGAACTACTGTTGGAGAGGGGACCAAAAAGACTTAAAATCTGCACTCTTCTTGACAAAAGGGCAAGAAGAAAGGTCGATCTCGAGTGTGACTACATCGGGTATAGTTTTGACGATGGCTTCGTTGTGGGATACGGGATAGACTATGCGGAAAAATATAGAAATTTACCTGATATATACATCCTAAAGAATGACAGATTGGAGGAATCATGAAGGTTCTTGTCCTTTATTATTCAAGAACTGGCAACACAAAAAAACTGGCTGAAGAAATCGCAAAGGGTGTAAGCGAGGTGGAGGGGGTGAGCCCATTACTCAAATCGACTAACGAAGTGACAAAAGATGATTTTCTTAGCTCAGACGGAATCATTGCTGGTTCTCCTGTTTATTTCGGAACCATGGCTGCAGAATTGAAAGAAGTCTTTGATAAATTTGTAAGTGTGAGAAGGCAGATGGAAAATAAAATCGGTGCAGCATTCGCTACTTCAGGAGACCCAACTGGTGGAAAGGAGACAACAATGATGTCAATTATCCAAGCATTACTCATTTACGGTATGATAGTTGTCGGTGATCCCATGGACGCTACAGGTCATTACGGAGTGGCCTGTTCTGGAAAGCCTGATAATGTGACTTTAGAAAACGCTAGAAAACTTGGAAAAAGGGTTGCATATCTTGTTAAAACTTTAAGAAAAGAGGGATAACCAGTGAGTTCACACACAAAAAAAACAAATAGCCTTCTTGAGCCGGAAGACTGTCTGATAGTGATTATAGACGTCCAGGAAAAACTCGTTCCAGTTGTGGCCGAAAAAGAGTCTATGATTAAGAATATCACTAAACTGCTCAAATTCGCAAAGATATTGGATTTAAGAGTTTTATTTACAGAACAGGAAAAACTTGGACCTACTATAAAAGAGATAAAGGACATTTATGAGGGAACCACAATCTCAAAAATTCATTTTAATTGTTTCTTCTGTCCTGATTTCGAGATGGAGGTTGAGCGATCAAGAAAAAATACACTTATCTTGGCTGGAATAGAGTCACATATCTGCGTTTTACAAACAGCTATATATGCTGTTGATAGGTTCCGTGTTCACGTTCTTCAAGACGCGGTGTCCTCGAGAAGCTTGATTAATAGAGACATAGCCATAGAGAGAATGAGGCAGGTTGGTTGCATTATATCTACGACGGAGATATTCATTTTTGAGCTACTTAAAAAAGCCGGGACTGAGGTTTTTAGAAACGTTTTGTCTTTTATAAAATGAATATTAATCCTTCTTGAGATAAACCATATCAGAAGGTGAGAAGTTTGTTCCCTTTCTGGCTTTTGCAACGGATGCATCCAAGCCGAAAAGTTCTTTTATCTCAAGTTCACCTTTATACTCACCCTTTTTTATTCCTATAGGAATCCTTGTCTTCTCATCAAAAACGTGGGAACCTGGAGAATACACTTCGAGCACATCACCTACTTTAAGTCCAGATAACCTTCCCGCGTTTATATAAATACCGTCCTTATCAATAGAGGCTACCCTGGCATGCCAATCTATGGAAAGTACAGATCTGAGTAAATCTTCTGCAATTACTTCGATTGCCAAATCTATTGCACGGATTTTTGCTTTTTCAGAACTGTATTCGCCTCTTTCCCGAGATAGAGATACTGGGTTTCTTCCTGAAAGTTTTTTAATAAGGGTACCGGTTTCTGTGCTAAAAACATTAACGTTTAAGTTTGAAACCGCGAACGAAACTTCTTTTTCATCTTTACCTTCAAGTTTAGCTGTAGAAGTATAGACATCACTTAACTCACCGACAATTAGCGCCTGGACTCCGTATACTTCGTTAAGCAACCTCATGTTCGTCAAGTCCAAGAATGATCCTTTTAATTCGATCGTTGATGCTTCGACACACACTACAGTCCCTGTGCCTTCGAGTCTATTGATGAGCCTTCTCGTTGCCATCTCTCCAAGTTTTTCTTCCTTATAGTTAGTCCTATCGTCAAAAGGTAGAACTACCACCTTTCTTTTCATTCTGGGCGAAGGAAAATCAAATACAACAGGGCTTGCAACAACAGATGGTATCATAGGATAGCTACCTATCTGGGCAGGGTAAACCACTTGTGGCTGAAGTCCCTTTTTTTTCAAATCTTCTTCCAGTTTTGCGATCCTCTTCTCAAGTTCCTGTCTTTGTTGTCTTTCACTAAAGACCCCTGAGAGAGCATCACCAAGACTGGGCCTGTATTGATCTTTTCTTATCCATACGTATTCCGGCTCATATGGAGACAACATAAATCTTCTATTACGGGCGTATATGTACTCAACCCCGTCTATAACTTTTATATCGCCAGGCTTTGGCTGGTCTTCCTCGATTTTCTCAGGCTTTTTCTGGTTTTCTTCTTTTTTCGCGACTTCCTTCTGCGAAGCCTCTTTTTTCTTAACAAATGGTACGTGACTGCATGACGAAATAAGAAATGAAATAAGGACTAAAAAAATAGCTGACCGCATCATGTCATGATTATAATGTACTTGGACCCCTATGTCAAATTAGAAAAATACGGATACAGCTCCCTCCGCAAGTAACATGAGCTCCCTTGGAAGGATACCCGTGTAGATAAGGAAAAAGATGCATATAAGAGACACAAGAATATACGATGGGGAGAGATCTATCCTCCCGATCTCTTTTACAGGATCTCTAAAGTACATATACATTATTACCCTGAGGTAATAGTAGGCAGCTACTACACTATTTAATACACCTATAATGGCAAGCCAAACATAACCAGCTTTAATAGCTGTCGAGAAAACGTAAAACTTTGCCATGAATCCAGCAAGAGGAGGAACTCCAGTGAGCGAAAGAAGAAAAATAGTCAAACAGAAAGCAACAAAGGGATGTCTTGCCGAAAGACCTGCATAACTATCTATGTCAAGATTTTCTTCTCCTTTTCTTCCCATTAGAATCACACACGAAAAAGCGCCCACATTCATGAAAGTGTATGCAACTAGATAGTAGATTATGCTGGAGGATAAAATCTTTTCACCCGTAACAAAAGCTACAAGAATGTAACCTGCGTGGGCAATGCTCGAATAAGCAAGCATTCTTTTTATATTTTGCTGCACCAGGGCTGTTAAATTTGCGTAACTCATAGTAATTACAGCTAAAAGCCAGAGGATATCTCCCCATTGTTTAATAAGGGGCAAAAAGGCAGTGTAAAATACCCTCAGAAAAGTTACAAACGCAGCGCTTTTCACCCCAGCTGCCATAAAAGCAGTAATCGATGTGGGAGCGCCCTCATACACGTCAGGTGTCCACATATGAAAGGGTACCAGTGCAATTTTAAAGGCAAAACCCACCGCTATCAAGGCAACCCCAATTATGAGCACTGTTGAAGTATCACCTTTAGCGATCACTTCTAAATATCCTTTTATATCCAAAGAGCCAGTGCTTCCGTAAAGAAGTGCTATACCGTAAACAAGAAATGCACTTGCAAATGCGCCTAAAAGAAAGTACTTAAGCGAAGCTTCCGCCGCCTTAAGATTATCTCTAAATAGTCCGACGAGTATGTAGATAGATAGAGACATAAGCTCTAGTCCAACAAAGATAGTGAGAAGATTCTTCGATGATACCATAATCATCATGCCCAATGTGGAAAATAGAAGGAGCGGGTAATACTCTCCGCTTATGACCTCTTCTCTTTCAACATATCTTAAGGACATAATTACAACAAGAATCAACATTACTAGGATGAGACCCTTTGTTAAGCTTCCCAAGGAATCGAGTGAATATAGGCCAAAGAATAAATCAGTACTAAAAGAGGAGAGCTTTAAAACGAAAACAAGAGCCGATCCAGCGGAAACTAGGGTGAGAATTCCAAGAAAGGATTTCGACTTTGTCTTCAAAAATACTTCTATTAAAAGGAGTAAAAGCCCAAAACCACAAAGGATTATCTCTGGTGCAATAAGGATGAGTTCATCCACAGGAAATTTTACATCCATCATCTCTCTCCTCTAAGTTTTATAATCGAGGACAGTTTTTGAGGATCCTCAGTGCTGGCGTAGTATGCGTTCCGTTCTTTTACAAAATTTAAAAATTCATGAACAGTTACATCCATTTTCTTGAAAAAGACTTTCGGATACACACCCATGAATACTATAAAAAAGACTATGCAAGAAAGTATGAAAACTTCTCTTCCACAGAGATCTTTTAACTGTCTATTCTCCTCGTGTTTTATAACACCAAACATCACTCTCTGGAACATCCAAAGCATATAAACCGCGCCAAGAATCACGCCCGTTGCACCGAGTATCCCGTAAAGTTTCTTTGCTTTAAATGCTCCGAGAAGAATCAAAAATTCTCCGACAAAACCGTTTGTCCCCGGAAGGGCAATAGAAGATAAAGTAACAATCATGAAAAATATGGCATATACGGGCATTACAGAAGACAAACCTCCAAAATCAGATATCATTCTCGTGTGTCTTCTCTCATAAATCATACCTACCAATAGGAAAAGTCCTCCAGTGGATATACCGTGATTTAGCATTTGGTATATACTGCCCTCTACGCCCTGCATATTAAATGCAAACATCCCGAGCATTACATATCCAAGATGACTCACACTAGAAAAAGCAATAAGCCTTTTTAGATCAGGCTGCATCATGCTCACAATAGCTCCGTATATGATGCCTATTATGGCAAGTATTGAGATTAACGGCACTGCATCAAATGCAGCTTTGGGAAAAAGAGGGATCGCAAATCTTAAAAAGCCATAGGTGCCCATTTTCAGGAGCACACCTGCAAGTATCACACTGCCTGCGGTTGGCGCCTCTGTATGGGCATCAGGAAGCCATGTATGAAAAGGAAACATGGGTACCTTAATAGCAAAAGACAGGGCAAAAGCAGAAAAGAGAATGTACTGCAAAGATATGGGTACATGGGCATGATAAAGTTCAAGAACATTGAATGTGAAGACACCTTTTTCTTTGAAGTAAAGATAGTAAAGAACAAAAATGGCAAGAAGCATAAGAACACTTCCCGCCATAGTGTAAAGAAAAAATTTTAAAGCGGCGTATATCCGTCTTGGTCCTCCCCAGACTCCTATTAACAAGTACATTGGAACGAGCATTAATTCCCAGAAAATGTAAAAGAGTACCAGGTCCAAGGCACAAAGCGTACCTATCATGGCCGTTTCAAGAAAAAGAAAGGATACGTAGTATTCTTTAACTTTTATTTTAATGTCATTCCATGAACAAAGAACACACAAAACCGTAAGAAATGTCGTTAGAAGGATAAGAAGTAAGCTTATTCCATCTATCCCAAGAAAATAATTGATCCCCCATTCCGGGAACCATGACCTCTTTTCTACAAATTGCATCCCTTTTTTAGTGTCATCAAATAAGAAAAATAGTGGTAGAGAAAGGAAAAATTCTATTACAGAAAAGAAAAGTGCAGTACTTTTTATTGCGAAATCTCTTTGTCTAGGTATAAAAAGCAGAAGGAAAGCCCCTACGAGAGGAAAGAAAATGATGATGCTTAAGATAGGCATACCCGTCATTTGGTTCTCCTTAAGGTATAACTTTTACTAGTAGATAACCGACAACTACAATCGCTCCAACGATCATAGAGAAGGCGTACGCCTGGACATAGCCCGATTGGAGAAATCTTAAAATACCTCCCAACCCCCTCATAAAGTAACCCAAACCGTTTACAATACCGTCTATTATTGCTTCATCTATTACATTCTTCAAAAATCGACCTACTCTTAAGAGATTATCAACAAAGAGAAACCCGTATATTTCATCCACGAAATATTTGTTGTGTACGGTTTTATAAAGTTTTTCGTGTTTTTTTACAAATTTTTCCGATAGATCGGGTTTTTTAAGGAAGTAAACATAGGCAACATAAATTCCGATTAACGCCACAATTACGGAAAGTACCATAAGACCGATTTCAACTACTAACGAATGGTGATAATCGGCTTTTTGAGAAACCCCTCTAAACACGGGCTCCAAAAATTTTTCAAAATGTGCCCCTCCTCCAAGAGCGTGTGGAATGCCTACGTATCCCCCAACTATAGAAAGGATTGCAAGAATTATAAGCGGAATGGTCATAACTTTAGGTGATTCATGAACGTGATGTTTTACCTCTTCGTCCAACCGCTCCTTACCATAAAATGTGTTAAAAAGGAGTCTAAACATATAGAAGGCAGTCATACCCGCTGTCACTAGACCGATTATGTATATTAAAACTCCCGCGTGAGGAAACAAGAATGCCTTCCATAGGATCTCATCCTTCGAAAAGAATCCAGATAACCCTGGTATACCTGCAATTGCAAGACATGCCACAAGAAAGGTCCAATGGGTCGTAGGAAGGTACTTTTTAAGCCCTCCCATTTTTCTCATATCCAATTCTCCAGCAAGGGCGTGCATAACGCTGCCGGCACCCAAGAAAAGTAAAGCTTTAAAGAAAGCGTGTGTCATCAAATGAAATATTCCTGCTGCGTAAGCACCAACACCAACACCAACGAACATATAGCCTAACTGGCTAATAGTTGAGTATGCAAGGACTCTCTTTATATCATACTGAGCGAAACCTATTGAAGCCGCAAACATGGCGGTAAGTACGCCCACTAGTGCAACTATAAACATTATTTCGGGCGCCATACTATACAGAAAATTCAGCCTAGCGATCATATAAACTCCAGCGGTAACCATTGTCGCAGCATGAATAAGAGCACTTACAGGAGTAGGACCCTCCATAGCGTCTGGAAGCCAAACGTAAAGAGGTATTTGAGCCGACTTGCCCGTTGCACCTATGAAGAAGAGAAGTGTAATCAGGGCAGTCAAACTTTCACTTAAAAGATTAGCGTTTCTTTCAAGCTCAGAAAAATTTAGCGTCCAGACGCCTTTGGTGCCTAGTGACACAAATAGAAGAAAAATTCCAACCAAAAATCCATAATCCCCAATTCTATTTACTATGAATGCTTTTTTACCAGCGTTTGAGGCTGAATCTTTCTCAAACCAAAAACCTATTAAAAGGTAAGAACAAAGCCCAACCCCTTCCCATCCTACAAACATAAGTAGCAAATTATTAGCAGTAACAAGGATGAGCATCATAAACACGAAAAGGTTGAGGTAAGTAAAGTATCTTGAATAGCCTGGATCGTCATGCATATAACCCACTGAATAAACGTGAATAAGGAAACCAACTCCTGAAACCACGAGACACATAACAATCGAAAGCGGATCTATTCTGAACCCAACTCTCGTAACAAACTCTCCGGAGACAATCCAGTCGAAAACGTCTTTTTCTATAATTCGAGCTTCTGGGGCTAATCTAAGCAACTCAAAAAATAAGACTGCGGAACAAACAAACGAGAAAAATACTGAAAGGCATCCTACCCATGACACAACGGCCTTTGGTAACTTTTTGCCAAGAAGACCATTGATTAAAAATCCGACCGCTGGAAAACAGGGTATTAGCCAGATGTACTCGCTCATCTTCACCTCATCCTTTCAATAGATTCATTTGATCCACACTGATCGTTCCTCTAAGTCTGAAAATCATTACAAATATAGCCAGTCCAACTGCAGCCTCAGCTGCAGCAACTGTCATAACGAAAAAGACAAAAATCATACCCTCTAAACCTTTATGAATCCCAGTTGCCGATATAAAGGCAAGATTCGCTGCGTTAAGCATCAGTTCTATGCACATAAAAACTATTATTCCATTTCTCCTCGTTATTACTCCGACAGCCCCTATGGTGAACAAGATCGCACTGAGAAGAAGATAAAGATTATAGGAGAATTCAACCATTACTCCTTCCTCCTTTTTGCCAGCATAACCGCTCCTACTATGCCAACAAGCAAAAGAATGGAAGCTATCTCAAATGGAAAAAGATAGTTAGTGTACAGAAGGAAACCTACTGTCTTCGCATCTCCTAAAGGCATCGGCCCTGGCTTGAATGTCGTTACTCTGTAATAATACACACCAACTGCAATCTCAACAAACAGTAATACTGTCAAAACTATTGCGAATATTTTTGAAGCTCCAAGTACTTTTAGTTCTTCAGGTCCTTTTTCAAGATGGATGAGCATTATGACAAAAAGAAATAACATCATTATGGCACCAGCATAAACTATGATCTGAGATATGGCTATAAACGTGGCATTTAAAAGGAAGTAAAGCACGGCCAAAGATATGAATGTAACTACTAACCAAAGGGCACTATGTACAGGGTTCCTTCTAGTTACCATCATTATTGCTGAAAAAATTGCCAGTAAAGAAGCCACTAAAAAGACTATCCATTTAAAAACTATAGGTACCATCCTACACCTTTTCCTTAAGTGATATTAACTTTTCTTTGGTTAGTTTAAAGCTATCCTTATCGTAGTGAACATACTCATAGTTTGTGCTCATCCTTATTGCATTCACAGGACATATCTCCTGACAAAACCCACAGAACACACATCTAAGCTCATCTATCTCGTATTTTATGGGGTATCTTGAACCGTCCTCTCTCTCACCTATCTCCAAAGTTATGCACTGAGAAGGACAATATGCGACACACAGACCACAGGCCACACATATGGTCTCTCCCTTTTCGTTTGTCATAAAGTAGTGAATCCCTCTCCACGTGGGATAAGGAGTTCTTTTCTCTTCCGGATACTGAATAGTAATAGGTTTTGAAAAGAACCTTGAAAGGGTAAGCATCAATCCTTTTATTAGAGGCATTATCATTATATCATCACCTCACTGCCACTATGAATGCGGTAACTACTAGATTTAGTATTGTAAGGGGGATAAGAACTTTCCAACCAAGCTTCATTATCTGATCGTACCTCAATCTAGGGTAAGTCGCTCTAACCCATATAAAGACAAAGACAAGAACGAAAACCTTGACAAGGAACCAAAGAGGACCGGGAAGGAAAGGCCCGTGCCATCCCCCCAGAAAAAGTGTCGTTGCTAATCCAGCTACAGCTAGCATATGTGTATAC
>JAOADT010000011.1 GCA_026417175.1 Deltaproteobacteria bacterium | reverse complement strand
GTAGCTATGCCACAGGCAATGTTCTCTCCGAGAACAGTGTTATAAGTATACCCTGCCTGCCTTATCCTATCTATGAAAGTACGACCATCGAGGCTCGTGTGTGAGAAGTAGTTGTGGAGAGCCATGTCCTCACTGTGAAGGCTCTGGGTACGTAAATTCAAAATACTCGATCTGTTACTCAGTACTGAGAGAATTAAGGTATGCCTGTATGAAAGAAGAACCAAAAATGTTTAACGTTTATCTTTCCCCTGATATTGCAAACTTGATCTATGAAGAAGAAAAAGATGCTCTAGAATTATTAGAGTCTACTTATGGAAAGAAAATAAATATCATTTCCAAATCGGATTTTTCTCCTGACAGATTCAATATAGAGAGGGTGATTTAAAGCTTTGGAGAAAACACTTATTTCTCCTGCAAAGGTCAATCTTTTCCTCCGGGTGGTTAGAAAGAGAGAGGATGGTTATCACGAAATAGTAAGTTTAGTGGATCTAATTTCTCTTTTTGATGAGATAAAAATTATGGACTTAAAAGAGGATAAAATAGTAGTAAAAAAAGTGTTCGGCGAGATGCCTGAGGGAGAAGATAACATCATATACAGAGCTGTAAGATTAATAAAAAAACAATTTGAAATCAAAAAGGGCGTATATGTCGAAGTCACAAAGAGAATCCCCATAGGTTCCGGGCTTGGAGGTGGAAGTAGTAATGCAGCCACCGTGATTAAGACTTTGATGCAAATGTGGAATTTGAAAATTTCGGAAGAAGAACTTTTAGATCTTGGTAAGGCTTTAGGGGCGGACGTTCCTCTATTCCTTTACGGTAAGCCCTGTATGATAAGAGGTATCGGTGAAAAAATCGCTCCCATTACTTTGCCTACGATATGGTATGTAATAGTTTTTCCAGGGGTGGAAATCCCTACCAAAGAGGTGTACAGTAACTTTAAATTCGTGTTGACAAAAACCGAAAATGATATTAAATTGAGAAATCATTTCAACGCATTAGAAGAGATAGCAGGGATTCTTGAAAATGATCTTGAAGACGCAGCTCAGAGATTATGTCCCAGAATAAAAACCATAAAAGAAAAGCTTATTAAACTTGGTGCTAAGGGAGCATCGATGAGTGGAAGCGGGTCTTCAGTTTTTGGATGCTTTGAAAGCAAAAGTGACGCAGAAAGGGTAGCAAAAAGCCTTGAGTCTTGTGGACAGGTTTTTGTTGCCCGGAGTATATAGGGAGGCATTTATGGAGATAACTAACGTACGGGTTGTCCCAGTAAATGATAAAAAAGTAAAAGCTTACGCAACTATCGTGTTTGATAACTGTTTTATAGTTAGAGATCTTAAGATAATACAGAGTGATAATAAGGTATTTGTTGCAATGCCAAGTAAGAAAATGAAAGATGGCACATACAGGGATACCGTTCATCCCTTGAATGCAGAAACGAGGCAAAAAATAGAGAACGTTGTCCTAAAAGAATACGAAAAAGAGATATCAAAGAGAAAAGAAAAGTAGATTTGGGGCGTCGTCAAGCGGTAAGACACGGGCCTTTGGAGCCCGCATTCGGAGGTTCGAATCCTCCCGCCCCAGTTTTTTATGGGGGAAAAATGGTGAATAAGTTAAAGATATTTACTGGAAACGCGAACCCTGACTTGGCTTTACGAATATGTAGTTATCTGGGTGTGGAAATAGGGAAAGCCCGGGTAGGTACATTTAGCGACGGTGAAGTTCAAGTTATAATAGAGGAAAGCGTAAGGGGAATGGATACTTTTGTGGTTCAACCGACTTGCCCACCAGTAAATCACAATCTCATGGAGCTTTTAATCATGGTAGATGCGTTGAAAAGAGCCTCTGCTCAGAGAATAACGGTTGTGATTCCTTACTACGGATACGCAAGACAAGATAGAAAGGTGGTTCCAAGAACATCCATAAGCGCTAGACTCGTCGCTAATCTCATTACTGTTGCTGGCGCTTCAAGAGTACTAACGATGGATTTGCATGCGGGGCAAATACAAGGTTTTTTTGATATTCCTGTTGATCACCTTTATGCTCTACCTGTTCAACTTGAATACTTGAAGAAAATCAGGGACAACACAGTGATTGTGGCTCCTGATGCCGGAGGTGTAGAAAGAGCAAGAGAGCTAGCCAAAAGGTTAAACGCTTCTATTGCCATAATTGATAAGAGAAGGGAAAAAGAAAATGTTTCAAAAGTGATGCACTTGGTTGGAGATGTGAGGGATAAAGTGGCTATACTTATAGATGACATAATAGATACCGGGGGTACCATAGTCCAGGCTGCAGAAGCGATCATGAGAAACGGAGCGCAGTCTGTGATGGCATCTTGTACACATCCCGTTCTTTCTGGAGCTGCAGTAGAAAGAATAAGAGATTCAGAACTTATAGAGTTGGTTGTGACCAATACTATTCCTCTTTCAGATGAGGCAAAGAAGCTTGATAAGATAAAGGTCCTTGATGTAGCTCCACTTTTAGGAGAAGCTATAAAGAGAATTCACAACGACGAATCAGTAAGCTCACTCTTTGTATAATTTAGAAGCGGAGGAAAGAACATGGAAAATGCAGTAATTTACGCAGAGAAACGTACAAAAAAAGGCAAATCTCAAGCAAGAAAACTTCGATCGGCAAATAAAATTCCTGCCATTATATATGGAAAGGATATTGACCCTACACTCATTTCTATTGATCTTAAGGAGTGGAACAGGTTCCATAAGAATTTTAAAAGGACTACCATAGCGACATTAAAAATAAAGAGCAACGGTTCGTATGAAGAGAGACCTGTCATGGTCAAGGATATTCAGTACGACTATCTTGGTGATAAGGTTCTTCATGTAGATTTTTTACAAATTTCCATGGAAAGACCGGTAGAAATTGAGGTTGGTATTCATATCGTGGGTGAATCAATAGGGACAAAAAAAGGTGGGATAGTCGAGCAACATCTTCACTCTGTTCTCATAGAATGTTTACCCAATCAGATTCCAGAAAAAATAGAAATTGACATATCTAACCTGGATATAGGAGACTCTGTCCATTTAAACGAAATAACTATTCCTGGCATAAAAATATTGGGAAGTCTCGATGTGGCTGTTGTGACCATTGTGCCACCTACATCTGAAGAGGTAGGTCCTTCAACAGAAACCACCGAGCCAGAAAGAATAGAGAAAAAGAAAGAAGAGGAATAGCGACCTAGGTGTATTTTATATGTGGACTCGGTAATAAAGGACTCGCATATAAAAACACAAGGCACAATGCGGGGTATTTGGTAGTAGAAAGGCTTTCGTCCAGGCTCGGGTTGCCACTCTGCCAAAAGATTCACGGTTCAATCATAGGACTATCAGACAATATATTACTAGCAAAGCCTCAAACTTTTATGAACCTCTCAGGGAAGATGGTCCAGATTCTTATGAAAGAATTCAATATCGAAAGTGAACATCTTATTATAGTTCATGATGATATGGATCTCGAGTTTGGGGAATTAAAAATCAAATGGAACGGGGGAGACGGAGGTCACAGAGGGGTCAGATCAGTAATTGAACACATCGGTACGAGGGATTTTTTTAGGCTAAAAGTGGGGATTGGAAGACCCAAGTCTGAAAATGCGGAGGATTATGTTCTTTCTCCATTCACCGAAGAAGAGAAAAATCTCCTTCCAGAAATTATAGATAGAGCTGCCCAAGCCATAGAGACTCTCATCCGGGAAGGAAAGCACAAAGCGATGAGCCTTTACAACCGGAAATGGATGAGATGAAAAATGGGAATTTCTTGTGGACTAATAGGTCTTCCTAATTCTGGGAAATCTACCATATTTAATGCGCTCACTGGACTTTGCGCTGGTGCCCATCCCTATCCTTTTTGCACTATCGAGCCCAACGTGGGTGCTTCTCATGTGCCGGACGAAAGATTGAAGGTATTGGCATCGATAGTGAATCCTGAAAAAGTGACATACACCAGCATTGAATTCTTCGATGTTGCAGGATTAATAAAAGATGCCCATAAAGGAGAGGGTCTTGGAAACAAATTTCTCTCTCATATAAGGACAGTAGATGCCATAGGACATGTTGTTCGATGTTTCGAAAGGGGTGATATTACTCACGTATACGGTACTGTCAATCCAAAAAGAGATATTGAAATTGTGGAAACCGAACTTATCATCTCTGATTTGGAGATAATAGAGGAACGATTGAAAAAACTGGAACGAATGCTAAAACTTTCCGGAGAAAAGCAAAAAAAAGAAATCGATCTTTTACTAAAAGTTAAAAGCATCCTGGAATCTTATAGTTTCATAGACACATCATCCTTTAATACAGAAGAAAGATCTTTACTTAAATCATTCAGCCTTTTGAGCGCAAAGCCTTTCTTTTACATCGGGAATATAGGAGAGGAGCTCATCGGTAGAACTCCTATTGACGAAATCGAGGAACACGCAAAAAAAAGGCATACCACAGTGGTATATGTATGCGGTAAACTTGAGGAGGAACTCTCTTGTATTCCTTATGAAGAAAAAAGATCGTTCATGGAAATGTATGGTCTTGAGGAACTTGCCGTAGAAAAAATAGTGAAGACAGCTTATAAAATCTTAGACTTAATAACTTTTTACACTATAGTTGGAAAAGAAGTGAGAGCGTGGACCATAAAGAGAGGAACTACCTGCGTAGAGGCCGCTGGGAAGATTCATTCTGACATGGAGAAGGGTTTTATAAAGGCTGAGGTGATCTCTTACGACGATTTCGTCAAAGCAGGATCAGAGAAAGAAGCAAGGGAAAGGGGGTTAGTTCATCTGGAAGGTAAGGATTACATTGTGAAAGATGGGGATATTTTACATATAAGATTCAGTGTTTAAATGAAGAGGCTTAATTGCTTTGGCATAACTCAAACAGACACTATTACGAAAAATTACAAGATTAAACTACTATAGGAAGTCCTCGCACATTTTAAGTTTCGCGTAGTTCAATATTTTCTTTATTATGATCTTAGTCAGATACAAAAGCTCTGTTTCAGAAAAAATCTGTTGAATATTTTTTTTTACCAAAACATCGAGTTTCGCTTCTCTTTCTTCCTCCGCTTCTCTAAAAACGAATAAAATCTCCACCCCTGGCAGTATAGTAAAAATAATGCTTGTATCGCTATAGGCCATTTCTTTTCCTCCTAACGCTATACCGTATCTCAGAAAACTTTTTGCATCATAGGCAAATAATCTCTCAATACTTTTTAGAGTTTTCGCTTTTATAAGACTAAGCTCCCTCAGGTTTACAAAATCAAAAAATTTTTCATCATTAATTTTTTCTAAATTTTTCAAATATTTTAAGATAACGATTTTCAGTAAAGTATCCACATTTCCTCTGCTCTTTCGGAAAGAAAAAGAGGGAATACCAAGTTCGATCACTTCGTCAAAGAAAGGTACGTTTACTAACAAACCATGTTCTTGCCTGTAATCAAGGTTTGCATTTAGAAGAAGGTTTTCCAAATCCTTTTTTACAAGTTCCCTTTTTAGAGTTGTAAGTTCTTGTTTTATAAGACGAGTTCGCTTTTCTTTTTCACTCACCCACACTATTTCTCACCTCGGTGATTTTTTGCTTATAGTTTTTGCTTCCGAAGATTTCAGTACCCATTACAAGTATATCAGCGCCTGATAATACAACTTTCTTCGCATTGGAGACCTTTATCCCACCGTCGACTTCAAGGTGAACTTTCCTGTTAACCTTTTCAATCATATCTTTTGCTTTTTTTATTTTATCGTACATAGACGGAATAAAAGGTTGTCCACCAAAACCAGGATTTACAGTCATTATAAGGAGAACGTCGACATATGGAAGAATTTCCTCTACAGAGTGTAGGCTAGTCCCTGGATTAAGTGTCACCCCGGCCTTTTTACCCTCTCCTTTGATCATATCTATTGTCCGCAGTATGTGAGCATCTGACTCAACATGAACTGTTATTATGTCCGAACCAGCTTTTATAAAATCTTTTACAAGGCGGTAGGGTCTTTCCACCATTAAATGGCAGTCAAGAGGTTTTTCCGTTATGTTTCTTATAAAATCAACAATCATTGGACCGACCGTAATATTAGGAACGAAATGTCCATCCATAACATCCACGTGAATAAGATCACACCCAGCTTCATCGATTTCTTTTATCTCTCTTCCGAGTTCAAGAAAATTGCAGGAAAGAATCGAAGGAGCAATAAGAACATTCACCATTTTAACCTCCAATAAAAACGTTAATTGATACTGTCTCGCTCGATCGGAAAATGGTACCCGGTTTCTTATCAACCGTTATTCTGTTTAGCCATCCTGGGTTTTCATTTTTCTCGTACGTTATTTTGTAGCTAATTTCTTTCGATTCTAATTCTTCTATAAGTTCTTTGAAGTCCCAATTGCTTATCTCTGGCATTACAAAGTATTTTTCAGGTTTTCTACCTACAATCACCACTATCCCTTCTCCTTCAAGTATTTTCTCACTCTCTTTTGGTATTTGAGCCAGGACTTTACCATCATACTTACTTGGGACGAGAATTTTTTCTTTTATCTTTATCTTCTTTTCAGAAACCACTGCATATGCTGTCTCCACTGTAAGACCTTTTACGTTTGGAACGATCACAAGGTCCGGGCCAGCGGAAACTGTAACGTACACCCTTCTACCTTTTTTGACGGGGACATTTCCTTCTGGTCTTTGCCTAACAATCACCCCTTTTGCAACATCACTCCTTTTCTCTTGTCTTAGTATTTGAAGTTCAAGTCCGCACTTTTTAAGAATCAATTCCGCTTCAGGTAATGTTAATCCCCTTATGTCTGGACACAGGATAGTTTTCTCAGTTTTTAGTAAAAAACCCATTGTCAGGTACATAGAAAATATAAAGGTAATGAACATTACTAGTACGTAAAAAAGTTTTTTCACTTTCTCGCCTTTTTCATCTTTGCTATGAAGAATCCATCCATTCCTGTTCTGTGTGGGATTGAGATAAAAAAACTACCTTCTACAAAGGGAAACACCTTTTCTACCAAAACTTCTTCTGTGTTGATCAATTCAGTAATTACGCGTTCTGTCTCTTCGGGTTCAAAAGAACAAACACTGTATATTAAGGTGCCTCCAGGCTTTAAAGTTTCCCACAACTTTTTTAAAAGGGAGACCTGAATCTCTGAAAATCTTTCTATGTCAGATTCTGAGATACGCCACTTGATCTCCGGGTGTTTTTGAATTATACCCAGTGATGAACAGGGGGCGTCAAGGAGAATTGTGTCAAAAGAATCCTTTTTGAACGGGATACTAAAGATGTCTCCAATCACCCTCAAAGCCTGAGGAGAAACCTTCTTAACTTTTCTTCCTGACTTATCAAGGGCAATCACTTTACATTTCTCCGCATACATATCAAGAATATGACTAGTTTTGGTTCCATATCCACAACAAGCATCGAGAACTTTCCCGCCCTCCTTTACTTCCAAGGCTTCAGAAACTAACTGTGAAGCTTCATCTTGAATGTATATTAACTGGAGCTTGAAGAGATCGCTTTTGAGAACTGGTGTGAGCTTATTTACGTATAAAGCATATTCTAAGTATCTGCCTTTCTGAACTTGAATACCTACGTTTTCAAAGTATTTTATAACTTCGTCACTACTAATCTTTTTAGGGTTCACCCTTACGCCAAATAAAGAGGGGGAATTAAGATGAGAAAGTAGGTGCTCTACTTCATCTCCAAACCTCTTTTGCCATCTTTTTACTAGCCATGTGGGGAATGAATACTTAACTGATAAATCCGGTGGACTATAGTTCTTTCTGAACCTCATGTGATTCCTTAAGACAGCGTTGACAAATCCACCAATTTCTTCTCCCCACCGCGATTTCGCAAATGAAACAGCCTCATGTACTACATGATACGCAGGTTTCTTCATAAACTCTACTTGATAGAGGGTTAACTTCAGTAAATTTTCTATCTTTTTTTTTACTTTCTTTCTTATGTGATGGGATAATAACCACTCAAGGTAAAGCTTCCACCTTACTACACCCGCAACTATTTCGTAAATTATAGGCTTTCTGGACTCATCTATTTTGGAACTGGAGAAATAAAAATTCAGGGCTTCATCCACTAAAGCCCCTGAATCAATCTTCTCCAGTAAATCGATTATTGAGTCTCTAGGTATAAAGTCAGGACTATCTGAGATATGCCATTGCCTCCAGGCGTCTTATTCTCTCTTCAATAGGGGGGTGAGTGCTGAATAGTGAAAGTACACCTTCACCTCTAAGAGGATTCACGATAAACATGGGAGCTGTTGAGGGGTTTGCCTGTACCATAGGAACCCTGGCCACCCCTAATGCGAGTTTCCTTAATGCAGAAGCCAAGTAAAGGGGATTTCCACAAAGTCTAGCCCCTCCTTCATCGGCAAGATATTCCCTTGACCTTGATATGGCAAGCTGTATGAGCATGGCTGCAAACGCTGCTATCATCGAAAATATTATGAGGGCAATAATGTTTCCACCACCACCTTCCTCGTCTTCTGAAGATCTTCCACCAAAAAAAGCTGCGAAACGGGCAAAATTTGCAAGCATAGTTATTGCCCCGGCAAGTGTTGCCGCTATTGTCTGAACTAGTATGTCTCTGTGTTTTATATGGGATATTTCATGCGCTAAAACGCCTTCCAGCTCGTCTCTTCCAAGGAGTCTTAGTATGCCTGTTGTGACAGCTACAACTCCATTTGCTGGGTTTCTTCCGGTAGCAAAGGCATTGGGGCTATCGTTCTCTATTATGTAAACCCTCGGAACAGGTATTCCCGCTTTCTGGGAAAGATTGTATACCATCCTGTAAAGCTCTGGTGCCTCCCTTTCAGAGACCTCTTTTGCTCCATACATTGCCAAGACTATCCTGTCAGAAAACCAGTAACTTATGAGATTCATAAGAAGGGCTATACCGAAAGCTATGTAGGCACCATCTTTACCTCCAATTAAACTTCCAACGAAAACGAATAAGATGGTAAGCGCCATCATTAGGATAAATGTTTTAAAGTGATTCATAAACTAACCTCCCTTTTTTCTGAATCATATTATAATCACTTAGAAAAATTCATCAAGTATCACTTGGAAGTTTTTCTTTATCACTCTAGAACCGGCAAGAATTTCTCCGTGACCAGGTACAAGGTATTCTATGTCGAGTTTTGCAAGTTTTTTAACGCTCTGTTTTAATCGCTCCTCTTCACCACCCGGCAAATCGAATCTTCCCACACCCATGTAAAATACAGTGTCTCCGGAAATGAGAAGACGTCTTTCCTCCCAGTATAGACATATGGAACCAGGTGAATGACCCGGAGTATTTATTATTTTAAAAGTCTTATCGCCGATCTTTAAATTTCCTTCTTTAAGAAAAATTTTCCAGTCATTTTTGGGTGGCTCAGATCCAGAAGCTAAAAAAAGTTCTCTCCCATCTCCTCGAATGTATTTATATTCCTCAAAACTTATAGCCTTCACAACGTCCTGCCCAAATAGCTCACAAGCCTCAATATGGTCAGGATGACCATGCGTAACAATCACAACTTTTATATTTTCTGCGATCTTTCCGTCTTTTGCCATGCCCTCTATAACATGATTGAATAGGTGTCTGTGACCAGGATCTATGATGACTGGAGGATTTCCGTCTATAAATATGGTGTTGCAATTATTCTCCTCAAAAGACATCCAAGGATAGATGTAGAAATCTTCAAATAATTTCACGGCTCACCTCACATAGGATCAATTCTTCCATCCTCCAAAGCACAGATCTTAAGATTGGAACCTGCTTTAGGGAGCGATTCAACTGGGTTTGTGAGATAAAATAATCCGCTTTTAATCCACTCCTTTAGGGTCTCAGCTATTTCTACAGCCATAGAATAACTCGATATTGGATAGCATGGCACTTCTTTTCCGTTCACCTTTATAGTCCCCGATTTCAATTGAGCGTACGTCACCTCACATAATGACCGTTTTACATTTTCTGGATAATCATTACCATAATCCACAACTTGCGCTAAAAGCTCATCATCGCCTCTTGACGCGTAGTAAGCAACTTCTTCATCGAGAACTGGAATAGGTACCCCCACCCCCACAAAGATTGTCGCCCCATAACCAACAAAACTTGCCCCTCTTAGGTATCTCGGATTCATTTTTTTTGCGTCACCTATAACTGCTAGAGTTCCAGCAGGCATCCTGGGTATACCACTTTCGGTTCTAGGCACATTCGGGTTATGCTGGGTGCCTTGCCACGCCACAAAACCTATCCCTCCTCCCAAAAATATCCTCGTTCCTATTCCAATTGTCCTGAAGTTTGGATCTTTAAGCAAAGGTGAAAGTTGACCAGCACTGCAATAATTGGCGTTCTGTAGATTAGGCTTTAGAATGCCCATATAAGTATAAAGTATTCTGCTGGAAAGATTTACTGCAACATTATAATTCTGATAGCAATTCCTAGGATTATATAAATAAGCTTCATTCACATTCTCTCGATTTATATATGTTTCTATCTTTCTTCTTGGATAGCAATCAGTCCCATAGGCGTAAGCCAAGAGTTTTATGTTTTTACCCGCTACAAAATCTTCTATTACATGTCCGCCACCATATTTAAAAGAGCCGGGATACACAGAGTTTCTGGGATCCTCTTCAGGCAGTGCAGTAGCTCCTATGTAAATATCCACTGCGGCAAGACCTGTATAAGCGGGAACCTCATTTAGAAAACATTTGCCTCCTCCAATTTTTATCCTTGGACTTGAATGTCCCAAGTTAATGAACATGCCTGTACTGCACATGGGACCGAACGTTCCAGTTGTGACCACATCTACTATTTCAGAGGCCATTTTTACTCCTTTTTCTTTCACTAGTTCAACCATTTCTTCGGCAGTAACCACCACTACTTTTCCACTCTTTATTTTCTCATTGATCTCATCAATGCTCTTCAAAAGCACCTCCTACTTCGCTGTATTATAAGGCCATAGATTATACCTTAAATCTCTGACTAATTAAATACAGAAAGATTTGTCTTGACATACAACCCAAATAATCATAAGATAGCACAAAGCTTCGCAGCTTTAATTTTCTTGAAAGGAGTTAAGAAGTATGCCAGTAGGTAAGGTTAAGTGGTTCAACGATTCAAAGGGTTATGGTTTTATCGAACAGGAAAATGGAGAAGACGTTTTTGTCCATTTTTCTGCGATCAAACAGGACGGGTTCAAAACTTTAAAGCAGGGCGAAAAAGTGGAGTTCGATATTGTTAAGGGTCCAAAGGGTCCTCAGGCAGCAAATGTAACAAAGGCAAAATAAAAGGGGGTTATACCCCCTTTTTTTCTATACTTTTTATTTCTTCCCACAATCGGTCCATTTCGTCGAGATTTGTTGTTCCGATATCTGTTCGATTTTGTATATATTCGAATCTATTTACAAACTTCTCTATAGTTCCACGAAGCGCATCCTCTGGGTCTATTCCCTGTAATCTCGAAAGGTTCACGATCGTGAAAAGGATGTCTCCGATCTCTTCCTTAACTTTTTCAATATTACCCGATTTCTGAGCCTCCTTCAACTCGTTTATTTCTTCATCCAATTTACGATAAACATCATTTATGTTCTTCCAATCAAAACCCACCCTTGATACTCTTTTCGTAACCACATAAGCCTTAAGAAGAGCGGGAAGGGTTTTGGGGATGTTGGATAAAAGAGAATAGTTATTCTTTTCATTTCTTTTTATCTCCTCCCACCTTTGGGGAACAGAAACCGGTGGTTGCTCATTTCCGAAAACATGTGGATGTCTTCTAATCATTTTTTCCCGGGCGCAATTTATCACGTCTTTTATTTCAAAACGCCTTTCTTCCTTACATATCTGAGACATGAATACTATATGAAACAGAATATCTCCCAACTCTTCTTTTATAGATTCCGAATCGTTATTTCCTATTGCCTCGATCAGCTCATACACTTCTTCAAGTAAAAACGTTTTAAATGCTTTAAGTGTCTGTTTCTTGTCCCAGGGACACCCTTTATCTCCCCTTAATACTTCCATTACCTTTAAAAGCTCAGAAAACTCTTCCATCTCTAGAACATTCCTCCCTTATTTATGAATTCAAAAATCACTTCCAATTCTTTTTCTATCTCATCTTTTTTTTTCTTTATAAGAGTCCACCCATTATTAGCCATAGACTTTCTTAAGGAGTCATCAGTGATGATCATTTCCACCATCTTTCTTAGCTCTTCTTGATCCTTTACCATTGCTCCTGCACCATTGGCCATAATATCTTCTGACAAATCTTTAAAATTTTCTATATATGGACCAAACAGAACGGGCGTGCCAAAAAACAAGGGCTCCAAAATATTATGTCCTCCATGCGGAATAAGGCTTCCACCCACAAAGGCTAAAAGACTTTTCCGGTAGATTTGTGGCAAATCTCCAACCGTGTCAACTATAACCACGTCAAAATTCAAAGGATCAAGGCTTTTCTCTTTTATTGCAGAAAAATAACCCAAACGAAAACGTTCTCCCAGTGATTTTGCTAGCTCCGAAATAACCGAGAATTCCCTTGGAGCTACAAAAAAAGTAATATATGGATAGTTTACTTTAACTTGCTCGATCACTTCCAAAACAGTTCGTTTTTCACCAGATCTTACGCTTCCGAAGGTGACTATATTCTTCTTATCTTTCATATCATCTGTAATCTCAATTCGTCTAAGGTACTTTATATTTCCCATAACCCGGATCCTATCTTTCTTGACCCCGAGATATCGGAATCTTTCGGCGTGTAACTCTGATTGAGCAAGTACGAAGTCTATACTTGATAACACGTCTTTCATGAAAAAAGAGATCTTTCTGTATATGGGAAATGTTCTATCTGAAATCCTTCCGTTTAAAATGAGAACTGGGACCCCAGTTCTTTTTGCTTCCCAAATCATATTTGGCCACAATTCGGTTTCAATTAATAAAAGTGCTCTGAAATTGTGTCCTCTCATAAAGGATCTAACAGAAAACTTAACATCAAGTGGGGCATAGCAAATCTGAACTTCTTCTCCAAGCTCTCTCTTGAGAAGATCTTTTGCGTAAATCGTGTTTGTGGTGACCACAAACGATAGTTTCTTTTTAGATGTAAGAAACTCTTTTATGGCTATCGCTATGATTGCTTCTCCTATTGATGCCGCATGAATCCATACAGTTTGATTTTCTGTTTGAGATTTCTGAGGTGGTATTAGTCTTTCTCTGATAGTACCTTTGGTCTTTTCGTTCCTGTGTAAAAAAAGAATTCCCGGAATAAGAAACAAGTAAGAAAAAAATCTGTAAACTATTTTCCACATGCAAAACCATCCGCTTTTTCTGTAAGTTCAATGAGAGCCTTCTCCAGGGCTAATCTTTTCTTTTCTATCTCTTCATCTTTTTCGTCCGATTGAACTATTATAGGATTACCCCAGACGAAAAAAATTTTGGAAAAAGGAAGTGGAATGATAAATTCATCCCAAGAGTTAAGTCTTTTTTTTTACTTGCACTGTAAGAAACAGGAATTATAGGTCTCCCAGAAAGTCTCGCTATCTCCAAAACCCCTTTCTTTACCAAATACCTAGGCCCTTTAGGACCATCTGGCGTAATAGCAATATCATATCCTTCCTTAAGACTTCTTAACACCTCCCTTGAAGTTCCTATCCCTCCTTTTCTGTACGATCCCCTAATAGAAGCTAGATTAAAGTATCTCATTACCCTGGCTATGAACTCTCCGTCCCTGTGTCTACTTATTATGACTTTTCCTTTTTTTCTCTCATAAGCAAAAGGCATCATAAGAAGTCTCCCATGCCAGAAACAAACTATGAGATTACCTTTCGACCATGCTTCAAGAGCGCACTCCCTGTTAATATGCACAACGCAGGATGTGATTCTAAGAAACCAAAGAAAGAGATATACCAAAGGAGGAAAAATTGTAATCATGAGGAATGTTTTAAGTCTTTTCCACATTTTTTAAAGCCTTTTCAAAAGAAATAACTTTTTTGTGTTTCTTTCTGTACTGCAATTCAAAAAGCCTCTTGTAAGGACCCTCTTCTTCGACAAGTGTTTGATGGTCTCCCTCTTGAACTATCTTTCCTTTATCCAAAACCACTATTCTATCTGCCCCCATAATCGTGGATAGACGATGAGCTATAATTATAGTTGTCCTTCCCCTGATTAGGTTTTCGATCGCCTTCTGGACCATAAGTTCGGATGCAGAATCCAGAGAGCTGGTTGCCTCATCGAGAATGAGAATTGGAGCGTTCTTGTATATGGCCCTTGCTATAGCAATTCTCTGTTTCTCACCCCCAGACAATCTTACTCCTTTCTCCCCGATGTTTGTATGAAGCCCATTTGGTAACTTACGTACCACTTCATCTGCGTGAGCCATAGAAATGGCCAATTTAACTCTTTCAAGATCAATCTCTTGACCAAAGGTCACGTTATTTATAATGGAATCGTTAAAGAGGATTACATCTTGGGTAACTATAGCCACATTTTCCCTTAAAGACTTTAGCTTCACATCTCGTATATCTATACCGTCAATCTTTACGGAACCTTCCGTCACATCGTAGAACCTAGGTATAAGATTAACAAGCGTGGTTTTGCCTACGCCACTTTCTCCAACAATAGCAACAACCTCTTTTTTTCTTATTTTTAAATTTATATTTTTGAGAACATATCTATCTTCGTATTTGAAAGAGACATTTACAAACTCGATATCCCCTTGTACATTCTTAAGATCTATTGCATCTCTTTTTTCTTTTATTTCGGGTTCCCTGTCTATAATCTCGAAAACTCTCTGGGTTGCTGCCAGTCCCTGTTGGATGTTATGATTCTCTTTGTTTAGCCTTTTTATAGGTTCATAAAGCATAAGCAAAGCAGCGATAAAAGAAAAGAAATTGCCAGGGGTAGACTTTCCAGAAATCACTTGGTTTCCGCCATACCATATTATTACAGCAACCGCAATACCCCCAAGAGCCTCCATAATTGGAGAAGAAAGAGCTCTTATTCTGTATCTCTTCATAACAGTTTGAAAAAGATTGTCATTTTCTTCTTCAAATCGTCTTTCCTCGTATGGTTCCATACAAAAGGCCTTTATTATCCTTTGTCCCGTAATATTTTCATGAAGGAAAGCTGTCAATCTCGCTACGGACTTCTGCGTTTTAATACTTACTTTCCTTAAACGTCGTCCGAAGTTGACTATTGGATATATAGCAAAAGGAAGTATTAAGAATGATATTATGGCAAGCTTCCAGTCTCGATAAAAAACAACAAATACGAGCGCAATAACTGTGAGAGCGTCTTTTAGCACAGCTGTTAGTGTATCAGAAACCGTGTTCTGTATGAGGTTAACGTCGTTTATAACCCTCGAGATGCTTATGCCTGTTGGCGTCTTGTCAAAAAATGAAAGCGGTTGTCTCTGTACCGCCCTGAAAAGTATATTTCTTATATCTGTCACCACTCTCTGTCCCACATATCCCATAAGATAACCTTGAAAGTAATCACATATGCCTTTGGCAATGTACAAAAGTATAATCCCGAATGGTATGATAAACAGCATACTGGCATTCTTTTCAAAAAATATCTTATCCAAGACTGGTTTTACGATAAAGGCAGTAAGCCCATTTGAAGCAGAGACTAGAGACATAAATATCATCGCAAACAACAACTTGATCCAGTAAGGTTTTACATATTTAAGCAGCCTCAGGTACAAACCCATAGATTTCCCTCAAAAAATAAAGTACTTCTATTGCTGCATTTTCATACGCGTCGACACTTGGACCACCGAGCAGATCAATCAACTTAGCACTTACTATCTTCATATTTCTTTTCTTATCTCTTAACATATCCTTAACCACAACCGCAATTCTCTCAGGATCTAGTTTTTGAATAAACTCAGCAAAGATCTTTTCTCCAAGTATTATATTGGGTAAGCTAATGTTAGGAATTTTTACTAAATACTTTCCTAAAAGGTAAGAAAGAGGAGACAATTTATAAATAACTACAGATGGAGTACCCAAAATGGCCGCCTCGAGAGTGGCACTTCCTGAAGCCAAAATAGCACAGTCAGAATGACAAAGCACGTCATGGGATAAACCCTTTACTATGCGTACGTTATCAGTTGAGCGGAGATATGGCCCAATTTGCCCCGTAGATATACCGGGTGCCTGAGCTATAAGAAAAAAAGGATTATCAACCATACCTTCAATTCTCTCCATCACTTTACATAGTTCTGGCATGTGCCTTTTTACTTCATTTTCTCTGCTTCCAGGTAAAATTGCAATAATAGAGCACCCATGTGGTACCCGAAATTCCTCAAAAAATCTATTCCTTTCGTAAAGAGGTTTGACGGTCTTTACATATGGATGGCCTACGAATTTGTTTCTTATTGAGTGAAAATCATATATTTTTTTCTCGAAAGGTAAGAAACATATAACCAAGTCAACATAAGCCTTTATATATTTTATCCTCCTCTTACCCCAAGCCCACACTTGAGGTGGAATGTAATATACAACTGGTATCCCCCTTTCCTTTGCTTTCTTTGCTATCTTTAAGTTAAAGCCTGGATAATCTACAAGAATGAGAAGAGATGGCTCATCTTTTTCAAGATGGTATTTTACTTTTTGGTATGCCTTTATGATGTCAATAGACTTTATGAGTACCTCTGTTAGTCCCGTAACAGAAATTAGTCGGTAATCGTAAATCAATTTTGCTCCCTGTTTTTCAAGTAGATTACCACCTACAGCGTGATACTCCAGCCGAATCAACTTTGAAAGGCGATTTATTAAATTTGCAGCATGAATTTCTCCAGAGTATTCCCCGCAGATTACTGTTATTTTTCCATTAAAGCTTCTCACTTTGTCATTAGCAAAGGGAGTTTGTTATTTTTTCTGCCAAAAAAATTGAATTTAAAGTATCCCTACCTTTAACTATTGGCTCTTTTCCTTCCTCTATAGAGGATATAAAATCTTCCAGTTCCTCGCTAATTAGGTCTTTTTTTTCAAACTCGTAACAATGTAAGCTAAGTCCACACCCATTTCTTGAAGCAACAGTCAATGTCATGTTCAGGAAGTCCACTTTTATAACTTTCTCTTTGTCCACAAGTTTTAAGCTTCTTTCCTTATCAATAGAAATCCTACTGGCTGTACACACACTTACGGAGTCGTCTTCAAAACCCAAAATAGCAACGGCTTCATCAACTGTGTCACTCAGAAATTTAACTCCCTTTCCGGAAACAAAGGTAACTTTCTCCTTTTTTATGCTGGACAAAAGATCTAAATCGTGAACCATTAAATCCATTATCACATTTACATCAAGCGATCTTCCAGTATAGGGACTCATTCTCCTCATTTCCAAATATCTTGGATCTTCCAACATCCGGATCGCCTGTCTCAGTGCAGGATTATATCTTTCTAGAAACCCAACCTGTAATTGGACACTCTTACTTTCTGCGAGATTACACAAATCCTCTGCTTCTTTGTAAGTGATAGCGAGAGGTTTCTCTACGAAGAGATGCACCCCATTTTCCAAAAAAAACTTCGCTATCTCATAGTGAGTGGTAGCAGGAGTAGCAATTATCGCACCATCAATCTTTTTGTCAATCTCAACGTAATTTTCATAACAGTCTATCTGGAATTTTTCCCTCAGGTGGCAGAGTTTTTCTCTATTTTTCTCAATCAAGGCCACAACTCTTACACTTTCAATAGCTAAGGCCTTTTTTAGATGCAACATTCCCATATGTCCGAGTCCAACCACTGCTATTTTTACCGGCATATTCCTCTTTTTGAACTTTGAATAAACTCAACTAGGATCTTTATGTTTTCTCCTTTCAATTCCTCTTCAAGAATCTTGAGAGAGGTTGAAAGAGGAAGAGACGATCTAAAAAGAATACGATAGGCCTTTTTCAACTTGGCTATTTCCTCCTTGGGAAAATTATTTCTTTCAAGTCCGATCAAATTCAATCCGTAAAGCTTCGCCCGGTTGCCTGCTGCGATCATAAATGGGGGGATATCCTTCGGTACACCTGTAAGTCCGCTTACAAAAGCAAATCTTCCTATTCTGCAAAACTGGTGTACTGCACACAAACCTCCGAAAACCACGTTGTCATCAACTTCTACGTGGCCTGCGAGCGTTGCACAGTTCGCCATAATCACGTTACTTCCCACCTTGCAATCGTGAGCAATGTGGGAGTATGCCATGATGAAATTATTGTCGCCTATTCTTGTCACGCCGCCCCCGTGGGTTGTACCCCGGTTTATGGTAACGTACTCTTTTATTATGTTTCTTTTCCCTATTATAGTTTCGGTCTCTTCTCCCCTGTAAGTAATGTCCTGTGGTGGACCGCCTATAGATGCGAAAGGGCTTATTGTACAGTCTTCTCCGATAGTTGTATTTCCCTGTATTACTACGTGACTTAAAAGCTTCGTTCCTTTTCTTATTTTGACTTTTCCTTCTATAATACAATAAGGACCAATATACACATCATCGTCTATTTCTGCTTTTCTATCTACAATCGCCGTCTTATGAATCACTTTTTACTCTCCTTTTCTTCTTTTAGCATGGCCATGATTTTTGCTTCTGCAACTATTTCACCTTCCACATATGCTTTTCCCTCAAATATCCAGATATCTTTTTTGTGTTTCACAACTTCGACAACCATCCTAAGCTGATCACCAGGAATAACTGGTTTCCTGAACCTTGCCTCATCTATTCCTAGAAAAAAAACTGACCCTTTTTTTTCAGGAAAAGTTTTAAAAGCCAATACACCACCTGTCTGGGCCATGGCTTCTATTATTAAAACGCCTGGCATTATAGGAGAGTCTGGGAAATGTCCCTCGAAGAAGGGTTCGTTGTATGTTACATTTTTAATACCCACAGCTCTTTTTCCCGGTTCGAGCTCCACTATTCGATCGACGAGCAGAAACGGGAATCTGTGCGGTAAAAGAGCAATTATTTCTTTAACTTCTATCATTTGTGTTCTCCAGCCTTTATTTTTTCTTTTATTTCCTTCACTGTAGAAAAAAGATTAGGAAGTTGTTTCAGATAAACCTGTAACCTAGCCCACTCTCTTCGATCCATATGCGGAGTACCAATAACCTCTGATCCCTTTTCGATGTCCTTAACAATTCCAGATTGACCACCAATCTTTACATCATCTTCTATCCTTACATGGTCCCTTATTCCCACTTGTCCCGCAATTATAACCCTTTTCCCTATTTGAGCGCTCCCTCCAATTCCAACCTGAGCAACAATTATACAATCTTCTCCAATTACTACGTTGTGACCAATCTGAACGAGATTGTCTATCTTTGTTCCTCTTCCTATTACCGTTTTTCCCAGTGTGGCGCGATCTATTGTCACATTTGCGCCTATCTCTACGTCGTCTTCAATTTCCACACTTCCAAGCTGTGGTATTTTTATGTGCCTTTTTCCATCCCAGGTGTAACCAAAACCATCACTCCCGATAACGCTTCCCGCGTGAATTACAACTCTTTTCCCAAGTCTTACACCATCGTAGAGGGTAACATTTGGATATATCTTTGACTCTTCTCCTATTGTTACATTCCTACCAATATACACAAATGGATATAAGGTTACCCCGTTATAAATCTTAGATCCCTTACCTATATAAACGAACGGGTAAATTCTAACGTTCTCACCTAAAGTTACTCCCTCTGATATATATGCAAGAGGACTTATAAAAGGCTCCTCTTTTTCCTCTTTTACAAAGAGGTTTATGGTCTTTAGGTACGCTTCGTAAGGATCATCCACCACTATTAAATTTTCAACATCTAGCTGGTCAATTGGTATATCTTTTCCGATCACGAGGGCAGTTGCTTTGGATTGTTTAGCGGCGTCCAGGTATGCCTTACGGAAACAGAATGTGATATCTCCCTCTTTTGCATCTTTTATTGAAGAAACTCCTTCTATGTCAACTTCTCCGTTACCAAAAACAGTTCCACCTATAATTTCAGAAATCTCCCTAAGTTTCATCACTTCTTAGGAGTCTGTTTCTTTGTCATTTCATTATACTGTTTTATCACTTTATCAGTTATGTCAATCGCAGGTGTAGCAAATAATATTCCGGCCTGGTTTTTCTCAAAAATTATAGTAAACTTCTCTTTTTCTCCCAAAACCTTTATAACCTCTTCTATCTCTTTAAGAATCCCTTGAGTGAGCTCCATGTCTTTTTGTTGTAATTCGGCTTGGTAGTCACTATACGCCCTTTGGTAGTCCCTAAGTTTCGATTGATACTGCTTTTCTTTTTCAGCTCTTGCCTCGGGAGTTATGGTGGCTCCTTGCCTTTCTAAGGCGTCTTTCATTTTCTGCAATTCCTCCTGTTTCGCATCCAAGCTCTTCTTCATCTTATTTGCTTCCTCAGTGAGAGTTTTTTTTGCTTCCTTTCCTTTTTCTGACTCCAACATAACTCTTTGAAGATCAACATATCCAATGTTTACCTGTTGAGCAAAAACAGAAAAACTAAAAAAAACCAGCGTAAAAATCGAAAAAAAAGCGAACCTCATGTTACCTCCTTAGCGGTCGTGATTTAATAAAAAGTCCCTATCATAAAGTCGAAGACACTTCTTTTTTCACCTTTCCTTGGCGACAGATTAAATCCAAGTTCAAGTCTTATGGGACCCAAGGGTGAAAGCCATCTGATCCCAAAACCCGATCCAAATCTGTAATTTTTTATAAAGCCTTCTGCGTCATCGAAACCATGCCCACAATCGAAAAATAGAACCCCTTTTAATCCAGCTGGCTTGAAGATTGGAAAGATCCACTCTGCATTAAAAATCACTTGATTTTTCCCACCTATAACTTCATCTTCCTCATCTTTGGGACCCGCTTCTCCATATTTGAACCCTCTTATAGTGTTTATGCCACCTACAAAGAATTTTTCGTACACAGGCAACTTTCTTCCCCCGTATGGCCAAATCGCCCCAATAGTGCCTTTGAGCATAAATGTGCTATCCCAAAAGCCAGCCTTTATGTATCTCCCATAATAAGCAATACTCCTTACAAAATACACATTGCCTCCCAAAATTCCTCCCGCATTCTCAACTGAAAGGTTCCCAAAATCTCCCTGAGTTGGATTAAGCACATCGTCTATGGTATTTTTTGCCAAAGAAAGTGTGACACCGCTCGTGGTCCTTTTGCCTTTTTGTTCTTTTATATACCGACTGGCAGTTTCCTCCACGTCATACACGTTGTTCCTCTCGTACCTATATCTTAGCCCCAAACTAACGTAATCAGTAAGAGGTCTGTTTAGACTAAGACTCCCACCTGTAATCTTGTAATTGTATGTATCCATGATCCTCCTATAATTCGACAGAGAGATCCCTGTAGAGAGGTTGTAATCTAAAAAGTAAGGGTCCACCGCGGTGAGTCTGAAGTCTGAAGAAACAGAACCAAGGGAAGCATCCAGATACACCTTCCGTCCTGTTCCAAACAAATTATCTTGTGATATAGAACCAGATACGATAATTTTCTCAGCTGTACTGTATCCCACTCCCATACTCAAGGTTCCCGTTGGCCTTTCTTCCAATACCACATCTACATTAACCCTATCCGGTTTTTCTGTCCTCTGAATCTTCATATCAACTTCTTTAAAGTAGGTCGTATTCCTTAACTTTCTCTTGCTCTCCGACAGTTTTGTAGCTGAAAATCGATCTCCTTCGGCAAATTTTAGTTCCCTTCTAACAACTTTGTCTTTCGTTTTAATATTCCCCACAATGTTTATCCTGTTGAAATATACTTCTTGATTTTTCCTTATGTCGAACTTAACATCGACAGTTTTTTCTTCGTCATTAATAGATGTTAAAGGGATAACATCACAAAAAGCATACCCTCTGTCCTGATAAAAATCCATAAGTTTAAGCACGTCTTTTTGGAATATACTGCCCCTAAAAAGATCTCCTGACCGGAGAGATAAACTGTTTCTTAATGCATCTGGCGAACCCAATATATCTCCAGAAAAATCTATTTTCCCTACTTTGTATACAGGACCTTCATCAATCTGCATCACGATGCTGATCGTCTTACCATCATTTGATAACATTATTTCCGGCACGCCTGTCCTCACCTTTGCATATCCTCTGTCCATGTAAAAAGCTTCGATATTTTTTCGATCCTCTTCTAATACGTCTTCATCCATTATTCCGGAACCTGTAAACCAAGAAAACATCCCCTTCTCTTTCACCTTCATATATTTTTTCAGTTCCGCAGCTTTAAAACTATGATTACCACGGAACTCGATCTTCCTTACATACGCCTTTTTTGCCTCCTCTATTTTAAAATTAAGTGTTACATCATAAGCTTCCCCATACACTATCTCATGTTCAACTTTTGTTGCATAATAACCCTTCCCCGCATACAGTTTTTTTATCTCGTCAACAGTTTCTTTTACTTTCTCCGTATTCAATACGGCGTTAGGTTTGATCTTAATTTTCTCCTTAATTTCATCCGTTTTAACTTTTTTATTTCCCTGAATGTATATAGCTTTAACCACTGGCCTTTCGATTACAACAAACGTCACTACTTTACCTTTTTCAGTTTCCTTAACATCTATCTGTACGTCGCTGAAAAAACCGGTCCTGTAAATATTTTTCATATCTTCCCTTAGCCTTTCAAGATCGTAAACATCGTTTTCCCTTGTCTTAATGGCGTTTAGTACTACACCCCTATCCACTCTCTCATTACCTATAACTTCTATTTTCACTATCCTATCCATTTCAGAGGCGAAACTAAAAGTCGCAGAAGATGATAGAAATACAAAAGCTAAACAAAATACTCTCACCATCATAGTTAGGAAAGTTAACAGAAAAATTCCTATAATGTAAAGCCAAAATTTGAAACCTTATCTTCTTTTTTTAACACCTATCTTTGGGCAATCAGTGTTCAGCGGACACTTACTACACAAAGGAGAAATCGGCCTACATATGGTTCTACCGAAGTTTACCATCAGCCAGTTGTAATCATTCCAGTACTTTACAGGCATCTTATTCCTAAGCTCAAACTCAGTTTCTTCTGGATGATTTGTCTTTACAAGACCAAGACGATTAGAAATTCTGTGAACGTGTGTATCCACACAAATCCCTGGTTTTCCATACCCTTCGGAAATAACGAGATTTGCCGTCTTTCTGCCAATTCCCCTTAATTTCAAGAGTTCTTCTAGTGTGTCAGGTACCTTTCCACCATAATTATTCAGAATAGTCTCTGCAACATCTTTTAAAATTTTTGCTTTGTTCCGATAAAACCCAGCGGGAAATAAAAGTTTTTGAAGCTCACTTTGACTCATTTGAACCAAATCTTCAGGTCCGTTCACGATGCCTTCAATCTTTTGCATAACTTTTTCCGTTATCTCATCTTTTGTTCTGTGACTAATGATAGCTGAAAGCAGAACAAAAAAAGGACTGTTATTTTTTCTATCTTCCTTCTTGTAGGGCAAGTAAGTTTGTAGAGATTCAAAGACTTTTTTAAAGGTTATTGTCTTCCTCAAGTTCTTAAAGTTCCAACAATTCCCTTATCCACTTGTACATGTTTTCCACATGCGACCCACTCCAGTAAACCTTTTTACACTGGGGACATATATAGAATTGTTTCTGAGTATGAAAGACGTACTCTGGTACCAAGGGTTCAACCTTATCCTTCTCAACAGCCTCGAGTTCTTTGTTGCATTTTATGCATCTCATCATTATTCTCGAAGTATCCACATATGGTTTTATTATATTTTTTATTTCCCTCAGTTGGTCCTGAACTCGATCAGCTTTTATATATACAGTGTTTTGATAGGGCGATTTTTTTCTTCTCGTAAAAAAGTAATATGGTTCCTCAAATATGGTTTCTACACCTTTTCTTGAAGGTCGAAAATAAATGGCATCCAATCCTAATATCCTCAAGTATTTTGCAAGTTTGCCGAGCATGGAATCACATATGAATCTCATGCTCTATTCTCTTTCTATAAGTGATTTTGCTACTTTTTTTACATTCCTCAATATTTCCTCTTCTCCCGGAACGACTCTGTTTTCCATTATAACATTTCCCATACATATAACGGTATCCACACATGAACCATTCGTCGCGTAAACCATATCGGAAAACAAATCAAAATTCGGCACAAATTCGGGCCTTTCCATATCTACTAAGATTATGTCGGCATAGGACCCTACATTTAAATCCCACTCTCCTAGATTAAATATGTGGGCAGCCTTTTTTGTTGCCAGTTGAAATACTTCTTTTGCAGGAAGTATTGTAGGATCTCCAGTTGAAAATTTCGCCAAAAGAGAAGCAAATTTCATCGTTTCTATCATATCAAGATGATTGTTGGACGCACAACCGTCAGTTCCTAGACAATATGTCACTCCGTATTTCGAAAAGAGAGAGTGCGGCACCACCCGTCCGACCGTGAGCTTCATATTTGATACTGGCATGTGGACTATTCTTCCCCCTTTTTTTCCAAGAATCTCACATTCATTTTCATCGAGCCAGCATCCGTGACATCCTATAAATTTCTCTGATATCATCTCTAATGAGTCTAAAAATTCAACGGGTCTCATCCCGTACTTTTCCATCGCAAATTTTACCTCTTCTTCAGTTTCTGAAACATGCATGTGAATCAAAATACCATTTTTTCTAGAAAATTCATTGGCCCAAATAAGGCTCTCCTTCGAAACTGAGTATATGGCGTGAGGCCCAAGTGTGAATGTAACATTCGGGCTATACTTCTTTGACAGATCAAAGAGTTTCAAGTTGAGTTCCACTTGCTGTTCAGCCTTTTTCTTATCGAACATATCTATGAAAACCGCACTAATAAAGCCTCGCAACCCCATCTCATAAGTAGCCCGTGCAGTGGCCTCCCAGTGCCAGTACATGTCATTGAAGACAGTAATACCATTTTTTATCATTTCAAGACAGGCAAGTTTTGCACCCCAGTAAACGTCTTCCTCCGTTAGTTTTCTTTCTAAAACCCATATCTTTTCTTCTAACCATTTTTTAAGAGGCATATCATCAGCATATCCTCTAAAGAGAGTCATTGCTGCGTGTGTATGACCATTTATGAATGATGGAAGAGCAACTTTGCCAGCACCGTTTATCAACTTATCTGCCTCTTTTTTCAACTCGGTCCCAATATCTTCAATTTTTCCACCGTTAACGTATATATCAACTGTTTTTCCGTTTAATATTACGTTTTTTATTAATATTTTCATGCTTCCACCCTTTTTATTAGAATTTCGATAAACCGTTCAATTTTAGATAGGTTAGTCTTTTGAAAGTATTCAACATCATTTACCGTAAGAGGTTTATCGCTTATCCCATGACAGTAATTGTCCACAGAACAGAGACTTGCGTACGGTATTCCCAACTCAATACATAGAGTAGCTTCAGAAGCAAGCGTCATACCTACAATGTCACCTATTTTTTTTAAAAAATTGATCTCAGCAACTGTCTCAAATCTGGGTCCCACAGTCTGAACGTAGATACCTCCTTTTTTTACCGCTATGTTTAACTCTTTTGTCAACTCATACAATAGTTCAATTATGCTTTTATCCAAAACTGGAATTGAAAATTTACATTCATTTTCAAAAAATGTAGGAATCACCCAGGGACAGAAAAAGTCGTTCGGGATGACAAATGTACCAGGCTTTATAGTTCTTTTTAGACTCCCAGTTGAGTTTATAGCAATCACCTTTTTTATACCTTTCTCTTTTAAAGCCCATATGTTTGCTTTGTGGTTTATCTTATGAGGTGGAAGAAATCTAGGTCCATGTCTCTGCAAGAACACTACGTTGCCAGATTTTTTTATAACAACCTCTCCGTAGGGGGTCTCAACAATTTCCTTCATCCATTGTTCAAAAACAATGGAGTTAAAAAGCGAAGACCCACCGATTATCCCAACCATTTGAAACTCCATTAGCAATCACGTGAACTCATTTTCTTATCTACTTTTGAACATGCTTTTAAAAAATGATTTTTCTCCATAAGGAATCTCAAGTTTCTTTCCCATGTCAGCAAGTAACCAAACAATTTTATAATGATCCCAACTTGAACGTTTATCATTTATCTCCATATTTATTGTCCCACGTAATCATGGCTCTATACCGTTGATTTTCTATATAATTCTTCTCGTTTAAAAATATCCTAATTTCCAGACTCCGTCAATAATCGAATTTCAAGTTGACAAAGCCGGGTCTGAAAAATACAATCATTAATACCTTTTAATGTATGGTTATCGACAGAAGGAAGACAAAAGTTATTAAAATAGGTCGTGTGCCCATAGGAGGTGGCAACCCTATTGTCGTTCAATCTATGCTGAAGGTAAGTCCTGAAAACCTAGAAGGAAGTCTGATACAGCTCAGAGAATTAAAGAGAGCGGGATGCGAAATTGTTAGAATTGCTCTCCCTACGGAAGAAAGTTGCAACATTATACCGTTTCTAAAAAAAGAAGTTGATATCCCCATTGTAGCCGACATCCACTTTAACACACGGATCGCACTTAAGGCAATGGAGATAGGAGTAGATGGTATCAGGATAAACCCAGGAACAATTAACAACGTGCGGAAAGTGAAGGATGTGGCACGGCAGGCCCAACAGACAAAAACTCCAGTCAGGATCGGGATAAACTCGGGTTCAATTGAAAAAAGGATTTTAAGAAAATACGGGAAAAGCACATCTGACGCAATGGTGGAAAGTGCTTTATATTATATAAAGTTATTCGAGGATGTGGGATGGACAGAGCTCAAAGTCTCCTTGAAAGGTTCTGATGTAATAGAGACGGTCAATGCCTATAGAAAATTCTCAGTGGTGAGCGATTACCCGCTACACATTGGTATTACGGAGGCGGGCCCACTATTTTCAGGAGCAATAAAATCAGCGGTTGGGCTTGGTATACTCCTTCACGAAGGAATAGGCGACACAATAAGGGTTTCTCTAACTTCGGATCCTGTGTACGAAGTCATCGCGGCGTATCATATTTTATCTAACTTGGGATTGAGAAAACGCGGTATAAGCATCATATCATGTCCCACATGTGGGAGATGTAAAACTAATTTAAAGGAAATCGTAGATGAGTTTGAAAGAGAGACGATCCATATAGAAAAGTACGTGAAAGTGGCCATTATGGGATGTGAAGTTAACGGTCCAGGTGAGGCAAAAGACGCGGATATAGGTGTTGCTTTTGGAGCCAAAAGCGCCATAATATTTTCTCGGGGCATCATTAAAAAAAAGAACGTTCCTAAAGAAATGGCAAAGGATATCCTAAAAGAAGAGCTCTTTAGACTCCTCTAATTTGCTATCTGCTTAGATTTAGAAGTAAGAGCGGAGACAGCCTCTTTTAACCCATCAAGTGTAAGCTCGAACATGGGAAATATTTGCCTTATGGCATTTACTGTTACGTGGTTCCAGAAGGTCTTAGGTGTCGGATTTAACCACACTGAGTAAGGAAAGTGTTCCCTTATCCTTTTAAGCCACTCAATACCTGGTTTATCATTTGTGTAAAAGTAATCTATACACCCATTTATGTCAAAAAGCTCTGAGTAAGCCATTCTTGCATCACCTACAATAATAACTTTATATCCTCCGTGAAAATTAATAAAGAGTTTTTCCGTGGGCACTCGTTTGTAATTTGCTATATCTTCAAAAACATCTTGATATATACAGTTGTGGAAGTAGTAATGTCTGAATTCTTTGAAATGCTCCATCTGCGAAGCCGCAGAAAAAAGTCGCTCGCACAGCTCGGTATAGGGAAGCATTGAGCCGCCTGCATCCATGATAAGGATCAATCTTATGGAGTTCTCCCTGGAACGTGTGTAGACAAGTTCAATTTCTCCACCTTCTTTAGCTGTTTTGTCGACCGTCCCTTCCAAATCTAATTCTTCAGCCCCTTCTCTTTTTAATTCTCTTAATCTCTTCAAAGCTAACTTTATTTGTCTCACATCCAGGATGAGGTCATTCCTATAGTTTCTATACTTCCTCTCCCCTGCCACCTTGACCGCAGACTGCATCCAAGACTCTCCTCCAACCCTTATCCCCCCCGGATGATAACCAAAAGCACCGAATGGGGATCTTCCACCGGTACCAATCCATTTGTTGCCCCCATCGTGCCTTTCTTTCTGCTCCGCGAGCCTTTCCCTAAACTGTCTCAAAAGTTCTTCCATGTTTACACTTTTCTGAAGCTCCTCCATTTTTCTTCTAAATTCTTCAATCTCTTCCGGGCTGAGAGCCGGTAGCTTGTTTCGCGGGTCATCAAGCCATTTAAGGACTTTTTCCAATTCTATATCTTCTGTTTTTACTCCACCAAAGTACTCTTGGAATGCCAAATCAAACATATCATAGTAAGCCTCACTTTTCACAAGGAAAGCCCTTCCAACGTAATAGAGATGATTCAGGCTCGATTTAAACAATCCTCTGTACAGCGCTTCAACAAAGGATAGCCACTCGGTAATTGTTACTGGTACTCCCTTTTCGCGAAGCTTAAAAAAGAAACCCGTAAACATCTATATAAACCTTCTTCTCATACCATATGATCCCTGTTGATTCATAATGAAGCGCTCAAGCCTTTGCGTGTCCTGTTCATTTTTGAGGAGGGTCCCAAGGAAAGGTATCCCTTTACTTATTTTCTCAGGATCGATGCCTCCTATGCTCAGAGCCTTAATCCAATCGAGGAGTTCACTTGTAGAAGGCTTCTTTTTTAAACCATCTACTTCTCTTATCCAGTAAAATTTTTTAATAGCCTCCCTTATTAGCCTCTCCTCAATATCGGGAAAGTGAACCTTTACTATCTCTTCCATCATTTCAGGACTCGGAAACTCTATGTAATGGAAGATACACCTTCTTAAAAACGCATCAGGTAACTCTTTTTCCGCATTGCTGGTGATAACTACTATTGGTCGATGTTTGGCTTTTATTTCCTCATTCAATTCTGGAATATAGAAGGACATTTCATCAAGCTCGTGGAGTAAATCATTTGGAAACTCTATATCTGCCTTATCGATCTCGTCGATCAAAAGTACAACCTGTTCTTCCGAAAGAAATGCTTGACCGAGTTTCCCCAACTTGATGTACTGCCTTATGTCCGAGATGTCTTTGTCTCCAAAACGTGCATCATTGAGCCTCTGTACAGTATCATATACGTATAAACCATCTTTGGCCTTTGTAGTGGACTTAATGTTCCAAACTATTAATCTTTTGTTTAAAGCCTCAGCAATACTGTGAGCGAGAAGAGTTTTTCCTGTTCCTGGTTCACCTTTGATAAGCAAAGGTTTGCCTAAAGCTATAGCCACATTAACAATCTCCATTAATTCTCTAGACGCTATGTATTTACTACTTCCTCGGTATTCATTGGCCATAAAATCCTCCGCTAATAACGTGAAAAAAATCACTAAGATTATATTATGGACTGGACTAAATGTCAAAGAGTTCTGAGTCTTCCTCGTTTAATAGAGATATAAATGCCTAATACACACATAAGAAAGTAAGCAACAAGTATGGCCTTGTAAGATTGCATAAACTGCAAATAAACAACTTGATCTATGGGTCTTTCGCCAATTTTTATAGAAAAAACGATCATAATAAGACTCATACTTATGGACTGTCCTACAAGTCTCGTGGTGGCCACCACAGAAGAAGCAACACCATAACGTCTCTTGTCCACGGAGGAAATGATAGCGTTGGTGTTCGGTGAAATAAAAAATGCAAAACCAATCCCAACAAAAGCTAGATAGAGTAAAATCCATATGACGGGCGTACTAGGTCCGCACAATGAAAGAAAAAAGATTCCGATTGCCGTTAACCCCATGCCTAAAGAAGAGATAACCCTGGGTTCTATCTTGTCTGAGAGTTTTCCCGCAAAAGGTGAAAGAATGGATTGTACCACAGATTGAAATATAAGAATTAAACCTGTCTTATCTGCAGAAAACGCCTTTATGTGTTGAAAAAAAAGGCTTAATAGAAAAGAAAGTCCATACGTTGACCCGTAATGAATAAGAGCAGCCAAACTCGAATATAAAAACGTCTTATTTTTCGTAATCATCTCGGTGGGAAAAAACTGATATTTTCCTATTCGCTTCCTATATCCAAACACAAAAAACAAGACCATACCGCCAGAAATTAGTAGAAAACCTTCTATTCTCGGAATTCTGGAAAGACCTAACATCGAAAGAAAAAGGGCGAGACTATATAAGGTAGCCCCTGCAAAATCAAACTGTTCATCTTTCTTTCCATACCACTCCTCTTTTACAGAAAATAAAGTAAACAGAAGGACTATAATCCCTATAGGCACTTTAATTGCAAAAACATATCTCCAACCAAAATTTTCGGTGATGATTCCCCCAACTAACGGTCCTAAAGAAAGACCAAGATAAATGGAGGCTGCATTTATACCCAGCACTTTCCCTCTGTTTTCTTCATATACAGATGCTAGTAGCGCTACCGCAGTACCAAATACCATTGCGCCTCCTATTCCTTGGAGTGCTCGAAAAATAATTATACTCGTCGATGAATCCGATAGACTAAGAAATAGGGAAATCGTAGTAAATAAGAGCATCCCGAAAAGAAAGACTCTTTTTCTTCCAAATATATCTGCCATATTGCCAAATGGTAGAAGAAAAGTAGCTGATGTTAAGAGGTAAGAATTTGCTGTCCAGCTTAATTCTGATGAAGTCATTATGAGTTCCTTCCCCATTTTAGGAAGAGCCACGTTTACCGCAGATAAAGAAAGGGGTATGAGAAAGGAGGAAAGAGTGGCTGAAATGAGCACATTGTAATTTGAAGAAGATGTTTTTTTCATGGTAACTTAATTATAGCACGGCCTAAATCGAATATTTTAGGCCGCTTCCGATAAAATCGGAGGATATGGAAATGCCCATATACGAGTACAAATGTAACTTATGTAACAAAACGTCAAGCTTTATCTCTTTAAGAGTGAGTGAGGTTATAGAGCCATATTGTAAATTTTGTGGCAACAAACAGGTGGAGAAATTGATTTCTAGAGTTGCCATATTGAAAAGCGAAGAGAAGAGAATGGAAAGTCTTTTAGATCCTTCAAAGTTTTCAGATCTTGATGAGAAGGATCCGAGAAGTATTGAAAGGTTTATGAGAAGAATGGGAAAAGAGCTTGGTGATGAGATTGGGGAAGATTTTGAAGGTTCTGTTGAGGAGGCACTTTCCGAGGCAGAAAGTTCTTCTGACCTTAAAGAGGAAGAAAATCTGTAGGCCCTTTTCCTTTTCTTAAAATCTCCACTTTGTCTTCTATGAGTCTTATAACCGTGGATGGATCACTCCGTAAAACTCCACCATCTATTACTAGATCAATATGACCCTTAAATTTTTTTTCGATCTCCTTCGGTTCAGATAGCGCTTCATCTCCAGATATTTTTGCACTTGTATTGATTATAGGTCTGTCTATAAGCGTTGCCAGTCCAATAGGTACTTTGTTAGCTGGCATTCTTATTCCAATTTCTTTTCTGGGAGTCATCATGATTTTTGGAACTAGTTTTTTTGCCTTCAAAACGATTGTGTACGGACCTGGTAAGATTGATTTCATTATCTTGAAAGCATAATCACTCATTACGGCATATATGCTTATCTCCTTGAAAGAGCGACAAATAAGACTCATTGCTTTTTTTTCATCCATCTTTTTTATGTAGTATAGTTTTTTTATGGCCTTCACGTTGTAAAAATCACACCCAAGACCATAAAAAGTGTCCGTAGGATAAGCAATAACCCCTCCCGAAAGGAGAATATCCCTTATTTTCTCTGTTGTGGCCTTCTTCGGTCTTTCAGGATCCCATTCTAAGATCATACTTTTCTACCCACGAATCTCGCAATTGCCTTCTGCTTACCCCCTATCTTAAGCAAGCCTTCTTCGTAAAAAACACATTGAAAGTCAATAAACATACGAAGCAACTCTCCATCGTCTAATAGATATTCTGGGTTACGCCATCTGTCAACCAAATTCTGCCTTTTTAAAAATGTTTCGTAAATGATGAGTCCTTTCGGTTTCAATAGTCTCTTCAATTCATCTATTTTTTCCCTTATAAGAAAGTAAAAGACAACTATACATCCGAATGATTCTTCTCTAAAAGGGAGGTGAAATGCATCTCCATTTATGAGTAAGAAATTTCTAATGTGCTTTTCCAGAAACTTTTCTTTTGCCATTTTTAAAGCTTCTTTTGAAATATCAATGCCAATTGTTTGGTAACCTCTCTCCGCCAGAAATAGAGAATCCCTTCCAACGCCAATAGCAACTTCTAACACGGGTCCAAATTTTATTTCAGTCCAGAATCTTTGCATAAGCCAATGAGGTTCAATTGACGAAGGATAAAAACCTTCCCTATATTTTCTTTCCCAGTCCGTGCTCATCTCAAAGATTCTACGGTAGATTTTTTGTCTTTTCAATGATATAAATTCCAAGTGTCCATGAAGATAGTCTTTTTGGACTGTGACGGGACACTTACACCAATAAAAAGTAGCTGGGAATACATTCACAGACGGCTCAATCTGTGGAACGATCTGGCAGAACATTTTCAAAGCCTGTTTTTTAAAGGAAAGATTGATTATTATGAGTTTTGCAAAAGAGATGCTCAATTATGGAAGGGACTGCCATTGGAAAAGGTTTTAAAGATAATAAGTGAGATCCCGTTGACTCCTGGTGCTAAAGAAATGGTCAATGCATTTAAACAATGGGGTTTGACTACCGGTATAATATCTACCGGCCTTTCCTTTCTTGTCAATCGGGTAAAGGACTTGTTATGTATCGACTTTGCTGAATCTAATGAGCTTTTGGCCCTCTCTGGCTTTTTAACTGGCGAGATAAGGATAAATGTAGAACAGAATAAAAAGGATGCTGTCGTAAAAAGAATATTAAATGAACTGGGAATAGAAGCTGAAAAAGCTATAGCCATAGGTGATGGCATCGGGGATATTAGTATGTTTCAGAGTGTGGGATTGCCTATCGGATTCAATCCAGACGAAGCTACGATACCTTTTTTAAAGCACTATATTTTTAGTGATACCCTAAAAGACCTCATACCCATATTAGAAAGGTATATGAAATGAAGAAACCCATTTGCTTTTTAACCTTTTTGATTATCATTTTGGGATTTTCGTCCTGTGCCCCGAAAAAGGTGAGAGTATACAAAAATGTGGAAGAAATAAGGAGCAGGGTAGTTGAGATTTCTGTATCCTTAATAGGTAAACCTTACTTATTCGGAGGGAAAGGGCCAGACGCATTTGATTGTAGTGGTCTGATTCACTATGTTTTTAGGAGTGTAAATATCGCTTTACCGCTTTCCACAGAAAAACTCATAAAAACAGGTATGGAAATTTCAAAGGAAAATGTGACTCCTGGAGATTTAGTATTCTTTAAAATTCAAAAAGAGTTACACGCTGGTATAATGATAAGTAAAGAGGAGTTTATTCATGCCTCGAAATTAAAGGGTGTGGGTGTGGATACTCTTAGGTCTGCATATTGGGCTAAAAACGTTATTGCCTTCAGATCCGTAATCTTTTAATTTACATTAGGCCTAATTCTATGTTATATGCTTGTATGATCAAAAAGAAGGAGGGATTGTATGAAGGAGCCCATACTTGACGGAAAAAAAATCCTTGCTGTAGACGATGAACCCGATGTCTTACAAGTATTAAAAGAAGAGATACTTGATGCGTGCGAGACTTGCCAGTTTGATGAAGCGACTACTTTCGAAGAGGCAAAAGAAAAGCTTGAGAAAAATGATTATGACATAGTTATACTTGACATAATGGGGGTAAGAGGTTTCGATCTTCTAGATATGGCAGTCAAGAAAAATCTAAAAGTTGTAATGCTTACCGCTCACTCTTTAAATGCAGATTCGCTGAAAAAATCTTACGATATGAAGGCAAGGGCTTACCTACCAAAGAACAAACTAGGAGAGATAGTGCCGTTTCTAAAAGATGTCTTAACTACTGAATATGAATCCGGATGGAGGAAGATACTAAAGAAACTCGAAAAATTCTTTGATGAGGAATTTGAACCAGATTGGAGACGAAAGATAGGATATTAAGTCCCAAAAAATAAGGATTGGATGTATCTGGCAAGCTTTGGAGCGCAAACTTCAACTGTATAATCTCTAAGTACCTTTTGTCTTCCTCTTTCTCCCATTTGTCTCCTTAACTGCGGATCTTGAACGAGAATTGATATTTTGTCAACCCATTCCTCTTTGGTAGTTGCCCAGAATCCCTCCACACCATCTTGAACGATATCTCTGTTTATTCCTACGGGTGTGCATACACAGGGGATGCCCATACCGAGATACTGAATTATTTTAAAACCACATTTACCTCTCGACCACATGTCCTCAAAAAGTGGCATAATTCCTATGTCTATCTTAGAAAGCTCTTCGACCTCTGTCTCTACACTCCAGGGAACAAAATTTATTTTTATGAAATTCGTCTGGATAAAAGTGTCACATATAATTGTGAGACTTACATTTTTGAACCGTCTCCCTATCTCTTCCCAAACCTCCTTGTAGCTTTCAAGATAGTGTATACTTACATGGCCACCAATCCACCCTAGTATGACCTCAGTTCCACTATTCTGAGGCTTCATATAGTACTTCGTGCCGTTAATAGGCGTAGGTAAAACTTGAACATTTTTGTTGTACCGTAAAGCTTCCTCCCTGAGAAAGCTATTTCCAGCTATAACCAAATCTGAAAAGCGCATTATCCTTTTGAAACTCATTTTTCTTCTTAAAGAGTATGGATTTTTTGAAAGTGAGTTTTTGAACATTATTGCATCATCAAAGTCAAATATTACTTTCTTTCGCATTGCCTTGATTAAGGCCAAAAAAAATAGGGGGGGTCTCTTTCTCTGAAAAAATACTCCGTCATGGTGCCGGAGCAACTTTAGCATCCTTACCCAGCTAACGATACTTTTTGGATACTCTGTTACAAGAGGTTCTATGTCAAGTTCTCTTAAATGTGGAAGATATTGAAGAACTCGGAGTCTACTCGCTGCCACATTTTGACCCTGAATAAAAAATGCGATTTTTAACTTTCCCATTTTTCCCTAATTAATCCTTGCGTACCTTCGTATACAATTTCTTCCCTCTTTGCTTTTTCAGCTACTCTTTTCCAGATCTCTCTTTTTTCATTTTTAGAAAATGTCCTAAGAGACGCAACAAATTTTAAGCGGTCTTTAACATAGATTTTTTTAGGGATAGTATTGTTCAGTTTTGTAAGCATGCGAACAACGTCTTCTATCCCAACTTTTTTGAATTCTATATCCTCAACATCGAGAAGATAAAATGTTTTATCAGCTGTGACAAAAACATTGCATCCTTTCAAATCTCTATGAAACACACCATGTTTTAACATTTCTAAAAAGAAAGTGGAAATTCTCTTTAAAAAGAATTTTCTTTCCGAGTATTTCAGACTTTCGTACCTTCCATCAAGGTACCTATCCAGTTCCTCCCCTTTTTCAGTAAGATCCTCCATAAGAATAAAGCCTTTTGATAAAAAATTTGGGATTCTCGCTGCAAAAATTTGAGGCGTTATTTTTAGCTTCATATACTCTAGAACGACACTATTTATCCATGCTTTTTTTAATCTCATTTTACTTTTGTAAATCTTCTTTACACAGTTCTCATATCTTATTACGTCAACTTTCTTGTCCTTCTTTAAGGTAAGTAAATATCTTCCTTCAGTTATCTCTTCGAATCCTTTGATAAATCTAAAACAGTCTTTCACGGACACGATAGATGTTTTACGAAATGCTCTTTTAACTTTTCTTTTTATCCAATGTTCTCTTAAAGCCTCAATTTTACTTTCCACAGCCTCCCTAAGGTCTGTTGCACCGTAAAATTTAAAGAAGGTCTCTTTCTCTTTTTCGTTCATCTCATTATAGACCATATGTAAAGCATGGGAAATGTTTGATATCTCTTCTTTTCTGTTTATTTCCTTCTTTACTTTGACTTTGTGCAAATCTACAAGTACCGGCCGGTCATTAGAGATGATTATATTTTCTAGATGAAGATCATCGTGTCTTACCCCTTTAAGTTTTAAATCCTTGAGAAAATGGGCTAACATTTTTATTAGGGGCATGCGATCACCTACAGTATTAAACTTTTCTAAATAACTTTCTCCGCTTAAATACTCCCAAACCGAGAATGATCCTGTCCTGCTTACTCCATATCCAAAACCTAAAGGGGTGGGTATGGAAAGGTCCGCTAGTTTTTTGAATACCTGAAATTCCTTTTTTCCTCTTGGGAAAAATACGTTTCTTATAAATCCTAAAAGCCCCTTTTCTCGAAAAGACTTGAGGAAGATTTTTCTTCCATCTTTTAATTCTATAATTTTGTATCCCCTCTTAGGTTCACCGCAATGACTCGCCAAAATATTCCTTAAATCTTTATTCTCAATAAACCAAACAGTTTTTTGTATCATTCTATGAAATCCCTGTCCATAATTGAAGCGATGTATTCAATTGAAACCCTTCTTTTTTTTTGCACTTCTTTTCTTGCCTTAATTACATACGGAATCCTTGTAATAGCGGCGGTTACACCTGCTAAAAAATAATAGGTTCTGACCTTATAAAAGTTAAGAAATGTTCTTTTCAAAAACATAGATAGTCTGTAACTGAGGACTGACCATAGATTTCTAAGCATAAGTTCATACGGCATATTTTTAAGAAAACATAGAAGTGAATTTCTATTATTCAAATAAGTCTGAATATACCGTCTCCTCTTTATAGTTGCGCCTATCATGTGATACGATACCGCAGTCGGAACAAAGATGGCCTTGTATCCTGCAAGTTGGGCCCTAAAACTCAAGTCCACATCTTCGAACGAGGCGAAAAAAATTTCATCGAAGAGACCAATGTCCTTAAAGATTTCTCTCCGATACAGAGAAGCTCCAGCATTTACTCCAAAGATTTGTTTTATTCCCTGGTACTGGCCATTATCTTCCTTTCCTGCTCCTATGATTTCTACTTCGCTATTGCTGTTATAACGTATACCAAGCACATTTATTCTATTTCTTTCATTGTATCTTAAAACTTTTGGATTACATGCTGACGCCTCAGGATGTTCATCAAGGGCTATTATCATTTCTTTCAGCCAGCCGGGAGTTACTTCCATGTCATTGTTGAGAAGCGCAACATATTCTGAGGTAGAGACTTCTATCCCTCTGTTTACCGCGTACGAAAAGCCGTAATTTTTTTCCAATTCAATCACTTTTACCTCAGGATAGAATTCTCTAAGGAAGCAGACAGAGTTATCAGTCGAACCGTTATCAACTACTAGTACGGAAAAATCCTGGAATTCTTGGGTTCTTAAAGAGTCGAGACATATAGATAGAAGTCTTTTACCGTTATAATTAGGAATAATAACTGTTACCCTTGGCAAGGAGTCAAACCTCCAGCACTTTTTCCGCTAAAATAATATACTGTTTTGCCAAAAACTCGCTTAATGTTCCCATAAAACAGAAGTTAAGCAGTTTAAGCCACTGGGCTTTAGAAAACTTTTTTCTCACTTCTAAAATCCTGTACCCGGCTTCCTCTATCATCTCTTTCGCATTCGAAAGGGTAAAAAAACGAAGGTGACCTATGTCTAAGATTCCTTCCATCACGTAGTCCCATCTACCAACAAAAATAAGTTTTTTTAAAACCTTATAGTATCTAACATTTGGAATACTCACTAGAATGATGCCACCAGTTTTTAAATAAGCGTTGTGTCTTTTAAGTAAAGACCAAGGATCTATCAAGTGCTCAAGTATGTCTCCATATATAATACAGTCGAAATATTTGGGTGGAAACGGAAGGTCAATTCTTTCTACATCCCCTACCAATACAAGGTCATAACTTTTTTTTGCAAATTCAGCAATGTCATGCCTTATTTCAATGCCCACCACCTGGATATTTTTCGTTTGTTTAAGAGCCAACCCCGTACATCCTCCCCCGCACCCCACATCAAGCACTTTTTCTACCGTTTTTGGAATCATGTCTATCATGTCTAGACGGGGTGTGAAGTAATACTCCCTGCTTCTTATGTTTTTACCCATCTAAACTTGCAATTCCCAAGAGAGCGGCCCAATCACCTAATCTTGCTACCTCAATGCGAACACCATTTCTACTTTCAGGCATCGCTCTTTGTTCCACTATTTTTTTAGCCTCAGCGAAAAGCCTCTCTGTCCCTTTTATGACACCTCCGCCAACTATTAATAAATCAGGGTTAAAGACATTTACTAAACTGGTTAGACCGCATCCGAGATATTCTATTACTTCCTCCCATAGCCTTTTTACCCCCTCATCTCCTAAATAGTAGGCTTTCTCTATATGTGACATGTGAATTTCTTCGCTTGCCTTCGCAAGTTCCCATAATTTCCCCCTATATCCCTCTGCAATAAGGTGTCTTACTCTGCGGATAATATAATCACCGCCACAAACCGCCTCGAAGCAGCCTCTTGAACCACAATTGCATAGATATCCTTCTGGGTTCAAGATCATGTGCCCAATTTCTCCTCCGACAAAATTAAATCCCCGATATATTCTCTTGTTTAAAATTATACCCCCTCCAACCCCTGTTCCCAAAAACACACCTATAACATTTTCGCTCTCTGCCCCAAAAGCAAACTTCCACTCGCCGTATGTAGCTGCGTTAACATCGTTCTCCACGAAAGTCTCTACCGAAAAAATAGATTCTATATCCTTTCCCAGAGGAGCATCTCGCCATTTTAAGTTCGGAGAAAATTTCACGGTTCCGGTCTTTATATCTATCTGGCCTGCGCATGCGATTCCTATACGGGTTAAGTCCTTTATGGTTACGCTATTGGCCGAAAGGATTTTTAAAATAGAATTCACTACTTTATCTCTTACAAACTCGTAACCTTTTTCTTTTTCGGTCTCGGTTTTGTCGAAAAAAAGCAATTGAGTATTCTCATCTAAAAGTCCAAAACTAATTTTTGTTCCTCCTATGTCAACACTTATCCTCATATTTAAATATTGACACGAATTGAGTAAACTTTCATTTTAAATTGACAGGCCCAAAACTTGTTTAATAATATAACGGCATGCTAAAAATTCTCAAGTGAAAAGGGGTTAGTTAGATGGAAAAACAGTACCTAATAGACGAGATAACACTTAAGGACACATGGAGACTGTTTCGAATAATGGCCGAGTTTGTGGAAGGCTTTGAAAATCTTTCGGACATATATCCTGCCGTGAGCATCTTTGGAAGTGCAAGATGCAAAAAGGATGACCCGATTTACAATAAAACGTACCAGCTGGCTAGATTACTTGGAAAAAATGGGTTCAATATTATCACAGGAGGCGGTGGAGGTGTGATGGAAGCTGCAAACAAGGGAGCACGCGATGCTGGAGTAAAATCTGTTGGCCTTAACATCGAATTGCCATTAGAACAGAAGCCTAATCCCTACGCAAATGTGAGACTAAATTTCAGGTACTTTTTTGTACGCAAAGTAATGTTTATAAAGTACGCAGTGGCCTATATTATAATGCCTGGCGGGTTCGGCACATTGGACGAGTGTTTTGAGGCAATAACTTTAATTCAAACCAGAAAAGTGAAGCCATTCCCTGTTGTCCTTGTAGATTCTGAATATTGGGGCGGTCTTGTGGAATGGATAAAAAATACTCTAGTTAAGTCAAACGCCATATGTCCTGAAGATTTAAACATCTTCAGGGTGATGGACGACATTGAAGAAATAGTAGCTTATATAAGACGGTTTATCATTCTTTGACCTTTCTAGCGAAAACCAAATATCCAGTGTGGGCTACCATTCTGTCAAACGGTCTCACTCGCTCAGGTAGGGTTTTATATTTTCTTAATAATATCTCCATAACTTCAATATCACCAAATCCATCCTGGAGGCCCTTTAGGGTATCCGAAATCTGATTTGTGGTGGGAATAATTGTACCAAAGATTCCACTGGGTTTTAAGGACTCCCTTACATACTGCATAAGTGACCAGGGCTCACGAACATCTACAAAACAGGCGTCGAACTCCTTTTCTCTGCAGTTGGTCACATCCCCCAGTATGAGTGCCACGTTTTTGAGTTCACAATAAGTTTCAAGGTTCCGCTTAGCATTTTTGTAATGCCTCTCCTCCTTCTCCAAACTCACAACTTTTCCGTTTGGACCGCATGCTCGGGAAAAAAGAAGTGTAAGCGCACCACTTCCTGTACCTATTTCTAGCAATTTTGATCCGTTTTTTAAATTTAATTTCATACATATGTAAAAGCCATCCTTTGGATAGACAATCTGAGTCTCCCGCTTGATACCTAACATAACTACATCTTCGATGGTTGGCTTGAATATAAGATACTCTCCGTACTTTATACCGAAATCTCTACCGATTATCTCATCGTACGGAATATTCCCACCCTTTCCCGAAAATAAATCTCCTTTCTTGACCTTTTTTAGATACTTTCTGTCTCTGTAGATGATTACTACGTAGCTTCCGTCTGAAATTTTTTCCATAGCTTAAAGTATCCGGTATCTTTGAGATTTTTTCAATTGAAAATGATATAATAATCCTTGTGAAAGTACTTCTCATTGAGGATGAGGAAAAATTATGCGAGCTTATGAGGAAGGGTCTTGAAGAGGAAGGATATGAAGTCGACATAGCCTCAGACGGAAAAACAGGTTTAGATCTATTATCCACAAAGACATACGACATAGTGCTTCTTGATCTTATGATCCCTGAGATAGACGGTCTTGAAGTTCTAAGACTTATGAGAAAAAAGGGTATAGAAACCCCCGTTCTCATAATAACCGCAAAAACATCAAAAGAAGATGTGGTAAAGGGTCTTGACCTGGGAAGTGATGATTATCTCACAAAACCCTTCTCCTTTGAAGAACTTCTTGCTAGAATGAGGGCTCTTCTGAGGAGAAGTAAAATGAGAGATTCAAGAATTGTAGAGTATAAGGAGCTTAAGTTAGACCCCTACGCAAGAAAATTGATCGTACAATCCAAAGAAGTGGAACTCACTGAAAAGGAGTTTATGATTTTAGAGTACATGTTAAAAAATAAAGAAAAACCTCTCACCAGAGATGAAATAGCTACTTACGTATGGGGCGTAAAAATGGGGTCTACAAACATAGTGGATGTATATGTGAATTTTCTTAGAAAAAAGATGGATCCTTTAACAAAAAAACGTTATATCCATACAATCAGGGGACTAGGTTACGTACTCAAAGATGAAGATTAGTAGAATGGATCTGCCTATAAAATGGAAACTGGCTCTTTGGTACGGATCTATTCTGGCGTTAGTTTTAATCGTTTTCTCGATATGGGTTTATATTTATTTCAGGAATAGCTTAGAACATAGCATAGACATGAAACTTAAGTCGATAGCTGATGTCCTTTCATCATCCATAGTCGATACCAACGCACCCACGATTTTCGGAAACTTTGAGAGGTACTTAGAAAATGTTTTTGGAAGAAAACCTAAGGGAAAATTTATCCAAATTCTTGACGCTTCTGGAAAGATTGGGGCAAAGATGAGTGATCTTGAAACCCAAACGTTGCCGGCAGTAAGTTATAGATCTCTCGAAAAGGCTTTCTCTGGTGAGATTTCATACGAAACTATCGGAGAAAAAGGCAACAGGTTAAGGATCATCACTTTACCTATAAAAGAAAATGGAAAAGTAGTGAGTATAGTTCAAGTAGGCACGTCTCTGGAAGAATTCGACGAATCACTGACGAAGCTTATGATGGTGATGTTAATAAGCATTCCGACTACACTTTTTCTTACACTTATAGGAGGATATTTTCTCGCAAAAAAAAGTCTCAAACCTGTTGATCAGATTAGAAAGGCAGCAATAAAAATATCTTCAAGCAATTTAGAGGAGAGAATAGATGTAGGTGGAAGAAGAGACGAACTTGGTAAACTAGCAGAGACTTTCAATGAAATGATTGACAGGCTCAGAGAATCATTCCAAAGAATAAACCAGTTTAGTACAGATGTATCCCACGAGTTGAAAACCCCGCTAGCTATTCTAAAGGGAGAAACGGAAGTCGCTCTTAGAAAGGAAAGAGATAAAGAGGAATACAAGAGGATTCTAAAAAGCAATCTCGAGGAGATAAATAGAATGACAAAAATAATCGATGATCTTCTTTTTCTTTCCAAAGCAGAAAATAAAAATATGCCTATTGCAAAGGAACCTGTTATCCTCCAAGATCTTCTAACTGACATATGTCTGGATATGAAAATGTATGCTCAACAGAAGGGTGTGGAACTTGAGATAGGGAATTTAGATGACATTTGTGTGGAAGGTGATGAATTGAAGCTAAGAAGGATGTTCATCAACATTATTGAGAACGGAATAAAATATACTAATCCTGGTGGAACCGTTGAGATTAGAAGTTCCGTTGAGGATGGGTATGCCAGGATTGACATAAAAGATACAGGTATAGGAATATCTGAAAATGACATTAAATATATTTTCGATAGATTTTACAGAGCGGACAAATCGAGAAAAAGAGAAACAGGGGTGGGACTTGGACTTTCCATAAGCAAGTGGATAGCAGAAGCTCATAACGGTAAAATAGAAGTGAAAAGTACACCCCATAAAGGAAGTGTATTCTCTGTAAAATTGCCTATCCTATCCGGACAGAAAGGAGGAAGTTAAATGAGAAATAAAAAAATCTATATTGTATTGAGTCTTCTTCTAGGATCGACGCTCTTTCTTGTATACATGCGCGAAAAGGTGATTTCAAGGGATATAAACATAACAGCTCTTAAATCTCAAGTAACGAACCCTCTATCTTTGGATAAGCCATTGCCTAGCTTTACTGAGCTTGTAAAGAAAGTAAAACCAGCTGTGGTCAACATAAGCACGACCACTGTAGTTAAAGGTCCAGATCTGAGGGAGTGGTTCTTTGGAAGAAGAAGTCCCTTCGAGGACTTTTTTGGGGATTATTTCGAAAGATTCTTCGGTGATATTCCCCAGAGGGAATACAAACAGAGGAGCCTTGGATCTGGCTTTATAATAGACAAGGATGGATATATTCTAACGAATAATCACGTAGTGGAAAGGGCTCAGTCCATAAAGGTAAAGCTCTACGACTCACGGGAATACGATGCAACAGTCGTTGGTAGGGATCCTAAAACTGATATTGCGCTTATCAAAATAAACCCGAAACAAAATTTGCCAGTTGCAGTGCTTGGTGATTCTGACAAACTTGAAGTAGGTGAGTGGGTAATAGCAATTGGTAATCCATTTGGACTCGAACACACGGTAACCGCGGGTATTGTAAGTGCAAAGGGAAGAGTAATAGGTCAGGGACCATATGATGATTTCATTCAGACGGATGCGTCGATCAATCCTGGAAATAGCGGAGGCCCGCTTTTCAACTTGAAAGGAGAGGTTGTGGGTATAAATACGGCCATAATATCCGGTGGACAAGGTATTGGCTTTGCGATCCCGATAAATATTGCAAAAGGTATAGTGGAGCAACTCAAGACAAAAAAAAGAGTGATAAGGGGTTGGCTTGGGGTGATGATCCAGAGAGTAACCCCTGAGATAGCAAAAAACTTTGGTCTGAAGGAAGCTGAAGGTGCATTAGTTTCTGATGTGGTAGAGGGTTCTCCCGCCGATCAAGCGGGTATAAAAACGGGAGATATAATAATTGAATACGACGGAAAACCAATTAAGGATGTGGACACTTTACCTAAACTTGTGGCCTCGACGGAGGTCGGGAAAAAAGTTAAGTTAAAAATCATAAGAGAAGGAAAAACAATTGAAAGGGAGGTAACGATAGGCGAACTTAAAGAGGAGGATCAAAAAGCCCAAAGAGAACCAGAGTTAGAGAGGAATTTAGGTCTTGTAGTTCAAGATTTGACACCAGAAATTGCAAAACATTTAAACATAAAGGACAGAACGGGAGTGATAGTAACAGATGTTCAGCCAGGCAGTCCTGCCCATGAAGCGAATATAAGGAGAGGCGATATAATAAAAGAGGTAGGAAAAAAACAGATAAAGAACTCCAGAGACTTTAAAGAAGCTATGAGGGGAGCCAATCTTAAGGAAGGTATTGTAATGCTAATAAAAAGGGAAAATACAACATTTTATGTAGTCTTGAAAACTGATTGAGGGGGCAACACTCATGCCTGTCTACGAGTGGGTAGGTAGAACATTAAGCGGAGAAACCCAAAAAGGAACGATGAGTGCTGATTCAGAGGTATCTTTAAGGATCGCTTTAAGAAAAGATGGGGTGATTTTGCTTAAGGCAGTAGAAAAGAAAAAGCGAGTTGAGGGCAAGTATAACCCTAAAGCAAAAGTAAAAGTAATGGACGTTGTTATTTTTACACGACAACTTGCAACAATGATCGCATCAGGACTACCCCTGATACAAGCTTTGGACATTCTGGCCAATCAAGCAGAAGATAAAAATTTGAAAGGTATCATAAGGGAGGTAAAACAGAAATTAGAGGAAGGTTCTACATTTGCAGAGGCTTTAAAAGACTACCCCCAGTGTTTCGATTCTCTATACGTGAATCTTGTTCGAGCAGGAGAAGAGGCTGGAATGGTGGACACTATTCTTCTTAGGCTTGCCAATTACATGGAAAAGATTGCAAAATTGAAAAAAAAGGTAAAGTCCGCACTTATTTATCCTACGAGTATAGTGGTGGTAGCTATAGGTGTAGTACTCGTTCTTCTGGTTTTTGTAATTCCAGTTTTCGAAACCATGTTTAAGGATATGGGCGCATCTCTTCCGGCGCCCACTCAGTTTGTGATTAACCTGAGTAAACTCGTTAAAAGCTATGTATTCCATATGTTGGGAAGCTTAGTTCTTCTTTTTTTCGGCTTTAGAAAGTATTACTCCACAGAGAGAGGAAGAAAGAGAATAGATGGGTTGTTGCTTAGACTTCCCCTCATAGGTCTTCTTGTCCTTAAAACATCTGTCGCAAGAGTATCACGTACCTTGGCAGCCCTTCTTTCCAGTGGTGTTCCTATTTTGGAAAGTCTAAATATTGTTTCCAAAGTGGCAGGCAATAAAATAGTTGAAGAGGCCATGTTAGACGCAAAAACTCGTATTACAGAGGGGAAAAGTATGTCAGAACCTTTAGCCGAAAGCGGGATATTCCCACCTATGGTCGTCCAGATGGTTCAGGTTGGAGAGTCCACAGGTGCTCTAGATAGTATGTTAAATAAGGTAGCGGATTTCTATGAGGAGGATGTTGATAACACGGTCTCAAATCTTATGACACTTATGGAGCCCGCCATTATGGTATTTTTGGGAGTTATACTTGGGGGTCTCATAATATCTATGTATTTGCCTATTTTCCAGCTGGGACAAACTATTGGGTAGTCTTTTGCCACTCTCTTAAGTCGTTCATTGCTCGTTCCACTAGAGTATTTTTTTCCTTTCTCTTATATCCTTTTAGCAGACCAAAATTAGCGTTCATCGGTTGAAAATGAGCCTTTTTTTCAGTAATGTAGTTTATGAGTGACCCAATTAAAGTTGTAGAAGGGGGAGGTATAAACCTTTTACCATCCACGTAAAATGAGGCGGATATACCTGCTATAATACCGGTGGCTGCTGATTCCAGGTATCCTTCCACACCGGTTAATTGCCCTGCAAAAAATATTCTCTCATCCTCCTTAAGTTGAAGTGTATTCTTCAAAACCTCGGGCGAGTTTATAAACGTATTCCTATGGATACTTCCATAGCGAAGAAATCTAGCGTTTCTCAAAGCGGGAATTAATCTAAAAACTCTTTCCTGCTCAGGATAAGTCATCTTGGTCTGAAAGCCCACCATGTTGTACATAGAACCTTCTTTATCCTCTCTTCGGAGTTGTACCACGGCGTAAGGTGTTTTTTTAGTCAACGGATCTTTTAAACCTACGGGTTTCATAGGACCAAAGAGAAGTGTGTTTTTTCCTCTTTCTGCCAGTACTTCTATGGGAAGACAACCTTCAAAATACGGGATCTTTTCAAATTCCTTGAATTCCACTTTCTTTGCATTGATCAACTCCCTGTAAAATAACTCATATTCTTCCTGGGTTAGGGGACAGTTAAGATAATCTGAACTGTCTTCAGAATATCTTGAGGCGAAAAAGGCTTTTCTCATATCGATTGTCGTTCCATCTACGATGGGTGATATGGCATCAAAAAAGTAAAGATTGTTTCTTCCCGTAAGTGAGGCCAATTTATCCGCAAGAGATGCCGAAGTCAACGGTCCACTTGCTACGATAACAACCCCAGAGGGGATCTCCGCCACTTCTTCCCTCACAACCTTGATATACTGATTTTTAAAAATTTCCTCGGTTATTCGCTCCGCAAACTTCCATCTGTCCACCACAAGAGCCTTTCCCCCCGGGATTTCCGTTTCCTGGGCAATCCTTAAAACCAACGAATCCAAAATTTTCATTTCTTCTTTTAATAGACCATGGGCGTCTCCTATATCTTTTGATTTAAATGAGTTACTACAGACAATTTCTGCAAGAAGCCCACTTTTGTGTGCAGGGGTAAGCTTTTCAGGTCTCATCTCGTATAAGATGACGTTTTTTTTTCTTTTTGCAATTTGGTAGGCTGCTTCCACTCCAGCCAATCCCCCGCCTATTATTTTGATTGCCAACTACATCCCTCCCTCAAACAGAAGTTTTTTCCTTTGGAAGTAAAAATGGTCGGTGAACCGCACTCTGGACAAGGTCCCTGTGTCGGTTCTTTGTTGGTTATGAAAACACAAGTTGGGTATTTTGAACAACTTACAAATCTTTTTCTTGTCTTTTTTGATCTTCTTTCTAAAAGCTTTCCATCACAACCTTGAACAGGGCAAAGATAACCAGTTGAGTATGGTTCTGTGTATTTACAAGTAGGATAATTAGAGCACGCTATAAATTTGCCGTAACGACCACTTTTCTCCACAAGTTTTCCTTGGCATTCGGGACAGATACCCTTATATTCTTCTTCCACGAGCTGGATTTTTCCGTCGTCACCTATTCTGACGTTTCTTTTCCGGCCACAATTTTTCTTATCACCACATACAAGATATTCGCCGTTTTTGCCCCATTTCAAGATCATGTCTTTTCCACACTTGTCACACTTTATATCCGTCGGTTTTTCTTCCTTTTTTAGGTTTTTCATCTCCTTTTGAGCTTTTTCAATGTCTTCCTGAAAAACCGAGTAGAATTTTTCTAGAGTTTTCACCCAATTTTTCTTTCCATTTTCTATCAAGTCCAATCTTTCTTCCATTTTTGCAGTAAAATCCACATCCACAATGAGTGGGAAAAACTGTTTAAGTAGCCTGTTCACCGTTCTTCCCAAAGGTGTAGGCATTAGTTTTCCTTCCTCTTTCTTAACATATCCCCTTTCCTGAATAGTACTTACGATTGTGGCATAGGTAGATGGTCTTCCGATTCCATTAGTTTCTAGGGATTTAATCAAAGTGGCCTCCGAATACCGAGGAGGAGGAGTAGTGTATCTTTTCTCAAGAAGAACCTCTTTAAGTTTTAATTTTTCTGAACCGTCTATATCAGGTAGGATTCCCTTCTCTTCCTCAAGTTCCGTCTCCTCTTCGTAAACTTTAGCAAATCCGTCAAAGATCGTCTTATCGCCCTTAGCAGAAAATGTGTATCTTCCAGCAATTATCTCTACAGTTCTCGTATCGACTATTTTCTCTGCCATTTGAGAAGCCACAAATCTTTTCCATATGAGCTCGTAAAGAAGATAAAGGTCTTTTGAAAGATATGGTTTAACTTTTTCCGGTGTGAGGTTAACATCGGTTGGTCTTATAGCTTCGTGGGCATCCTGTGCCGTACTTTTGTTTTTGAAAATACGGGGAGAAGATGGGAGATACTCATTCCCAAAGAACCTTCCTATGAGGTTTCTTGCACTCTCCCTTGCCTCATTTGATATCCTTACTGAGTCCGTCCTCATATAGGTTATTAACCCCGTAGTCGTTCCTTCTTCTAACTCAACACCTTCGTATAGCATTTGCGCTAAAAGCATAGTTTTCTTAGGTGTAAACTTTAGGATTTTTGAAGCTTCTTGCTGCAACCTGCTTGTTATAAAGGGTGGCTGTGGCCCAATATGTCTCCTTTTTACAGACACTGATTTTATTTCAAATAGACATTTTTTCAGTTCTTCCTTTATTTTTTCTGCCTCTTCCTGAGATGTAATCTTTATTTTTTCTCCATCTATTTTTTCGAGACTAGCCTTAAATTCCCCTTTAGAATCTACAGTCAGAATAACATCTACTTTCCAGTATTCCTCCCTAACAAATTTTTCGATCTCTTCTTCTCTGTCACAAATTATCCTTAAAGCAGCAGATTGAACTCTTCCAGCTGACAAACCGTGACTAACTTTCTCCCATAGAATGGGACTTATTTTGTAACCAACAAGACGGTCCAGGATCCTTCTTGCCTTCTGAGCGTTGTACTTGTTTTCATTAAGTTCCGTAATCGATTTTAACCCCTCCTCGACACCTCTTTTCGTTATTTCATGGAAAAGGATCCTCCTTATATCTTTCTTTCCGTCTATTATTTCCGCCACATGAAAAGCTATAGCTTCCCCTTCTCTATCTGGGTCAGAACCTATTAGGATCCTGTCGACCTTTTCACTCGATTTCCTGATTTCTTCTACAATCTTATGCTTGCCTTTTATAATTATAAACTCAGGTTCAAAGCCATTATCCACATCCACTCCCAGACGATTCTCTGGTAAATCTTTTATATGTCCATACGTAGCTTTTATGATGTAGTTGTCATCCAAGAATTTAGAAAGGGTTCTCACTTTTGTAGGCGACTCTACTATTACTAAAAATTTAGTCATGTTATGACCTCAGGTAAAATCCTCCAGGAAAACACTTCACTAACCCTTTCATCTCCAGCTTTGTGAGAATCGCAAGAACTTTTGAAGAATCCATGCGGCTCTTACTTATAATCTCTTCCACATGGACTCTAGTATTTTTTATAATTGAATAAACTATGAGCTCCTCTTTTTCAAGACCCGATGAATCTTTTCTTTCAGGTTTAATGTTAGGAAAGGAAAATTCTAGAATGTCTTCCACAGAATCTACAAGTCTTGCGCCTTCCTTTATAAGACTATTTGTGCCTGCATAAGCATCATCGAAAACGCTACCAGGAATTGCCATAACGTCCCTTCCATAGTCCAGAGCAAGACTAGCAGTTATAAGAGCTCCACTTTTTTTTGAGGCTTCAACTACCAGAATGGCCTTTGAAATCCCAGCTATAATTCTATTTCTTTCAGGGAAGTGATGTGCTAATGGAGGTTCACCTGGTGCATATTCAGATAAAATAAGTCCCTGCTCGGAAATCCTATTATAAAGCCAGCGATTTTCTGAAGGATAGCAAATGTCTATTCCACAGCCTAAAACAGCAACTGTCCCCCCTTTACCCATCAGTGCTCCCTTATGAGCAGCTGCGTCTATGCCTCTTGCAAGACCGCTTACAACTGTAATACCTACGGAGGAAAGGGTTTCTCCTATCTTCTCTGCCATGTTCATCCCTTCGTAAGATGCCCTTCTTGATCCAACTATTCCTATTGTATTCTCTCCTATGAGAAGGGAACCTTTTACGTAGAGGATTATAGGGCAATCGGGAATCTGTCTTAACAAGGAAGGATATCCCTCTTCGAAAATGGTCACAAAATGAGCTCCTATTTTCTTCAAATAACTTATTTCCTTTTCCAAATCTACTTTTACGCTTTCGCTTTCCATTTTTTCTATGATTTCATCTGCAATTTTTTCCCTATTTATTATCCTTTCTGCAACCTCTCTCTTTTTAATTCGGGAAAGTCCTTTCACCTTGGAAAGAGCCAAGAGAAGAAGTTTGAGTTTCTCCATTTTAGTCTTTAATTTTGAGTATTTCTTGGTATTTTAATTTTCCCAAATAGATAGAAATCAAAGCTGAATACTCTCTAAAAAGTAATTCCCTTGAAACATTTTCTTTCCACCACCTTTCGTGGTTGTAAATTCTCATTTTTACCGGATTTATGAGAAAAATGGGAGCTCTCTCCCTTGAATTCCCATATAATGCCTTGTAACGTCGTGAAGAGTATTCTGGAACAAAAAGGATTACCTTTTTTATTCCAATTTTCATAAAATGGTCAAGAAGCGCCTCTCTTTTTTCATAGTCCTTTCCATCGAGCTTTATACCTGTTATCAGATTCTCTTTTAAACCCCTGTCTTTGGCCATTTTCTTCAAAATTTGAGTTACGCTGATTCCGAGTACGTAATAATCCTCTATCCATAGAGCCTTTACGTTACCCTTTCTTAACTCTTCAAAAGCTGCAATATACAACTCTCCGTCTAGGTCCTCCACAAATCTAGGTACGAAAGCCACATCTGAAAAATAGATCTTGTCTCCATATACGAGTTGCTTGGATAAAAACTTAAGGGAGATCGGATGAAAAAAAATACCTAAGAAAACGAGAAAAAAAAGGAGTAAAAAGAAAAGGCATCCGCATCCTATCTTTCCACTTTTCTTTTTCATATCTTTGTACTCTCATAGTGAATTATCGACAGAATAACAAGGGGGGTTGTCTCAGTCCGTAATATGGTACTTCCAAGAGAAAACGGGGTAAAGCCATTTTCTTGGAGCCACAACACCTCTGACTCTTCAATCCCGCCTTCTGGACCAATTGCTACACATATCTCTCCCTCTTTAAATTCCTGGAACGCTTCCTTTATCTTTCTTTCTTTTTCGTGTTCGTACAGAACCCATCTATGGTGCGCATCTTTTATATATTGCGTAATTCCCCTCAAGGGGATAGGATTAAGCACCTCAGGAATTTTAAATCTTCCCGATTGTCTAGAGGCCTCCACAGTCAGTTTTTTCCATCTTTCAACTTTCTTGTCTTTTTCATCGAATTTTACCACCGTTCTTTTAAATATTGTTGGTAATATTCTATCTACGCCTAGCTCCGTAGCCTTTTCTATCATCCAATCCATCCTGGGACCTTTTATAGGGCTTACACATAGGGTCACTCGAGGCCTCTTTTCTTCGGGATGGTAAACCACATCTAATATCTTGAAGTAAACTTCCTTACTTTTTATACTGTGTATCTGGGCTCTGTACAGATAACCCTTGCCATCTATTATGTCTATCCTCTCGCCAGGCACTTTCCTCAAAACGTTGACAACATACTTGTATGCAGGACCCGTGACATAAACCAGTCCATTTTTTGCCTTTACTTTATCCACAAATATCCTGCGTACTTCCATTATATCTCCTTTTCAAAAATCTTCTGAAATGAATTGGTAAAATCTGGACTCATAAACTCTGTGGTACTCGGTCCATCTTTCGTCTGCCATTCTTTCCTTCATATGCTCTTTAACACCCATGACTTTCGAATCCAGATTGTCCAAATAGTGAACAATAAGCGCCTCAATGAACATAGGTTTTCTAGGGGATCCCCATTCTTCGGTCCCGTGATGGCTTGCTATTATGTGAAGAAGAGCATTGTATAGACTTTCTGGAAATCCCTCTATTTCCCCAGTTATACCTTTTAAAATATCGATACCAAGAACAATATGTCCCAAAAGTCTTCCTTTGTCTGAATATTTAAACCCTCCTTTTATCTCAATCTCCTCTATCTTACCAATATCGTGCAATAAGCAACCCGCAAGAACTAAATCCTTATTTCCACCTATTATTTTTACGACCTCTCTTCCCATTTTTGCCATTGAAACAGAATGTTCCAGTAATCCACCTATGGACATATGGTGAACATTAGTAGATGCAGGAAAAAAGAAATACTTATCCGCCATGTTTTTTTTCTTTTCCATTTCTTCAAAGATGGCTTTAAGCTGTGAGTTCTGTATCTCATTTAAAATGTTATGGAATTCACCTCTCATATAATTGATTCCTGTTTGAATTTCAGGCAAAAATGCTCTCATTTCTTCCACAGTACTTATTTCTTCGACTTTCTTTATATTCCATATGGTCAGTTGAAGTTTCTCTTGGTATAGAGTTGCCCTGGAATTTAAAAACACAATGTCGTTCTTATCAAACTTACTTTCAAGCTCATCCACTCTGTCCCATATTCTACCTTCAATCGTACCTGAGGAGTCTTTAAGCAAGAGACTTATGTATCTTGTGTTGTTTTTAGATGTGGTTAAGTTTTTTTTCACCACAAGGAAGTAATCATTAACCTCTAGATTGATCGTAATGTCCTTTACATACACCCCCTTTTCCATCTTTCACTCCCGAGAAAAATGTTCATATCCTACTTTGTTGTATTTGACTTCCTTCCCATCCTTTATGACTTTAATTCCGCGACCACTTGTTACCTCACCAATGACCGAGATTATTAAGCCTTTGCTCTTCAAGATATTTATTAGTTCCAACTTATTCCTGGGGAAGGTAAAAAGAAACTGGTAATCTTCCCCACCCCATAAAGCATAATCATCCAATTTCTCCTTTTTGAGTATCTCAGGGATCGGTAATTTCTCGTAATAGATAACCCCACATTTACCACTTTCCTCCATCATCCTTTCAAGGTCTAACAAAAGGCCATCACTTACATCCATCATAGCATTTGTTATATCATTTTTCATAATCTCCATCCAAATCTCGAAGGGAGGCCTGGGATTGAGATACCTTTTTACGAATCTTTTTATCCCTCTCTTTTTTTTTATTCCTTCTTTCATGATTTTGAGCCCGTAAGCACTTTCTCCCAGAAATCCAGTAACCCCTATCAGATCATTCTCCTTTGCTTGATTTCTCCCTTTGTAATCTCCCCAGACAACTTCTCCTACCATTGAGACATCTATAAAGAAATCATTTAGGGTTGAAACTGTATCTCCCCCAAGAAGGGAAAGTCCGAACTCTTTTGCTACATAACTCATGCCTCTGTATATCCCACGTATAACATCTGACATTATTCTTTCGGGAATTCCCAGAGTCACCTGATAGTAAAGTGGCATAGCACCCATTGAAAGGATATCAGCTATATTTGCGTAAATCGCTTTTTTTCCAATTTGATAAGGACTCATATAAGATAAAGAAAAGTGGATTTCTTCCACTATAGCATCTTGACAAAGTGCATAGGGCTTACCAGATAACTTTACAATTGCACAGTCATCACCTATGCCCCTTAACACATTGATATCTTTTTTTTCAAAGTTCCTTAGTATCTTAATCAGCTTCCTTTCCGGGATCTCCAATTCCTTTTGCTCCTGTATTTATGATTCTCTTTGCCTTCTCCAGGTATTCTTTGATTTTAGCCTCGTATCCTCTCTGGGTAGGAAAATAGTATCTTCTTCCAATAAGCTCTTGAGGCATGTAGGTTTGATTTGCTATCCCATTCTCAAAATCATGAGGGTAAAGATAATCTCTTCCATATCCTAAATCGCGCATAATCTTTGTAGGTGCTGTTCTCAGATGTACTGGAACAGAAAAATGGGGTAATTCCCGTACATCTTTTTGTGCCTGCCTCACGGCATTGTACACAGAGTTACTTTTTTCACATAAAGAAAGATAAATGCAGGCTTGTGCAAGCGCCAGATAACCTTCGGGAGCACCCACAAATTCAAATGCCTCCTTTGCCGCAACAGCAACTGTTAATGCGTAAGGATCCGCACATCCCACATCCTCAGATGCAAATATAATCATTCTCCGCGCTATGAAGAGAGGGTCCTCGCCTGCCTCAAGCATTCGCATAAGCCAGTAAAGAGAGGCATCTGGGTCAGATCCTCTCATGCTCTTTATAAAAGCACTTATTAGCCAATAATGCATGTCACCTTTTTTATCATAAATTTGAACCTTTGTTTGGTACGCCTCTGAGACTGTGTTGAAATCGATTATTTTAAGATTTTTTTCTTTCGCCACCACATGACTTACTTCAAAGATGTTTAAAGCTTTTCTTGCATCTCCGTCAGAAAGTGTAGCTATAATCCTTAGAACCTCCTCGTTTGTTTCGATTCCATCCATTTTAAATTCAGGGTCATTCTTTGCCCTGTTTAAGATTTCAAATATCTCATCCTCTGAAAGAGGATTAAGCCTTATAACCTCCATTCTTGAAAGTAACGGCCGTATTATTTCAAAAGAAGGATTCTCGGTTGTTGCTCCTATTAGTATAACTTTACCTTTCTCCACGTAAGGAAGAAACGTGTCCTGCTGGAGCTTGTTAAACCTGTGGAACTCATCGAGAAATAAAAGTACCTTTTCCGTCCTTGCTTTCCTTATTATTTCCCTAACCTCCTTTACGCCTATATTTACTGCACTTAAAAAGAAAGAAGGAAAACCTACTTCGCTGGCTATTATGTAACCGAGTGTTGTTTTTCCACAACCACTTGGACCCCACAAAATCATCGAAGGGATTTCTTTTCTTTTTATCAGTACAGAAAGAAGCTTACCTTCACCCAGGATGTGTTTCTGGCCTACAAATTCGGAAAGTCTCTTTGGCCTTAACCTTTCGGCTAAAGGAGCTTTCTTTTCCGTTTTCTCTTCTCTTGTCTGACCAAAAAGATCCACTAACTCATGATACCAGTTTTTTTCTTTTATTTTCAAGGAAGGTAAAATTCCTCCCCTTAATTTTAACCAATAAGTCTCTAAAAACGCTGGAGAAAAGACGGATTTAAGCTAAAAAAGAATAAAAAAGAAATAGTTGTAAGTAAGATGATGATAACGGTCGAGTTTGGATAATGTTTATGAACTTTGGGTATTTACTTCTTTTTTTCCTCTTCCTTTTGTTCTTTTTTCTTTGTCAACTCAATTAGCGCCATTGGAGCACAATCACCCTTCCTTAAGCCAAAATTCAAAACTCTCGTATAACCACCATTTACATCTTTATACCTTTCGCCAATATCTCTAAATAGTTTTTTAACAACCTCCTTGTTTCGTAATAAACTAAATGCCAATCTCATAGAATGAAGATCCTTTCTTTTTGCAAGAGTAATAAGTTTTTCTGCATAGCTCTTTAAAGCCATAGCTTTGGATTTGGTGGTTTTTATGCTTTCATGAATAAATAGCGCAGAGGCTAAATTTCTAAGCAGGGCCTCTCTGTGACTTTTAGTCCTGTTTAATTTTTTCACTTTATCCAGATGTCTCATTTGCTACTCTCCTCATATTTGTTGTTTTCTCTTTTCAGCCATTCTGTCTAGTTCTTCCCTCGATGGGAAATTCTCAAGATGCATACCTAACTTCAATCCCATACTGGCCAAAATCTCTTTTATCTCGTTCAGAGACTTCCTTCCAAAATTCTTTGTTTCAAGAATTTGTTGTTCTGTCTTTTGTACCAGCTCTCCTATGTATTTAATATTCGCATTTCTCAGGCAGTTTGCACTTCGGACAGAGAGTTCAAGTTCATCCACTGTCTTGAAAAGATTCTCGTTAAATTCATACTTTTCTTTGGGCTTATCTTCTTTTTCCACGAATTCTTCTTTCTCTTCGAATTGAATAAATATGTTCATTTGCTCTTTTATAATTTTTGCCGCATATGATAACGCATCGAGTGGTTTTACACTCCCGTTAGTCCATATTTCCAGAGTTAGCTTGTCATAGTCCGTTCTCTCACCCACTCTCGCAGGACTTACGTTATACGAAACTTTTATAATCGGACAAAACGCAGCATCAATTGGGATCGTCCCTAAAGGTTCATCATCTAATTTCATCTGTTCTGCGGGAATGTATCCTCTCCCATATTTCGCCTTCATAACCATGTAAAGCCGACCATCACTATTTAAAGTGGCTATATGATGGTCTGGGTTAATTATTTCGACATTGCCATCATGCATTATATCCTCGGCCTTAACATCACACGGCCCTTTTTTGTCTATTTTAAGCTCTTTTGTCTTTCCGTCATTTATCTTAAGAACAACTTTTTTAAGGTTTAAGATAATCTCTACTACGTCCTCTTTCACTCCACGAATTGTCGAAAATTCGTGCGGAACACCGTCTATCCATACTGAAACTATGGCAGAACCCATTATAGATGAAAGGAGTACCCTTCTTAATGAATTGCCTATGGTTATCCCAAAACCCCTCTCCAAAGGCTCCACAGATAATTTTAGGTAATCGCGCTCGTTTCGTTCTATATCAATCTTTTTTGGACTTATTAGTTCTAGCCAGTTTCTTTCGATCATGAAATGATCCCTCCTTCAAAGGGGAAACTATCGAGAGTAAAACTCGACAATAAGTTGCTCTTTTATAGGCATAGTAATATCTTCACGTGTAGGCATAATTTTTACAGTCGCTTTCATATTCGTTTTATCCACATCCAACCAGGAAGGCACCCCTCTTCTTACTACTGACTCAATCGCATTTTTAACTGAGACCAAATCTTTCTTTCTTATTTCTATCACATCTCCTGGCTTCACAAGATAGGAAGGGATATTTACGCACTTCCCATTGACGAGCACGTGTTTATGGGAAACAAGCTGGCGAGCTTCCTTTCTAGATGAAGCAAATCCGCACCTGTAAACGGTATTATCAAGTCTTCTCTCAAGAAGTATCAAAAAGTTTGTACCAACTATCCCTTTCATCCTTTCCGCCATTTCGAAAAATCTCTTGAACTGTCTCTCCGTTAAATGATACATGCGTTTAACCCTTTGTTTCTCCCTTAAACGCATTCCGTACTCTAAAAATTTTCCTCTTATTTCCGTGTGTTGCCCAGGCGGGTAATTTCTCCTTTCTATAGCACATTTTTCAGTGTAACATCTTTCCCCTTTTAAATATAGCTTTATTCCTTCTCTTCTGCATAATCTACAGGTTGGTCCCGTATATTTAGCCATCTTTTTCTCCTTTTTACACTCTTCTTCTCTTAGGTGGTCTACATCCGTTGTGCGGTATTGGAGTAATGTCTTTTATCATGTGTATTTTTAGTCCAGCACTCTGCAGTGCCCTGAGGGCTGCTTCTCTGCCTGCTCCTGGTCCTTTTATAAATACGTCTACGGTCTTCATGCCATGCTCCATAGCCTTTTTTGCAGCATCCTCTGCAGCCAGTTGGGCAGCAAATGGAGTACTCTTTCTGGATCCCTTGAATCCTACTACCCCCCCGCTGGACCAGGCAACTACATTACCCTGGGGATCTGTTATGGTAACTATAGTATTATTAAAACTAGAATGAATGTAAGCTGAACCAAAGGGTACATTTTTTTTCACTTTTTTCTTTGATGTTCTTCTAGGTTTACCCATTTAAGCACCTCACTTTTTACGTCTCATAGAGCTCTTTCTCGGTCCTTTTCTTGTTCTTGCATTTGTTCTTGTTCGCTGACCACGAACAGGAAGTCCTCTTCTATGGCGCAGACCTCTGTAGCAGCCTATATCCATGAGCCTTTTTATGTTCATACTTATTTCTTTTCTTAGATCACCTTCTATCTTGTAGTTTCTTTCAATGATATCCCTTATTCGCGCTATTTCTTCATCCTTAAGGTCCATTGTCTTCCTTGCCGGATCGATATTAGCCTGCGCTAAAATCTGACTTGCAGTGGACTTTCCTATTCCGTAAATATAAGTAAGTGCAACATCTATTCTTTTTTCCTTTGGTACATCGACTCCTGCTATTCTTGCCAACTTCTTCCTCCTTTAACCCTGTCTTTGTTTATGCTTGGGATTTGCACATATAACCCTCAAAATTCCTTTTCTCTTGATAATTTTGCATTTATCACACCTTTTCTTTATAGAAGGTCTTACTTTCATCTTATCCTCCTCATTTGACGCGACTGATTATCCGTCCTCTAGTCAAATCGTAGGGTGAAAGCTCAACAATCACCTTATCCCCTTTGAGTATTTTTATATAATGCATCCTCATCTTCCCAGAGACATGCGCTAAAACCTTATGACCATTAGGAAGCTCCACTCGAAACATTGCATTTGGGAGCGGCTCTATTACCGTGCCTTCGACCTCTATACCTTCACCTTTTGGCATAACCTCACACCCTACTTAATATTTCTGGACCATCATCAGTTATCGCAACAGTGTGTTCAAAATGCGCGGAAAGACTCATATCTTTAGCATACGCGGTCCAGCCGTTTTCTCTAATAGAAACCTCGCTTCTCCCCATGTTTACCATAGGTTCTATGGCAAAAACCATTCCCTTTTTCAGTCGCATGCCTGTGCCTTTTTCACCAAAATTTGGTATCTGGGGTTCTTCGTGCAAGCTCCTTCCTATTCCATGACCTACAAATTCTCTAACCACTGAGAATCCGTTTTTTTCTACGTGAGATTGAATTGCGAAAGAAATATCGTAGAGTCTATTGCCTTCTCTGGCCATCTCAATTCCTTTGTATAAAGCCTCTTCTGTTACCTTTATAAGTCTTTCTGCCTCTTTGGAAATCTTGCCGACTGCAAAAGTGTAAGCCACGTCTCCGTAATAACCTTCGTAAACAACTCCAAAATCGAGACTCACAATATCCCCTTCTTTCAGAACCCTATCTGACGGCATTCCGTGAACGACTTCCTCGTTAACAGAAACGCACAGGGTGTAAGGATATCCATTATACCCTTTAAAAGCAGGTTTTATTTTCTTACTTTTTTTAAGTCTTTCTTCGCACAGCTTTTCCAAGTCTTTTGTCCTTATACCTTCCTTTATGAACTCCTTAAGGTAGAAAAGGATCTCCATGGCGTATCTGCTCGCGGTCCTTATCTTTTCTATTTCCTCCTCCGTTTTTAGGTATACCATGTAGATATATTATACCACCCAATGCCCGCAGGATAAAAAAGGCCTATCTCCTTCCTCGCATTCGTGACGTCTTTCTGACAAGACCGTCGTAATGCCTGAGAATTAAATGCGATTCTATCTGTTGAATCGTATCTAACGCAACACCCACAACTATAAGCAGAGCGGTGCCACCGAAATAAAAAGGTACGTTAAATTCCTTAACCAGTATAGTAGGTAATACACACACAAAAGAAACGTAAAGTGCTCCCAAGAGTGTGATCCTTGTGAGAATCCTTTCTATGTATTCTGAAGTTCTCTTCCCAGGTCTAATTCCAGGAATATATCCTCCGTACTTTTTCATATTTTCAGCTACATTGTCAGGATTAAAAACGATAGCGGTATAAAAGAAACAGAAAAATATTATGAAACCGACGTATAACACCTCGTGCAAAAAAGTCCCCGGAGTTAAATATTCTGCGAACCTTTTCATATAGGGATGGGGAATGAAATTTGCTATTGTTGCAGGAAACATTATAAGGGAAGATGCAAAAATGGGTGGGATAACCCCCGATGTATTTATCTTTAGCGGAAGATGAGTAGACTGCCCACCGTAGACTCGTCTTCCCACAATCCTTTTCGCATACTGTACGGGTATCCTTCTCTGAGCAGTCTCCATGAATATTATGAAACCCACTACTAAAAGCATCATAGCTACAAGCAGTAAAACCACAAACCAATTTATTTCACCCGAAGAAACTAGCGTCAAGGTTTTAGCTATTGCATTAGGCATTCGCGCTACTATTCCCGCAAATATTATCAATGAGATACCATTCCCGATTCCTCTTTCTGTAATCTGTTCCCCAAGCCACATTAGAAACGATGTACCACCCGTGAGTGTAAGCATCGTCATCAATCTGAAACTCCATCCCGGATTATAAACGACAGGTTCACCGTTTATACCTCTCATCTGTTCAAGACCGACGCTTATCCCAAATCCTTGAATCAGGCTTATTATGACCGTACCGTATCTAGTATACTGCGTGATCTTTCTTCTACCTATTTCTCCCTCTTTTGAAAGTCTCTCCAGGGCAGGGACAACAACCGTTAGAAGTTGAAGGATAATCGATGCACTTATATACGGCATTATCCCCAGGGCAAAAACAGATAGTCTCTCTAAACCTCCACCGGCAAACATGTCGAGAAAACCTAAAAGGGTACCTTTTGCCCTCTCGAATATATCTGCAAGCACTTTCCCGTCTATACCAGGGGTCGGTATGTGTACCCCTATACGGTAAACCGATAAAAGGGCAAGCGTAATGAGTATTCTCTTTTTTAATTCGGGTATTTTCCCTATATTTTGAAAGCCATTCATGAAGCGATAACCTCTACCTTGCCCCCTTTATCTTTTATCTTTTCAATTGCTTTTTTTGATGCTCTGTGTACTTTTACCACTAAAGGGAAATCAATTTCTCCATCCGAAAGAAGTTTTATACCGTCTCTGATTTTCTTTACAAGGCCTGAATTTATAAAATCTTCCACTTCAACTATTTCTTTCCCTTTAAATATTTGAAGATCACCAACCTTTACTATGGAATACTCTTTTCTGAAAGGGTTCTTAAATCCCCTTTTTGGGATCCTTCTTGTGATAGGCATCTGACCACCTTCAAATCCCTTCCCCTTTGCGCCACCGCTTCTTGCTCTTTGTCCTTTATTTCCCTTAGTAGCCGTTGTACCGTGACCTGAACCTGTACCTCTTCCTATTCTTTTTCTTTTCTTTTTTGATCCTTCTTTTGGCTTCAGTTCCTCTAGTTTCATCTATCTCACATCCTCCAAGATTTTAACGAGATGGATCACCTTTTTTATCATCCCTCTGATTTCTGGTGTGTTTTTAAGTACTCTTTCCTCATTTAGTCTTCTGAATCCTAAACTTCTTATTGTATCCCTCTGATCTTTCGATCTACCTATGTAACTTTTTGCCCATTTAACCTTTATGTATCCCAACTTACTCCTCCCTCGGCATCTTTCCTCTTTGCTTTAGAGATTTCTCCGGCGACTTTAACATAGACAGACCTTTTATTGTAGCCTTAACCACGTTGTGATAATTCCGGGAGCCGTAGCACTTTGTGAGAATATTTCTTATACCTGCTACCTCAACAACTGCTCGCACCGCTCTTCCTGCTATCACCCCTGTACCTTCTCTGGCAGGCTTCATAAAAACCTTGCTAGCACCGTATTTGGCCATAATCTCGTGGGGTATGGTACCATTCTCTATGGGGACCACAATCATGTTCTTTTTTGCGTGTTCTAACGCCTTCCTTATCGCGTCAGGTACCTCGTTTGCCTTTCCTAAACCAAAACCTACTTTTCCATTTCCGTCTCCCACGACAACTATGGCGTTAAAGCTAAATCTCCTTCCTCCTTTCACAACTTTCGCAACTCTGTTTATGTAAATAAGTCTATCTTGTAACTCCAACTCTTCTCGCAAATCTATCCTATTATCTACCAACCCCTTACCTCCTCTTTAAAAAATAAGACCTGCTTCTCTGGCACTGTCGGCGAGGGCTTTTATCCTGCCGTGATATTTAAAGCCATTTCTATCGAAAACAACTTTTTTTATACCTAAAGCTAAAGCCTTCTCAGCGATAGCCTTTCCCACAAGACCTGCAGATTCTTTGTTTCCACCATTCTTTATCTTTTCTCTTATGCCGGGTGTTAAAGTTGAAACCCCGGTAATAACCTTTTGAGATTCATCATCTATAAGCTGGGCATATATATGCTTCAAGCTTTTATAAACGCATAGCCTGGGTCGATCACTTGTACCAAAAATCTTTTTTCTTATTCTCTTATGTCTTCTTAACCTTCTTTCCTCTTTTTCCCTTCTCTCCATTAGTTCACTCCTTACTTACCACCTTTCCCGGCCTTCTTCCTCAAAGTTTCGTTAACGTATTTTATGCCCTTGTTTTTGTAAACATCCGGTTTTCTTAAAGCCCTTATCTTTGCGGCCACAATACCAACGAGCTCTTTATCTATACCTCTTAGGGTGACAAAATTCTGTCTCTCCACTTCAGCTTGGATACCGGCAGGTACTTGAAAAACTACTGGGCGTGAATAGCCTAGATGAAAAACTAAATCTTTCCCTTTCATCTCAGCCCTGTATCCTATCCCGACTATTTCCAGTCTTTTCTCATATCCCTTAACCACACCTTCGACCATATTATTTATAAGCGTTCTCATAAGCCCATGATACGCCTTGGTTTTTTTATCATCCCCATTTCTTTTAACCACAATTTGATTACCTTCAATCAGTATGTCTAGACCTGGCAAGATACTTTTAGAAAGTGTACCTTTTGGACCCGAAACAACTATCATACCATCTTTCAATTCCACCTTAGCTTCTTGAGGGATTGCAATTGGTTTTCTTCCTATCCTTGACATACACCACCTCACCAAATGTGTAAAAGCGCTTCTCCACCTACGTTCTTCTTTCTTGCTTCCACATCACTTATGATACCCTTCGATGTTGAGAGAACTACAAAACCTACGTTTTTTTTCATTTTTTGAGCATCAGTTGCACCTACATACACTCTTCTTCCTGGTTTACTGATTCTTTTTAATCCTGAAATTACTGACTCTCCATTTTCGTCGTAATTCAGATAAATCTTTATTAGTCTTTTCTTCTTCTCGTCAACGAATACTTTATAATTCTTTATGTAGCCTTCATCCTTTAAAATCTTTAAGATTCCTATCTTTAAGTTAGAATAAGGAACATCAACGGACTCATGTCTTGCCTTAATTCCATTTCTCATCCTTGTCAGCATATCTGCTATGGGGTCTGTCATTCCCATAATCACCTCACCAACTCGACTTTATAACTCCGGGTATTTCCCCTCTCAATGAAAGGGTTCTAAAGCATATCCTGCACATTTGAAATGCTCTTAGAAAGCCTCTCGGTCTACCACATAATGGACATCTATTTCTCTTCCTTACCTTAAATTTTGGTTCTCTTTTTGCCTTCTCCATCATAGCTTTTCTCGCCATAGGTCTAAACTCCTTTAGCCCCTAAAAGGCATACCCATCAATTTTAGTAACTCATATGCCTCTTCATCGGTTTTTGCAGTAGTATTGATCGTTATATTCATGCCCCTTATTTTGTCGGTTTTGTCGTAGTCAACCTCGGGAAATATTATTTGCTCTTTTAAGCCCAAAGTGTAATTTCCTCTTCCGTCAAAGGATTTAGGTGAAACACCTTTAAAATCTCTGACCCTTGGAAGAACTATCGTCACAAGTTTATGGAAGAACTCATACATTCTCTCTCTTCTCAGAGTCACCATACATCCTATAGGCATTCCCGCCCTCAACTTGAAGGAAGCAATTGATCTCTTTGCTTTAGTTATAACAGGTTTCTGACCAGTAATAAGCATAAGATCATTAGTGGCATAATCTAAAGCCTTAATATTTTGAATTGCCTCGCCCATACCAATATTAACTACTATTTTTTCCAGTTTTGGGACTTCCATCACATTTTTGTATTTAAACTTTTTCATCATAAGAGGCCTTACTTCTTTTTCGTAGTACTCCATATACGCTGTCTTCAAAGAAAACCTCCTATTTGTCGATAACCTCGTTACATTTCTTGCAAAATCTGACCTTTTTCCCGTCGTCCAAAATCTTTCTTCCAACCCTCACGGGTTTCGCACATTTCTCACAGTATATCATAACGTTAGAAATATGAATCGGGCTTTCCCTTTCAAGTATTCCTCCCTTTGACTTTGCGGATGGCCTTACGTGTTTTTTGATTATATTCACCTTTTCTACAATAATCCTGTCCTTTTTCCTAAGTACCTTAAGAACCCTTCCGGTTCTACCTTTATCCTTACCAGTAATTACCATTACAAGATCGTTTTTCTTTACGTGGTAATGTTTCTTCATCGGGTTCTCCATTTTTCTACACAACCTCCGGTGCAAGCGATACGATTTTCATGAATTTTTTCGCACGGAGCTCTCTCGCAACAGGTCCAAATATTCTGGTACCTATGGGCTCATTGTACTGGTTTATAATGACTGCCGAATTGTCATCAAATCTAACATACGAGCCATCTGGTCGTCTTATCTCTTTCTTTGTTCGTACAACCACAGCCTTAACCACATCTCCTTTTTTTACCTTGGCATTTGGTAATGCCTCTTTGACAGAACAAACTATTATATCACCGACTGTTGCATATCTTTTCCGGGATCCCCCGAGAACCCTTATGCAACCAAGTTTTTTTGCTCCAGAATTATCAGCCACATCAAGTCTCGATCTCTCCTGTATCATCGCTTCCCACCTCTTCTAATAATGGCATTTCTGACTTCCTCTCAATTATCTGTTTTACAATCCATCTTTTTTCCTTGCTAATTGGCCTCGATTCCACTATCAGTACCTTATCTCCAATCTGACACTCATTTTTTTCGTCGTGCGCTTTATATCTTTTTTTTCTTTTTAGATATTTCTTGTATTTGGGATGTTTAAGGAGCTTTTCAACCTCTACAACTACCGTCTTTTGCATTTTGTTGCTTATTACTGTACCTACCATTTTTTTCTTTTTTGACGTCTGAACCTCCATTTTTACCTCTTAATCTCCCTTTCCCTAAGAATTGTTTCTATTCTTGCAATATCTTTCTTCACAAGTTTTATCCTAGCTGTATTTTCTAATTGCCCCGTGGACAGCTGAAATCTCAGGTTAAAAAGCTCCTCTTTTAGATCCTTCCTCTTTTTTACAAGTTCTTCGGTTGTTAATTCTCTCAGTTCCCTCGCTCTCATCATTCCTCACTTCTTACTACAAATCGAGTCTTTATAGGTAACTTAAACGCAGCAATTCTAAGAGCCTCTCTAGCTTTGTCCTCGGGAACACCCTTTATCTCGTAAAGTATCTTGCCGGGCTTGACAACTGCAACCCATCCTTCTACCGGACCCTTTCCCTTTCCCATTCTCGTCTCGAGTGGTTTTTTCGTTATTGGTTTGTCTGGAAAAACCCTTATCCAAATCTTTCCAGTTCTCCGTATGAATCTTGTAAGAGCTACTCTTGCGGCTTCGATCTGCCTAGCTGTAAGCCAGCCACACTCTAACGCCTGGAGACCGAAGTCACCAAAGCTTATGGTGTTTCCTCTATATGCTACACCTTTCATTCTACCTTTCTGCTGCTTTCTATATTTGACTCTTTTAGGGGCCAGCATTAGAACACCTCCTCTAGAACATCTCCTTTGTATATCCAGACTTTTACACCTATAACACCATATTTAGTTCTAGCTTCCGCAAAACCGTAATCTATGTCGGCCCGTATAGTTTGTAAAGGTACTCTTCCTTCTCTGTACCATTCAGATCTTGCAATCTCTGCCCCGGCGAGTCTTCCAGAACACATAATTTTTATACCTTTGACTCCAAACTTTAAAGCTTGACTTACGTTTCTTTTCATTGCCCGCCTGAAGGATACTCTTTTTTCTATCTGGAGGGCCACATTTTCTGCGACAAGCTGCGCATCAGTCTCGGGCCTTTTAACCTCAATAATATTGAGTATGAGTTCTTTGTCCGTTATTTTCAAAAGTTCTTTCTTTATGTTCTCTATTTCAGCTCCCTTTCTTCCTATGACAAGACCTGGCCGTGAAGTATATATGTTTATCTTTGCTTTTCTATCCTTATTTGCTGCTCTCTCAATCTCAATTTTTGAGATCCCCGCTTGATAAAGCCTTTTTTTCAGGAACTGTCTTATTCTTATATCTTCATGAAGAAATTTTGCGTAGTTCTGTGACGCAAACCATTTGGAATTCCATGTCTTTATTATGCCAAGTCGAAATCCGTAAGGATGCGTTTTCTGACCCATCTAACCTCCAGTTTTTATGATTCCTCAAGTATTATTGTTATGTGACTCATCCTCTTCCTGATCATGGTGGCCCTCCCGAGAGCCCTAGGAATGTACCTCTTTAGCATCGGACCTCCATCAACAATCACATTTTTTACGTAAAGGCTATCTATGTCTACATATTTTTTCTGTCTAGCATTGGCTATGGCGCTATCTAAGACCTTTTTAAGAATTCTAGATGCCTTATGAGGCATACAACTTAAGATTCCTGATGCGGTATTAATGTTCTTTTTCTTTATCAGATCCGCTACCAATCTCACTTTTGTTGGAGAAATACGGATTCTTCGTGCCCTCGCTACGATCTCCATTTCTTATTCCTTCCTTTTTGTAACTTTCGCTTTTCTATCTCCCGAATGACCATGAAATGTGCGGGTGGGAGAAAATTCTCCTAATTTATGACCCACCATTTCCTCGGTCACAAAGACGGGAATGAATTTTTTTCCATTATGTACGGCAAAAGTTAGCCCCACGAATTCTGGAATAATTGTCGATCTTCTTGACCATGTTTTTATCACTTTCGTGGTCTTCGACTCTTTCACTTCAAGCGCTTTTTTTAAAAGCTTTGGATCAACGTACGGACCTTTTTTCAACGACCTTGGCATATAGTCACTCCTTAGCCTCTAAGTTTTATAATAAATTTATCGGTCCTCTTATTTTTTCTGGTCTTTAAACCTTTAGTAAGCTGGCCCCAAGGAGAGCAAGGGTGCCTTCCACCTTTCGACCGTCCTTCGCCACCTCCATGTGGATGGTCAACAGGGTTCATAGCAGTCCCTCTTACAGTTGGCCTTATCCCAAGCCACCTTGACCTTCCAGCTTTTCCTATAGTTACGTTCTCATGATCAATATTCCCAACCTGACCTATAGTCGCCATGCAGTTAAGATGGATTAGCCTTATACCACCTGAAGGTAATCTGACTTGGGCATAATCTCCTTCTTTGGCCAGCAACTGTCCGTAACTTCCGGCGCTTCTCGCTATCTGTCCACCCTTACCAGGTTTAATTTCAATGTTGTGAATCAGGGTGCCAACAGGGATGTACCTTAAGGGTAGACAGTTACCATCTTTTATTTCAGTATCGGGCTTCTTACTCGAAATTATCGTATCTCCGACCTTTAACGAAAGAGGAGCTATTATGTACCTTTTTTCACCATCTACGTAATGAATAAGCGCTATGTTTGCAGATCTATTGGGATCGTATTCAATGCTATGTACTCTCCCAGGAATATCGAATTTGTCTCTTTTAAAATCTATCAGTCTGTACTTTCTTTTATGCCCACCGCCTATGTGCCTTGTGGTTATTCTTCCAAGATTGTTTCTTCCACCGGTCTTTTTTAATGGAACAGTAAGAGACTTTTCCGGCTCCCTTTTTGTTATTTCATCAAACGTTAAAACACTCATGAACCTTCTTCCCGGGGAAGTAGGTTTATATTCTCTTATACCCATATTAGGCACCCTCAAATATTGGTATCTTATCTTCTGGACTTATTCTAACAATAGCCTTTTTCCAGTCACGTCTCTTGCCTAGGAATCTTCCTATCCTCCTCTTTTTACCCTCCATGTTGATGATCCTCACTGAAATTACCTTTACTTTAAAAAGTCTCTCCACCGCTCTTTTGACTTCTATTTTGTTCGCGTTCCTATGTACCTCAAACACGTATTGGTTCGATTCGTCTTTAAGGTTTGTACTCTTCTCCGTAATTATTGGCCTTATGACTACATCATACTCGTTCATGCAAGCACCTCTTCAGCTTTCCTCAGTGCGTCCAAAGTAAATACCAATTGATCATATCTTACCACATCGTAAACATTTAATCCTTCTACACGTAACACTTTTACATAAGGTATGTTTCTTGCGGATTTTTCTATAGTATCGTCCTTTCTGTCTATAACGAAGAGTGGTTTTGTAAGATTAAATGTCTTAATAATGTTAGTGAAACTCTTTGTGCTTATCTTTTCCAATTCGAGTTTATCTATAACCTTCATGTTAGACTCTCTATAGGTGGCTGTAAGAGCTGATTTTAATGCGTACCTCCTTACCTTCTTAGGCACTTTATACGTGTAATCCCGTGGATGTGGACCAAAAACTTTTCCTCCGCCCACATGCAAGGGAGATGTAATACTCCCCTGTCTCGACCTTCCCGTACCTTTTTGTCTGTAAAGTTTCCTACCACTGCCCTTTACCTCGCCTCGCGTCTTCGTAGAAGAAGTTCCTCTTCTTCTACACGCAAGTTGCATTTTCACAACCTCATGGATGAGATAAGGTTTGACTTCAACGTTAAAAACTTCATCCTTAACCTCTATCTCACCTATTTTCTCACCTTTTATATTGTAAAGGTCACACAAAGCCATGTTATCCCCTTTTTAAGATTTTATCTCCACATCCACACTGGAAGAAAGTTCCAGTTTCATTAAGGCATCGATAGTTTGCTGAGTAGGCTCGATTATATCTATTAATCTTTTATGAGTCCTTATCTCAAACTGCTCTCTAGACTTCTTATCAATATGGGGTGATCTCAGGACACAGAACTTTTGAATCTTCGTTGGAAGCGGTACAGGTCCCACAATCTGGGCACCAGTCTTTTTTGCCGCCTCAACAATTTCTTTGACAGACTGATCAAGAACGCGATGATCGAACGCTTTCAGACATATCCTGATTCTTCTTCTCATTTTTTCCTCTTACTCCAATATCTCAGTTACAACTCCTGCACCTACTGTCTTTCCACCTTCACGGATAGCAAATCTAAGTTCTTTCTCCAGTGCAATAGGAGTTATGAGTTCCACTGTAAGTGAGAC
>JAOADT010000010.1 GCA_026417175.1 Deltaproteobacteria bacterium | reverse complement strand
GAAAGGGAATTCGTAAGGATGATCAGAAGAAGTGGACATCATTCAGTATTGGAGCACGCATATGCTACGTTTAGGATAAGTGGCGTCTCAAGAGCATGTTCTCACCAGCTCGTAAGACACAGATTGTGTTCATTCACTCAAAAATCCCAAAGATATGTAGATGAGAAAGACTTTTCTTACGTAATTCCTCCATCTGTGAAAAACAATGACGAAGCGAAAAGGATTTTCGAACAGCTTATTGAAAACGTAAAAATCGCTTACTCGAAGCTCAAGGAGCTTGGGATTAAAAATGAAGATGCGAGATACATCCTTCCTAATGCAACAGAGACAGAGATAGTTCTTACGGCAAACTTCCGAGAATTAAGACACATCATATCCTTAAGGAAGGACAGATCAGCACAGTGGGAGATAAGAACGCTAGCAGAAAAAATGTTAGAAATACTTAAAGAATATGCCCCTTCAGTCTTTGAGGATCTTTGAAGGGAAAAATGGCGAAGAAAACTTTTTCCACAGACAAAGTGACGTTTAAAGATATTGAACTTCCCGCATTTAAGCGCGGTATAGCTAAAGATATAACTTACCTTATTGGCAATACCCCCTTGGTAAGATTGAACAAGGTAACAAAGGGAATAAAAGCAGAAATAATAGCAAAGCTTGAGTTTTTTAATCCTTTAGGAAGTGTAAAGGACAGAATAGGACTTTCCATGATTTTGGATGCGATAGAAAAGGGGGTCATCCAAAAAGATACGGTTATTGTTGAGCCAACCAGTGGTAATACTGGGATCGCCCTTGCCTTTGTGTGTGCAGTCAAAGGTTTAAAACTAATGATAACGATGCCAGATGTGATGTCGAGAGAAAGGATTGATTTACTTAGGCTCTTGGGTGCGGAGGTGGTACTCACACCAGGTGATCAAGGTATGAGGGGGGCAGTTGAGAAAGCAGAAGAACTAGTAAAGAAGAATACAAATTATGTAATGCTTCAGCAGTTCAAGAATCCTGCGAACCCAGAAATACACCGCATTACTACGGCAGAAGAGATTTGGAGAGATACAGATGGAAAAATTGACATATTCGTCGCTGGTGTTGGTACTGGAGGTACGTTAACAGGGGTAGCAGAGGTTTTAAAGTCCAGAAAACCTTCTATCAAAGTTTATGCAGTTGAGCCAAAAGCTTCTCCTGTGCTTTCAGGGGGTTTACCAGGCCTACATGGAATTCAAGGAATAGGCGCAGGCTTCATTCCTGAAATATTGAACAAAGAATTAATAGACGGGATAATAACAGTAAGCGATGAAGATGCCATAAAGATGATGAAAAGGCTTGCCAGAGAGGAAGGGATTTTGGCAGGTATCTCGTCAGGCGCGGCAGTATATGCTGCATGCGAATTAGGTCGACTAAAAGAAAACAAAGAAAAGATGATTGTGGTTATCTGTCCAGACACCGGAGAAAGATACCTCTCTACACTTGCAAAAATGAAGTAAAATAGAGCCTATATTCTATTAGGATTTGGATATGGCTTTTAGTCGCTTCCTTACTAGCTCTTAATATCCAGGTATTTTTTAATAAACCTGATTATAAAATAGCTCACACCGGGTTGTTCATAATGTAAAACGGCACAACAGGGATCTAAGACTACTAAAATCCGCCTTGTACCTAAAAGTAAGACTTACGGTAATTGACAAAATTAGCTATCCCGAGGTTGACTCTTCTCCACAATCATAATTCGTGTTTTTCCATTCCAGGTAATAAAACATCAAGTTTTATTTTACGCTCTTTAGCGTTTTGAAACTTTGAATAAGTTACAACCTATGACTAGTCCAAGTCCTTTTATTCAATTTGTGCGTAACGTTTCATAGATCTCAGCAAGTTTTCTTTAAAAAATGTAATTTTCTAAACTTTACATGAAAACAAACCACAAACAACACCCTTATGGGACTTCAGTAAATCGTTCCGCCCGGATTTACCTTTAATGGGAAACACAAATCACCCATTTAACCAACTTGGAGCGCTTTACTTCAATCTCTAATATCTGGTAGATTTTAACCTACATGGATAAGATTTTGATAAAAGGTGCAAGACAACACAACCTAAAAAATATCGACGTTATTATGCCCAGGAATAAGCTCATTGTGATCACAGGGCCAAGCGGTTCTGGAAAATCGAGCCTTGCATTCGACACCATCTATGCTGAAGGCCAAAGAAGGTATGTAGAATCCTTATCTTCTTACGCTAGGCAGTTTCTTGAACTGATGGATAAACCTGATGTGGATTATATAGAAGGGCTCTCCCCTGCAATAAGCATAGAACAGAAGACTTTAAGCAAAAACCCAAGAAGTACAGTAGGCACGGTAACCGAAATATACGATTATCTCAGGCTTCTTTTTGCAAGAATAGGTCATGTTTTTTGTTACAACTGTGGCAAAGAGATAAAAAGTCAGCATGCACCTCAGATAGTGGATAGTATTCTTTCCTTTGAGAATGGAACAAAGATCACAATTTACGCTCCCATAGTGAGGGGAAGAAAGGGAGAGTATAGAAAAGAGCTTGATGACCTACGAAGACAAGGTTTCACAAAGGTAAAAATTGACGGGATCATCTATGACCTTGCGGAAGAGATAGTACTAGACAAAAATAAAAAGCATGAGATAGATCTCCTTATAGATAGGATAGTTTTGAGAGATGGGGTTGAGAGGAGACTTTTTGAGTCAATAGAATTAGCTCTATCTAAAGCCCAAGGGATAGTAAAAGTTGAAACAGAATCAGAAACATACCTTTACAGTGAAAATTTCGCCTGTCCAGACTGCGGAATAAGCTATCCTGAGATAACCCCGAGAATGTTCTCATTCAATAATCCCTATGGAGCATGTCCTGACTGTTACGGTCTCGGAGTAAAAGAATATTTTGATCCCCAGCTTATAGTACCAAATCCTGATCTTTCATTAAGGGAAGGAGCAATAGTTCCATGGGCTGATAAAAAACCTCTCCATTTTTTACCCTTCTTGGAGTCCCTTGTTGATCATTTCAAAATAGACATAAGAAAGCCATTTAAAGACTTGCCAGAGGAAGTAAAAAACGTGTTGCTTTTTGGTACTCAGGGAAAAGAAATACCATTCTATGTAGAGAGAGGTTCAAAAAGGGAAATAGTGAAAAGACCGTATGAAGGTGTAATTGCTGAGCTCAAAAGGGAATGGGAAAACGCGGATTCATGGGAGCGAGAACGACTTGAGAGGTTTATAAATCTCGTTCCATGTCCAACATGCAATGGGGCAAGGTTAAAAAAGGAAATGCTGTGGGTCAGGATAGGTGGTTTAAACATTTACGAAGTTTCAAAAATGACTATAGCTCGGGCTTTACATTTCTTTAAAAATCTGACTCTCACGGAAAAAGAAAGGGAGATTTCCAAAGTTATACTTAAGGAGATAAATTCGAGGCTCCAGTTTTTAATAGATGTTGGGCTCGATTACATAACACTTGACAGAAACTCTTCCACCCTATCTTCAGGAGAGGCTCAAAGGATAAGACTTGCAACACAGATAGGTTCCGGACTTACAGGGGTCCTTTACGTTCTAGATGAGCCAAGCATAGGCTTACACCAAAGGGACAACGAGAGGCTTTTGAACACGCTTTTCCGCCTACGGAATCTCGGCAACACAGTTATAGTCGTGGAGCACGATTACGAAACCATTGTTCAATCTGACTATGTTGTAGATCTAGGACCAGGGGCCGGAGAACATGGCGGGTATGTGGTTTTTCAGGGAAGACCAGAAGATTTGAGCCATTTTGATAAATCACTTACTGGCAAGTATCTTTCAGGTAAACTGCGAATAGAGATACCCAAAAAGAGGAGGGAACCCAAAGGTTTCATAACTATAAAAGGCGCCAAAGCAAATAATCTAAAAAATTTAGATGTTAAGATCCCCCTTGGTGTCTTCACATGCGTAACTGGTGTATCAGGTTCTGGCAAAAGCACACTCATCGTGGATACTCTTTACCCTCTTCTTAAACAAAAGATTTATAAGTCAAAGGATAAATCTGGAGAAGTAGAAGGAATAACAGGCTACGAGCAGATAGATAACGTTATAGATATAGATCAATCTCCGATAGGTAGGACTCCCAGATCAAATCCAGCTACGTATACTGGCGTATTCACTTACATAAGAGAAATCTTTTCGAGACTACCGGAATCGAGGATAAGAGGGTACAAGGAAGGTAGATTCAGTTTCAATGTGAAGGGTGGTAGATGTGAGACATGTAGGGGAGAAGGATACGTAAAAATTGAAATGCAGTTTCTTCCAGATGTCTATATAGTCTGCGAGCAGTGTAAAGGCAAGCGATATAACAGAGATACGCTTGAAATACTTTATAAGGGAAAAAGCATAGCGGATGTACTTGAGATGACGGTTACTGAGGCAATGGAATTTTTTGATGCCATCCCCCACATCAAGAAAAAGCTAAAAGTCCTTTATGATGTAGGCCTGGGATACATAAGACTAGGTCAACCAGCAACCACCCTTTCAGGGGGGGAAGCCCAGAGAATAAAGCTATCTCGTGAGCTTTCAAAAAGGGAAACTGGGCGGACACTTTATATACTCGATGAACCGACAACCGGTCTACATTTTGCTGATATTGAAAAGCTTATTCGGGTTCTCAATGAGTTGGTAGATAGGGGAAATAGTGTAGTCGTTATAGAACATAACATGGATGTTATAAAATGCGCTGACTACATAATTGATCTTGGTCCCGAAGGAGGAGAAAAAGGAGGAGAGATAGTTGCACAGGGTACACCTGAAGAGGTGATGGAGTGTGAAAGAAGTTACACGGGGACGTTTCTGAAAAGATATTTAAATCAAGCTAATAACGGAGAGTTCTTTAGGAGAAAGACAGCATCTTGAAATTAATAGCCATACCTGCAAGATATGATTCAAAAAGATTACCAGGCAAGCCGTTAATATTGCTTTGTGGAAAACCTATCATCCAGTGGGTTTACGAAAAGGCAGAAGCATCGAAAAGGAAAGACAAGGTTATTATTGCAACAGATGACGAAAGAATAATGGGTTTGGCAAGGTCTTTCGGAGCAGAGGTAGTGATGACAGATAGAAACATATCGAGTGGCACAGAGAGGATTTACGAAGCAACGAAAAACACCGACGCGAACATCATAGTCAATCTCCAAGGAGACGAACCCTTTATGGATCCCTCTCTCATAGACATCCTTTTTGATTACATGGAAAAAAGTGACGACGAGATGGCTACACTATGTACACCCATAAGTGGCGACTATGAATACAAAAGCCCTGATTCTGTAAAAGTTGTACTTGATAAAAGAGGATACGCACTCTACTTTTCTAGATCACCAATACCATACGTGCGTAACAGAAATCAGGTAAAGATCTATAAGCATATTGGTATTTATGCTTACAGAAAGTCGTTTCTCTCCAGTTACGTCTCCATGGAAAAGGGGGTACTCGAAGAAACAGAATCTTTGGAGCAGTTAAGAGTTCTTGAGAATGGTTTTAAAATAAAGGTTCTAATCACAAATTATTGTGGATTTGGAATTGACACAAAAGAGGATCTAAGAAAGGCTCAAGAGATATTGTCATCTTCAAGCAGGATTTTTAGCAAGCCCTAGCCTTTCTAAAGTTTCAAAATAGGCTTCAATTCTAGTCCTTATCTGTGTTTCGGAATAGAACCTTTGATCCCCCATGTCACTCTCAAAAACCAGCGCGGGAATGCCCGTTTTCTTAGTCAAAATATCTTTAAGGGTTGGAACTGCAAATGATACTGCTTTACAGCTCCTATTCATAAACATAAGCATTCCATTTAGAGAATACCTCTGGAAAAGATCAAGAGCCATGTCTATCCTGTCCTCAAGGGTCACATTTGAGAATCTTGAAACGTAATTTTCCGACAGTGTATACAGGGGATCTTTGTTAAGATCAAATTCGAAGCTCCACGCATGTACGTAAAGAGATGTAAGAATAACACCGCCATAAGAGCCTAAAAGTCTGGCATGATCACTAAATTTAAACCATATGGGAAGATTCTCCCAGTAAAGCCTAAATCTCTCTTTCTCTTTTGGTAGGACGCCAATACCTTTGTCCACCTTCTCTTGGATCTCCTCACAGAGGGTTTTATAATACTCAACGCACTGGGGAGTACCTCTTCTATACACAGTAATAGCCATGCCTATTAAGGCGTCAAATATACTGATAGGAGAAGGAATGTAACGGGCCATATCCAAAAATTTCCGGTAGAGGATACTTGCTTCCGCAGAGTATTTCACGACCTCTCTTAATCTGTCGTAATCAAACTTTCTTTTCGTCACTTCTTCTAAAAGACTTATAAGTTCTTTTAGTTGCAAAACACAGTATTTCACTATCTCCTCTCTTGCCCTTTTATCCCTTATATACTGGGGTGTATCAAAAACGAAAAGTGGTAATCCTCCTCCTCTCCTGGACAAGACCTCAAACCACTTTGTCAAGGTGAAACACTGGGCATTACAAGCTAAAAACATATCAGGTTCTGGAATCCCCCTTGTAACCGTAAAACCCGTAGCTCTATAAGCCAAATCACACCTTGCATAAGCACAAAGATGACTCGAATATCCGAGTCCCTCCACATATGAACACATCTGCGCACCTTTTTTTGCGGTGAGGTTTGCAACGGAGTGGTTTTCAGGGTATATGGGGATTATGTCGTGCGCAACTAGTATCTCTACTGGAGAAATAGCTGTTGTATAACATATTATTCTACCTTCCTCCTTGGCACGAAAAGCCTCATCCATATACTCGTCCGTTATCTTTTTAGAAAGCATTTGCGATTTTGTGAGTTCTTTTTTGGGCTTTTCGCTCATTTTCTTTATACCCCCCTTATGGACTCAAAGAATGCTTGAAGTCTGGTTCTTATATGTGAAAGAGATGTGGTCTGGTACTCCGTCTCAATTACATGCATAGGAATCCCTTCTTCTTTAGCCATCTTTTTTAGGTCTGGCAGGTCGTATTCTTGCGATTCGCAGAATTCAATATGGACGTATATTACAGCCTTTGCGTTGTTCTCTTGGTATAGTCTCTTTATTTCCTGGAATTCTGCAAAAACACTACCATGAATTGGGGAAAAAAAGCCTCTTTTGAAGTGCCTTTCTGTCAATTTCTGAATCAGATCTTCCCCGGGGTCTACTTCACCCTGAATGTAGCGGCTTCCCACAAGCAAATTATCCGCCACGACGTTAAGCTTTATCTCATCGAAAAGATCGTATATTTCTAAGGGATCACACGTTATACCTGCCAAAACAACATCGGTATAACCGTCCCTTGTCCCCCTTTTTAGCGTATCTCTTACCTTTTTTAAGGTTTGGTTAAATTCCACCTTGTCAATCTGCTGGGAGAGCTTTATCATGGAAAAAAGCTCTCTGTTTGAAACGGACGATGGATTATCATTTTTGAACGAATAAATCTCCCGCAAAAGCCTTTTGTTTTCGTTGTGGACTTCCACAGAGTATTCTAAGTCCTCTCTTTTTATTCCTCTCTGTGCAAAATTACTCAAAGAGTCAATAAGTCTTTCTATCTCTTTTCTTACCCAGTACTTAGCACTCTCCCTGTCTGTCTGACGAGGCGCCAAGTAACTTTCAAAATACTTACCCTTTAGATTTATCCTCCATATGTCCGATAGATGTTGTGTAGTATCGCACACTTGGGGTAAGACAAATCCATCGAAAAGATCTGTTTCGTAACTAAGTACAAGCTCTAGATTACTCCTTGCAAGAGAACAGGCATTATCTGGAAGAAGCGCTTGAGCCTTTTTTAAGGGTTTGTGCGTGCCCATAATTGTTGTGGGAAGCATATCAAAGGCCTGAATCACCTCTTCTGGGACATCTGCAAAGGTGGTACCTATAACTTTTTTATTGCTCTTCCTCTTCCACTCTCGCATAGAAGGATATGGATCGCTTGCACATTCTATAATTTCTCCAAGCGACATGCTTTCCCACATGGGTTCCTCGCTTCTTATTTCTTAAACTCTTCGCTTTTTGATTTAACCTCATCCAGCAGTGATTTTGCTTTGTCTTTTGCCTCTTTTATCTTTCCTGCTTCAAGACTCTCCTTTGCAGTGGAAAAATCCAATTCCCATTTACCAACTAGGTTCTGTGCATCATCCTTTGATATTATTTTTTTTCTTATGACCTGTGGAAGGAGTTTTTTTGTCTCCTCAAGGGAGGTTTTTATGTCGGTGAACATCTTTTCAGTTTCCTCTTTCATCTTAGCCTTTCCAGCTTCTATTTCCGTCTCCGCCTGTTTAGCTAGTTTTTCAGCTTCAATTAGAAGTTGCTTTGCCTCTTTGTATTTCTTTTCTGTAATGAAAGTTTTAGCTTTATTTAAAACCTCTTCTGCCTTTTTAAATGTCTCCTCAGCATATATATGTGCTTCCTTTGATTTAGCACTATTTATAGCTTTTTCAGCGTTTTCCAACTCCTGTTTAGGTGGCTTTGTACATCCAAATACCAAAAAGATTAGGCCAAAGCATAAAACGATTGAAAAAGCCCTCGTTAACTTCCATTTTCTCATTTGGACCTCCCGCTTCGTAGGATTTTTTGAATATATAAGCACAACCAAGACTCATATGCAAGAGATATATTTGTCTTGCACGGTTTCTAATTTTGCTGGTAGTATTTAGGTAATATTATGGAAATGTATTTTGTTATTCTACTTGTGCTTTTCATTCTGGTCTGTTTGGGTTTACTCTACACGGGTATTCTACTAAAAAAGACGGTAAATAGACTCGATTCCATTTTAAAAACATTGGAAGAAAATGTACCCCGGATAACGGAGGAGCTGGGAGCAACATTAAAAACCATAAGAACATTTACGGAAGATATAAGTCCTCTAAAAGACGATATGAAAGAGGTCGGCAAAACCTTGTCCAAGATTTCATCTCTATTTGATCTTTTCATCCCAGATCCTAAGGGTCTTAAGGCATTAAAAGAAGGTGTTGGGACTTTTATATCATCCATATTTTCAAGTTTTTTTCCTAAAAGGGAGGAAAGGCACGGCTCAAAAATAGAACAAGCAAAAATAGAACAAGATGGAAAAAACCAGTAAGTTCTACTATCTCATCCTATTTTTTCTCATTTTTGCGCTAGGATATGCCACTTACCTTATTCTTAAACCTTTTATATCCCCAATTGCTTGGGCGATCGTCTTTTCTATCGTATTTTATCCAGTATATGCTTTTATCCTAAAGTATCTCAAGTGGAGACCACTCTGTTCCTTTTTGACGCTTTTTCTCATTCTTTTGGTGATAATAGGGCCCATCGCTTATTTTTCTTACGCTGTGGGAAGAGAAATCGATGATGTTCTTGGTGTCTCACGGGAAAGCAAAATGGAGTTTGTCGAAAACCTCCTTACGAGCCCAAAGCTGCAAAGAAGTGTAGAAAAGATAATGGACAGCCTTTCTCTAAGCCAGGAGAGATTTCAAGATATAGTTGTTAATGCGTTGTCTGAGATTATGAGAAATATCCTGAAAAAGTTAAAGGTTACAGTAGAACATATTCCTTCTTTTTTTATGGACTTTTTTCTTATGCTAATAGCTGTATATTTCTTCTTGAAGGATGGCCCCTATTTTATCGAAAAGGTGGGTAAATACCTCCCCTTCTCACAGGAACAAAAGGCAATCCTCTTTAAGCAGATAAGAGATATCATAGTGACGACCATTTATGGAGGAGTTGTGGTAGCAATCCTCCAAAGTCTCGTCGGGGGTTTTATCTTCTTCATGCTAGGTATACCAAGAGCTGCGCTTTTGGGATTTGCCATATTTTTTGCGTCCTTTGTACCCATAGTTGGGACATTCGGAGTTTGGGGTCCTGTGGTTTTTTACCTTATTTACAAAGGTCTTTTTATGAAGGCTCTCATTCTTTTTGTTTTGGGTATTGGAATTATAAGTATGATCGATAACATAGTTAGACCTCTCATTGTAAGGGAAAAAGTGAAAATGCCCCTTATCCTGGTCTTCTTTAGTATTCTTGGAGGAATAAGTCTTTTTGGTTTAATCGGCATTATAATGGGACCTCTGGTCGTTGCACTTTTCGTTTCTGTGATAGAGATATTCAGATTCACAGAAGAAAAATAAAAAAATTTCTATTGCAAAACGAACCGCGCTTTGTGTATCATAACTAGTGAAAAAATGGACAAAAAAGCGAAGGTTCTCATACTTACTGGAAGTAAAAATGATCTGCCAAAACTTGAAGACGCTTTCAATTTCTTAAAAGAAATGGGTGTAGAGTTTATAGCCGATGTTTCATCCGCCCACAGAAATCCTGAAAAGACTATAGAGTACGCCAAGACTGCCAGAGAAAATGGGATTGAGGTCATAATAGCAGCCGCTGGACTGGCTGCACATCTTCCTGGAGTCATTGCTGCCCATACGACACTTCCTGTCATTGGGGTACCATTAAGTGGTGGTGCATTATCAGGTCTAGACTCCTTACTTTCGATAGTCCAGATGCCAAGTGGTGTTCCCGTTGCCACAGTTGGCATTGATGCTGTTAAGAATGCCGCTATTCTTGCCTGTGAGATACTCTCCATTAAATACCAAGAAATTGGCGAAAAATTGTTAAAGTTCAAAGAGGATTTGAGAAAGAAGTAAAGTAATAATGAGAAATGCAATCACAGATGTTCCGGGCATAAGAGTTGGTCATGCCTCGGATTATAGAGGATATACGGGTTGTACAGTTATCCTCTGCGAAGAAGGTGCTGTCTGTGGCATGGACATAAGAGGAAGCGCATCCGGTACAAGACAGGTGGACGCCTTAAGTGTAAGTCACATAGTAGAAAAGATTCATGCTATACTTCTCTGCGGAGGAAGCTCTTTCGGCCTTGATGCAGCTCAGGGAGTCATGCGTTACTTAGAAGAAAATGGGCTGGGCTTTGATGTAGGTGTAAGAAAGATCCCAATCGTGCCAACTGCTGTGATATTCGATCTAGCTTTTGGTGATCCCTATGCTCAACCGACAGCAGAGATGGGCTATGAGGCTTGTATCTCAGCATCTTATGAGGTTAACGAGGGAAGCGTGGGTGCAGGTGTCGGCGCAACTGTTGGTAAACTCTTTGACATAGAAAGGGCCATGAAGGGGGGGCTTGGTACCAGTAGCATTTTCATGCCCAATGGACTGGTAGTCGGGGCCTTATGTGTCGTAAATGCCTTTGGGGATGTGCTTGATAACGTAACAGGTAAAATCATAGCCGGAGCTAGAAAAAGTAAGGAAAGCTATGAATTCGCCGATACTCTCAAGTGCATGCAAGAAGGTTATGTAAAGAAAGAATTTGGGATGGTGAATACCACACTTGGGGTTGTAGCAACAAACGGAAGATTTAACAAAAGGGATATGACAAAAATTGCACAAATGGCGCATGGTGGCATTATGAAAACCATAAGTCCAGCTCATACTACATTTGACGGTGATCTTATTTTTGCCCTCTCTACTGGAAAGATAGATGCAGACACAAATCTTGTGGGTATAGTGTCAGCTTTCGTTGTGGCTGAAGCGATTAAAAGAGCTGTAAAAAAAGCAGATGGTTTTGGAATAATACCCGCTTTCAAAGATATATTCAAAGGCTCTAAAGTTTCCTAGAATTCTAGGGAGGATCATGGATACCATAAAAAAAGTTGCAGAAATAATTAAGGAAAAGAAAAATGTCGTCGCCTTTACAGGTGCAGGTATTTCAGTTGAAAGTGGTATTCCCACATTTAGGGGTGCACAAGGCTTATGGGAGCGATACGATCCTGATGAGTACGCACATATAAGTTCTTTTAACAGGAATCCCGAAAAGGTTTGGATGATGCTTAGAGAGATGGCTCAGGTGATATTTGAAGCAAAGCCATCCGCTGCCCATGAGGCCCTAAGCGAGCTTGAAAAAATGGGGTACTTAAGAGCAGTTATAACTCAGAACGTTGATGGTCTCCATCACTTAGCAGGTAACAAAAACGTGATAGAATATCACGGAAATCACAGATGGCTTGTATGTCCTCTTTGTCGCGGTAAAACCCCTTTCACTAAAGACGTTTTAAGCATTTTCCCTTACCCAAGATGTGAAACATGTCAAAGGGCACTAAAGCCTGACGTTGTATTTTTCGGTGAGAATATCCCTATAGAAGCCATGATAAGAGCAAATGAGGAAGCAAAAAATTGTAATGTCATGTTTATAATAGGGACCTCAGGTGTAGTTTATCCGGCGGCTGAAATACCTTACATATCGAAATCGCACGGAGCAATCATAGTCGAGTTCAACGTGGAAAGGACCCCATTCACTAATTCCATAACCGATTATTTCTTCGCAGGAAGCGCCTCATCTTTCCTTCCAGAGATCGTTAAAATGCTAAGATGACAGAGAATGCATACATAGTCATAATGGCAGGAGGAAAGGGTGAAAGATTCTGGCCCTTAAGCTCTCCTACACTGCCAAAACCTTTCATAAAACTCATAAATGGAAAATCCTTGATCGAACTTACATATCAGAGGGCAAAAAAAATTCTCCCAGAGAACAGAATATTCTTCGTAATTGGTGAGAAACATGTAAATCCTTTGTTACAGGCTATTCCTGGATTAAGAGAAGAGTTTATATTTTCTGAACCTGAAGGAAGGGATACAGCTGCGTGCATCGGTTATGCAGCCCTTCTTCTTAATGAAACGAACAGAAATAGCATCATGGTTGTTCTCCCCGCCGACCATTATATAGGAAAGGAAGATCTTTTCATAAATGCCGTTTATAGGGCTTTAGAAGTTGCTAAGAAGAGGGATTGTCTAGTAACAATAGGTATTCCGCCTACAAGGCCGGAAACTGGCTACGGATACATAAAGGTGAAAGCTAAACTCTCAGATGAAAACCCTTCTTTATTTTCAGTAGACCAGTTCATTGAGAAGCCTTCATTGGATAAAGCGAAAGAATACGTTGAATCTGGCGATTATTACTGGAACTCTGGCATGTTTGTTTGGAAAACGAGCGTAATCCTAGAAGAATTGGAAAAACATCTCCCATCCTTACTTGACGGATTAAGAAAATGTCTGAGCTATAGAAAGACTGGGGATTTAAAAGCTTTCTCAAGCAATTACAAGATGTTAATTAAAACATCAATAGATTATGGGGTAATGGAAAAATCAGACTCCGTTGTAATGATAAAAGGCGAATTTATCTGGGATGATGTGGGCACATGGTCTTCTCTTTTCAGACTGATGCAGAAAGACGAAAATTCAAATGTTTGTCTTGGAAACTCGTGCCTCATAGACGTCAGGGGTTCTTTTATATTAAGCGAAGGGGTAAACTTAGGAGTGGCAGGACTTAAAAATGTCATTGTGGTGGCAACAAAACAGGGTGTACTTGTTTGTTCAGAAGAGTACGCCCAAAGTGTTAGGGAAATCGCAAAATACTTCTTTTCTCAATGATTTCGAAAGTACAAACTGCTGCGCTCTTGGGAATAGAAGCAACGAGGGTTGACGTAGAAGTGGATATAAGTTATGGGTTGCCTGCATTTAACATTGTGGGGTTGCCCGAAGCCTCAGTGAAAGAGAGTAAAGAAAGGGTTAGATCGGCTATAAAGAATAGCGGCTTTGAATTTCCGACAGATAGAATTACCATAAACCTTGCACCTGCTGATTTGAAAAAAGAGGGGGCTTCTTTTGATCTTCCCATTGCAGTGGGTATACTTGCGTCTTCTCGTTTAATACCGACGCATCTTTTCAAAGACCTTCTAATAACTGGAGAGCTTTCTCTCGATGGCCATATAAAAGGGGTAAGGGGTGTATTATCCATGGCCCTTTTGGCAAAAAAAGAAGGGATCCAGAGTATAATCTGTCCTTCAGAAAATGTAAGAGAGGCTGGAATCGTTGATGGTATTCGGGTTTACGGTGCAAAGCATCTTCTCGATATAGTTCACTTTTTGAGAAACGAAAAGGGGTTGGAAGAGTTTAAAAGAGACGGTTCATTCCTAGTATCGAAGGAAAAGGATGATTCTATTAACTTTTCTGATATCAAGGGCCACTCACATGCCAAAAGGGCACTTCAAATAGTTGCAAGTGGTGCTCACAACATACTTATGATCGGGCCACCGGGTTCGGGAAAGACAATGCTCGCAAGAAGGCTTCCCACTATACTTCCACCTCTTTCTTATGAAGAAGCGATAGAAACAACAAAGATCCATAGCGTTGCGGGACTTCTAACCCCTGAAGATGGATTAATCACCGAAAGACCTTTTAGAGCTCCGCACCACACCATTTCAGATGCTGGACTTGTTGGCGGAGGCCATATTCCTAGACCCGGCGAGGTCTCACTGGCTCACAATGGGGTTTTATTCCTTGATGAGTTTCCCGAATTTAAAAGAAACGTGTTAGATGCATTAAGACAACCCATAGAGGACGGGTTTATCACTGTATCGAGAGTGACCCAAACTATCACATATCCCGCACGATTTATTTTAGTTTGTGCAATGAATCCTTGTCCTTGTGGGTATTTTGGTGATGCGAGACACGCATGTACTTGCAATCCTTCGATGATAAGGAAGTATAGAGCTAGAATCTCTGGACCTCTTCTCGATAGAATAGACATTCATATTGAAGTTCCACCCGTAAGTGTCTCTGAGCTTTCAAGCACAAAAGAGGAAGAATCGTCTGAAATTTTGAAAGAAAAGGTCATACTTGCAAGGAAAATGCAGGAAGAGAGATACAGAGGAAAAAAGTTTCTTTTCAATTCTAGAATTCCTCCCCGGTATATCAAGAAGTACTGCGCAATGAATCACGAGGCTGAAACTTTTCTCGAAAAGGCTTGCGAAAAATTCGGACTTTCTCCCAGAGCGTATCATAGAATATTGAAGTTATCCAGGACCATAGCCGATATGGACGGAAAAGAGAAAATAGAGGAACAGCATGTGGCAGAGGCGCTCCAGTATAGAGTGCTTGATAAAAGATTAATCTTGTAGAAAAAGGATGGTAACAGTTCTTGATTACGGCGCGGGAAATATAAGAAGCGTTGTGAACGCTATATATAAACTCGGTTTCAAGGTTAAGTTCGTCCAGAGTCCAAATGACATAATCTCAGCTGATAGGCTCGTATTTCCAGGGGTAGGAGCTTTTGGAGAAATAATGGATAGTCTACGTAAGAAAAGCTTTATAGAACCACTGATTGAATACTTGAAATCTAATAGACCTTTTCTCGGGATTTGCCTTGGACTTCAGGTTCTTTTTGAAGAAAGTGAGGAGGCGCCCGGTATAAGTGGTTTAGGAGTATTCAAAGGAAAGGTAAGGAGATTGAGAACATCGCTAAGTGTACCTCACATTGGATGGAATGGGATTAAAGTTCATAAGCCTTCTTCTCTCTTTCACGGCCTTGAAGGACACGAAAGGTTCTACTTTGTGCATTCTTATGTTGTGGAACCTGCTGATCCTAACATAGTACTTACAACTACTGATTACGGGGAAGAGTTTGTGAGTTCCGTGGAAGAAGGTAATATAATAGGCACGCAATTTCATCCTGAGAAAAGTGGAAAAATAGGATTGAAGGTTCTAAACAATTTCTTAAAATCTTCTCAAAAATCGCTACCAAGACTCTGTCCGCAAAAAACTGCCCTTTCCAAGAGGATCCTTGTCTGTCTCGATGTGAGAACCGATGATAAAGGACAGATTGTGGTTACAAAGGGTGATAAGTACGATGTTAGAGATAAAGAAACAAAAAAAGTGAGAAACCTGGGGAACCCTGTGGAAATGGCGGAAAAGTATTTTGAAGATGGCGCGGACGAAGTGGTATTTTTAAACATAACCGGTTTCAGAAATTATCCTCTTTTGGATATGCCCATGCTAAAACTTCTCAAAGATACTTCCCAGAATGTCTTTGTGCCTTTAGCGATTGGAGGTGGTATAAGAGCGTACACAGACGATAAAGGCAATTATTACTCTGCACTCGAGGTTGCATCAGAGTATTTCAGGTCTGGTGCTGACAAGGTTTCAATCGGATCCGATGCGGTATATATAGCCCAGGACCTTATCAGATTTGGAGCCTCTGGCAAAAGTTCGATTGAAGAGATATCAAGGGTTTACGGCAGTCAAGCAGTCGTTGTTTCCATAGATCCAAAAAGGGTATATGTCCAGTCTCCAAAGTCAACTAAACATAAAGTGATAGAGACAGATATTCCCGGTCCAAATGGGGAAAGATACTGTTACTTTATATGTACTGTTAAAGGTGGTAGGGAGGTTTCCGATATAGATGCTATTACATTAGCAGAGATTGTTGAAAAGCTTGGTTGCGGTGAGATCCTTTTAAATTCTATAGACAGAGACGGGACAAAAATGGGTTTTGATATAGAACTGATAAATGCCGTCTCTCAGGCTGTCTCCATCCCGGTTATTGCTTCAAGTGGAGCCGGGAAATCCGAACATTTCCTTGAAGTTTTTTTAAATACCAAGGCTCAGGCTGCACTTGGTGCTGGTATATTTCACAGAAATGAGCTCTCTATAAAAGAAGTGAAAGAATTTTTGCGTTCTTACGTTCCTGTCAGAGTAGACTGAGGTTCTCCTCTGCAAGCTTCTACACAAATTCCGCAGATATGCTGACCTATGTTTCGCTTGTTTTTCATTTCCGTTATCTTGTTGTAACAGCCTATGTGGTCGAAATCCTTTGGATCCATCCTTATAGCTCCAGAGGGGCATACACTTAAACACGCGGTACACTCTTTGCAACCAAAATTTTTTACTGTGTTCCTGCTAAGTGGCATGTTGGTAAGAATCGTGGTATATCTCACCTGTGATCCATATCTTTCGTTAACAAGAAGGTTATTCCTTCCAATCCATCCTAACCCTGCAAGACTTGCAACTTTTTTATGCGATATATGACCGCATTGTTTTTTCCAGTCAACAATTTGAGAGGCCGGAAAAGCGCATGCCATAAAACCTTCTTGCTCAAGCTTGCGAGCAATTTTTGTTGCAATTGAATCGAGACTCATATTTACTTGCCTGTAATGATGATAATATAGAAGATTTGGTCCGTCTTTGACCGTTGCCAAAACCCCTTTTGAAAGCCTTATGCCTATTGAGATGGCGTAGGGTAGACTCAGTTTTATCTCATTTTCAATACCAACTAACTTACTATCGTAGTCATCCATACAAGCAAAACCGAAAAGGTCTACATCCAGTGTTTGAAGAAAAATTTTTAGTCTTTCCTCGTCAAAAGGCATCCTCTTATCTCTTGGTCCTTAAGTACTTCAATATCTCATCGTACGAGGGAGGTACAACTAAAAATATTTCGATCTCATCGGGAAACTCGATCGTAGCCCGTAAATTTTCATCCATAACTAGAAGAGCAGATTCCCCCTCTTTTAGGGCTTCTAATATGGCCTTCTTTATGGCTTCGAATCTTTTCTCGGCTACTTCTCTGAAATACACGTATAATTTCTCGTAAACCTCTCTGTTTCGTACTATAAATAGGCAATTTCTCAGATCTAAAAAAGCAGAGAAAGTCCCTTCCTCTTCTATAGGAACAATCTGGCCGCCTTCATCTACCCTCTTCTTGATAAGACTATAGAGATTTTCATTTATGTCTTTGATAGAAGAGATACTTTCTTCATCTTCATAAAGTAGGCCTTCAACAAATATTTTCTTTATCTTTCCTGCAATCTCAAGTTTTCGAAGGTGCTCATCTATTTCTGTCCAGTATCTATCTACCATGCTCTTAAATTCATCGTCCTTTCCTTGGAAAAAAATGTGATTGACGCAGTACAATTTCTTTTTTTCTGAGAATTTCTCAACTGACGGCTTCTCTATTTTCCCCAGTTCCATTTTTTCCTCCCTGTCTGCTTATTTATTATATAATATCCCAGTGGATCTTTGGGCAAAAAATCTCGAAGAAGCTAAAGAAATTCAAGGCTTTTTGACTAAAATCGTCAGTCTTCATACCCCGGTAAAAAAAATTAGTTACGTATGCGGCTTAGATGCTTCGTACTCTCCCGACTATGTTTATGCGTGCGCCTCGGTCTTTAAATTTCCAGAACTCATCCATATTGAGGACAGTATTTCAAAGATCGGTTTGGAGTTTCCATACATTCCCGGTTTTTTAAGTTTTCGAGAAGGAAAGGCTTTGCTTTCAGCAATAAACCATCTTAAGGTCAAACCAGATGTGCTTATTATTGACGGTCACGGGATAGCCCATCCAAAATCATGTGGAATCGCTACACATGTCGGAATAGCAGCTGGTATATCCTCTATAGGATGCGCAAAGTCTTGTCTTATTGGCAAATATAACTCTCCCAGCAAAAATAGAGGATCATTTACTTACCTTTATTTAGAAGAAAAAAAAGTGGGCTTAGTGCTAAGAACCAAAGATAATACTAGACCCCTTTTTGTCTCGCCCGGCTATATGATAGACCTTTATTGTTCGCTCGATATCGTGCTTAAATGCACCGGAAATTATAGAACTCCAGAACCCTTAAGACGAGCACACATGTACTCGAAACAAGCACGTGATTTATCCTTCAAAAAAACGTAAGAAGTTACTTATTTGTGTTTCTGACGGCGGAGTAAAAAGAGATTATTAAGGAAAAAATCAGTCCCCCAACAAAAAAGGTTTTTTGAAACTGTACGAAATCATAACGTACGATCTTGTGGAAGTGGCCTGAAAAGAGGGGGAATACCAAAAAGGTCAAAAGGGATATGATGATGAGAAAAAAGGTACATACTTTAAGAAATCTCTCTACTAGCTTGATTCCATACATGATGTCTTCGGCTTTTTTTAATTTTTTTTCCAGTTCCGCTGCCTGAGCCTCGATTTCGGTCTTCTTTTCTTTCCACAAGGCGAAAGAGTTCACTTTTTCTAGCTCGCTCAGTTTTCTTAGAATTTGAGACATCTCTGTTTTCACCTTTCTTAAGAAATACATATATGGATAACTATCTATGAAAGCTTTTAGAGAAGTGAGCTTCTTTTTTAGCGATTTCTTTTCAGTCTCCCATTCTACAATTCTTTGTTCTCTTATCTCTCTCATCCTTTCATGTGCTCTTCTAAACATATCTTTTGCATCAAGAAAGCCAAAGTAGCCTCCCTTTGCTACCATTTCCTTTCCTAAATGGAGTGTGGAGGATATATCTTTTGCTTCTTTTTCTAATAGAAAATGGGTCGATGAGTTATAGAGTTTCTCAGCCTGGACTAGTAATTCTTCAGCTTCTTTTTTCTCTTTCAGCGCAAGGGCTTTAAGTTCATCTTTAATACTTTTTGAAAAGGGGGTTAGGTCTGCATCGAATAAGGTATAGATGTAGTATTCTCGGTGTATCTCAGCAATACGAATAATTTTTTTTATATATGCTTCTTTCTCCTTTTCGTACAATCTTGAACTATAGAGCCTTAAAATCATATCAAAGTATCGTGCTTCTAGACACTCATAGTAAAGATTGAAAATTTGCTTTAAAAATTCCGATGCCTTCTTTATGTCTCCACAAACAAAATTTAGACGCGAAAGCAATAGTAGCACGTATATTTTCTCCGATTGTGTCTTCGCTTCCCTAAGCGCCAAGTAGAAGTTGCTTTTGGCTTCTTCCTCATGGTCTAATTCAATCTGGTAAAAGCCCTTAAGGCAAAAAATTGCAAATAGATCCTTTTTTTCATCCTCAGCACGGTTTAGCAACTCAGACACTTTCTTATAGTCACCAACTCTTATGGAATCCAGAGCTAACCACAAGATACCCCCTTTTGGATCTGTTTCTCTTGTTTTTTTTAAGAGTTCCCACTCCTGGTTCCTTTTGTCTAAAATAGATCTCAAAAACCTAAGCTGAAATACTCTTTTTGCCTCATAAAAACCTTGATGGACTTTTTTGAGAAGATCAGAAGAATCTGCCTCTTTTGCAGAATCCATCTCTTCTATGGTTTTTGAGTCACACAAAACGTACTTAAAAAACGCCTTTTCTATTTCTTCTAGACTTAAGTAACCTATTTCTTCTATCCGTGTGGTAAAATCAAGCATCTTTTTTGAAGGACAATTGGAGGGTTTATGTCTTCTGTCTCCACAATAAAAACAGGGATTCCTTTCCCCAGCATTTAAAAGTTTTCTAAAGTCTGAATCGAAGGTAGGGACATTTTCTTCATCAAATATCTTCATTTTGAGATAAAAAACTTTACCATTAACCTCTATCCTTGACTCCCTATCTACGAACAATGGTTCACTTACTGAGTCAATAGCCGACGAAGAGATAAATACCCCTCCCGGGTCTATTCTATGCCAAGGTATTACCGATTTCTGCTGTCTTAGTGAGATATCCTTTTGTGGCAAAACATCTACTACCATTCTAAATGGGTACAACCCCTTGATATCGTGCTTCATGCATTGAAAAACTACAGCGAACCTCACTTTTTCGACGGATTGAATAAGAGTAACTTCGCTTTTAGGAACGAGAAGTAGTGTGTCCTCTGATAGAATCTCTGTATTTTTAGAGATCTCCGGACTAAGCTTCTCTAAAACTAGAAGTGTCCCGTTGGCGTCTAGGGGTCTGATCAGATTGAGGAATATACAAATCCTTTTTTCGGGCTCAAATCTTGCGTCCTTTTCCCAAACCACTCTATAAATGGGTGTATCCTTTAGTATCTCTATGCCTTTTGGCTCCAGGAATTCTTTGAAATGGACATTTGGTATGTTTTTTACGTGGAAAAATACATTTTCGGAGATCAGGATTCCGTCAACGTCCGATAAGTCCGTAAGTCTAGAAGCAATATTTACAACATCACCAAATATATCTTTCTCCTCGATAATGGTCTTTCCATAATGTATTCCGATCCTAAGATGAATACCCTCCTCAGGATTTTCAAGCCTGAACTTTTCGAATTTCTGCTGAATGAGAATCGCAGCTTTTAACGCATCCTTTGGATCATTAAAATAGGCCATTATGGAATCACCCACAGTCTTTAAAAGAAAACCGCCAAACGCATAAATGCATGGAGACGCAATTTCCACATGAAGTTTGAGCATTTTTCTGCCTTTAGTGTCTCCGTATTTCTTAAAGTAGTCTGTGGAATTAACAATATCTGTAAATAATACGGCTATGTCCCTTGAGGATGACTTCTCGTTCTCGCTTTTGTACATTTCTACAATAATTATCGCCTAAAGGAGCCATTTTTTAACAATTCTTAAAGATCTGAGGGATCTGGTACGAATCTTCTTTCCTTTTTCTTTTCAGATATAATGTGTTTCAGACGTAAAATTTTTTCTTTCGCTCTTTTGGTCCTTTTTCTTTTTTGCCTTCTAATCTTTTCTATTTTCTTTCTTCTTTCTGCTTCTTCACCTTTTATAAGTTCTTCTAATTTCTCCACCAATATTCTTCTCGCAAGAAACCTGTTTAGGGCCTGGGATCTCTCTTTCTGACATTTAACCTCTATACCAGTAGGAATATGTTTCAGATAGACACACGTGGAAACCTTGTTGACGTTTTGACCTCCCGGCTTTCCTGAACGAACAAACTTTTCCTCAATATCTGATTCTCTGATCCCTAGTTGTTCCATCTTTTCCTTTAATGCTTTTTCTTTTTTAGGGCTTATGAATGTCATGTTGAAATATCTCTTTTTTCATTATACCATTTTTGTATGCTTTTTAAGCGATATTCTGTTGTTTGTATTATTTTTATTTTCTTTCTTGTTGGATGTGAAAAAACAAAAGATATTAATTACTTAACTAAAGAGCAGGAGAAAAAAATCCAAGAGAAGTATGAAAAACAAATAGAAGAATTGAAAAAGAATATAAAGACTGACATAAAGATAAAACTCAAAAGGGACGGGAAGGGAAATTATACATGGGAGATACAAGGGAAAGATGTAAACGAGGTCTTAAGAGCAAACGAGATTTTGAGAAAGAGACTCAGTGATTAGAAGCCCGTTTTAACCCGATGGTTTTTGCGTACTCAAAAGCCTCATAATACTCTATTGATGTAATTCTACGAGCAATTTCAGGAAAATCTGCTGCCCTATAGCACGGTCTATACTGGGCCATTACATTAACAAAGGCATTTTCGGAAATCTCATCTCTTATAAATCTTAAAATCCTTTTCGTGTCCTCTCCACATGATGGCATAACAAGATGCCTTATCAAAAGGCCTCTAGTTGCTATAGTGTTTTCGTCAAGCACTAGATCACCAACCTGTCTATGCATTTCTTTGAGTACGCGCTTTACAACTTCAGGATAGTTCTTCGCGTTGAGATATCTTTGAGCAAGGTACGGATCAAGAAATTTTACATCAGGCATATAAATATCGAAGATACCTTCCAAAAGTCTTATGACTTCTTCTGATTCATATCCGCCACAATTGTAAACAAGGGGTAGACAGAGTCCCTCCTCTGCCGCTATAGATACCGCTTTTACTATTTGGGGAACGTAATGAGTTGGGGTGACGAAATTTATGTTGTGACAACCCATCCTTTGCAATTTAAGCATAATCTTTGCCATCTCAGTTACAGAGATCTTCTCTCCATAACCGTATATACTTATATCGTAGTTCTGGCAGAAAACACATTTTAAGTTACAAAAGGTCAGAAAGATCGTGCCTGAACCGTAAACGCCCACAAGAGGCCTTTCCTCACCAAAATGGGCAAAAAACGAAGAAACGTATAGCTCATGTGGCGCCTTGCAGTAACCAAGATCATCCCTTTTTCTTTTTGCATTGCAGGACCTGGGACAAAGTCTACAAGGATCCATCATGTCTTCTAAGAGTTTTATCCTTTCCTCAAGCAAACCTTCTTCTTTAAGCTTAAGATATGAAGGTACAAACATAAAACTTGAAAAAAAATGCAAATCCATTAAAATTATAAAAAAAAGAGGGGTAAAAAGAAACAGGAAAAGGAGGACAGGGAATGCCAATCACGCCTTGGAGATCTATATGGGAATCGGAGTTCCTCTCTATTAAACAGGAGATGGATAGAATCTTTGATGAATTTTTTGGAAAACCTATTTTTCCCGTGGTAGAGGAACGGGCCTGGTCATTCCCTGTAGATGTGATCGAAAAAGTAAAGGATATTGTCATATATGCAGATCTTCCGGCAGTGAACCCTGAGGACATCTCCATAACCGTATCAGAGGAAAAACTGATAATATCAGGGGAGAGAAAGAGAGAAGAAGAGTCAGACATTGAAAGCTTTTTCAGATCGGAGAGGTTCCACGGAATTTTTCACAGAATAATACCCCTTCCCTGTGAGATATTAGCAGACAAAGCTAAAGCATCTTACAAAGATGGGGTTCTGAAAATTGTTATACCAAAGCTTGAAAAGACCATACCAAGAGAAATCAAGATAGAAATTGAATGATCTTTGAATGTGGAAGAGCTGAATGAAGGACAAAAAAGTGTATGTAATAGCACTTCAAAACACGTCCTGGTAATAGCCGGTCCCGGTACAGGAAAGACTTACTCAATAGCCAAAAGAATTGAAAGTCTTGTAAAACAAGGAGTAGAACCTTCCTCCATAATATCTATAACCTTCACTAACAGGGCAGCGCTTGAACTTAAAGAGAGAATCAAAAGCTCTATTGGTGAATCATACAAGGAAATCTTTATTGGGACAATCCATAAGCTCGGGCTTAGGATAATAAAAGATTTTACAGGGAGAGAAATAGATGTTATAGACAGGGAGGGCCAGCTTTCTCTTTTGAAAGAGATTCTGAAAGATGAAAGAAAGGCAAAATTTGAGCTCAAAAGAATTCAAAAGAAAAAAAATCAAATGTTATTCCAGGAAACCGATCATATATACGAGGAGTACCAAAAAAGGCTAAAAGAAAGGGAATTGTACGATTATGAGGATTTGATCCTTCGTCCGCCCGAGATACTCTGGAAAATTCATTGGAAAACAAAGATAAAGCATATAATAGTAGATGAGTTTCAGGATCTGAACCCAGCTCAATATGTATTTATTTCAGAATTAGCAAAAATCCACAGTAGCTCCATATGCGCGGTTGGAGACGCAGACCAGTCCATTTACGGATTCAGAGGATCTGATGTGAGAATATTCCTCTTCTTTGAAAAAGATCATCCTGATTGTGACATACTGCGACTTACCGAAAATTATAGGTCCACAAGGGCCATAATAGAGGCATCGACCAGTCTTATAAAAAATAATAAAAACAGGCTTGAAAATCCGTTAGTCGCTAGAAGGGATGGGGGACCACTTATAAAGGTTATAACCGTCTCTCATCCTTGGGCAGCTGGAGATTTCATAGTCGAAGAGATTGAAAATAAGATGGGGGGGTTAAGTAGTCTAAGTGCGCTTAGAACCGATAGCAAAAATGCAAAAAAAGATCTGAGCTTTTCGGATTTTGCCGTCATATACAGGACCCATGAAGATGCGGCTTTTTTAAAGGGATCTTTCGAAAGCTCAGGAATACCTTACCAGATCATAGGTGGAAGATTTTCGAAGGAAGGAGCTGTCTTGAGAGAGTTCCTCTCTGAAATAAAAATGTTATTACTAAAAAGCGGATATAGAGAGGAAAACCCAGTGCATGCTAGGCAGTTTTTGCATAAATATCCGTTTATTAAAGAGAAATATCCTGCCCTTTCAGAGTTAATTCAGGAAATCTACTACGACATCCCAATACATGAAGCTTTGCCAGATTTGTATCTTCTCACACCCAGTGATGATTATAATCCTAAATCGGATACAGTGACCTTGACGACTATTCATAGAGTGAAAGGTCTAGAATTCTCATGTGTCTTTATCGTCGGTCTCGATGACGGGAGTATACCAATGAATCGAAAAAAAGACTTCGATATTGAGGAAGAAAGGCGGCTACTTTATGTGGGAATGACTAGAGCAAAAGATGAACTATTTTTGATCCACAGCCAAAACAAAAGGGAATCACCTTTTTTAAGGGAAATTCCCCCCTATTTAATAGAAAGAATAGTGAAGGTTAAGACTAAAAAACCCAAAAAGGTGGGGCTTTTTGACTGAAAAAGACATAAAACTCAGATTTCCTCATTTTATAATTGTTAAAGCGTCTGCCGGCTCCGGGAAGACCGATGCCCTAACCAAAAGATACGTCCAGTTTCTTCTTTCTGATCGGATACCGCAAAACGGATTAAAGAATCTGTTGGCGATTACTTTTTCTAACAACGCTGCAAACGAGATGCGTGAAAGGATACTGAGAATTCTTAAAGACCTTTACTTTGAAGACAAAAAAAGGCTCGAAGAGTTTGAGAATATGCTTTCTCTTCCTAAAGAAGAAATAGCGCACAAAGCCGGATTAAAGATCGAGGAAATTCTTGAGAACTACACTGATTTGCAAATAAGAACTATAGATAGCTTTATGGCGAAAGTATTTAAGGCAGAAGCTCTTAATTTCAATTATCCACCTGAGATTGAGTTTTTTTTCTCCCATAAACAAGTCTTAGAGTACGCGCTCGATGTGTATTTAGACCATATGATAACTTCTGATGAAGGAAAAGTCTTTATAAACAAACTTTTGGAACTTCTCGAGGATAAAAAAAACAAGTACCTATGGAATCCAAAGGCGGAATTATTAAGAGAACTCGGAAACCTTTTTGAGCATTTTTCCAAAACCTCAAGCAGTGTAGCCCTTTCTGAAGAAGGAAAGCGTTTACAACTTTATGAGCAAAAACTGATTCACCTTCTCGATACCATAATAAAAACCATTGAAGATAACGGACTTGAGTATAATGCCTCTTCTAAAATTAAAACCAAATTCCAAGAGATCTCTTCAATAGGGAACTTTTCGCAATTTATGGATTTGTACGGAAAAAAACTTCCAGTAAATAAGCCGAAAAAAAAGGACCAATTAACACAAAAAGCTTATGAAACTGTCAAAAACTTATGGACTGAATTCCAAAGACTTCTTTCTCAGTATGCATTTCTCTTTTCTCAGTCTTTTTACGAGCCTTACATGATGGTTTTTATGAAGCTTACTCAAGTACTGGAAGATATAAAAAAGAGAGAGGGAAGGGTATCTATAGAAGATGTAAACAAAAAGATCTCACAAATCCTAATTGAAGACATTGTTCCTGACATATACTTCAAGATGGGAGAGACAATACATCATTTTTTAATCGATGAATTTCAGGACACATCTCCCATACAGTGGTTTAACTTGAAGCCCTTAATAGAAAACTCTCTTTCTATGGGAGGAAGTCTCTTTATTGTTGGTGATACCAAGCAGGCAATATACGGTTTTAGGGGCGCAGATTACACGATAATGAAAAGCTTAGAAAATGAGAACCCCTTCCACTCTGTGAAAAATGATAAGAGACTCGAAAGACTGGATGTGAACTGGAGAAGTAAACCCAAGATCGTTCAATTTGTGGAAAATCTATTTGAGAAAAACGAGACTCTTCTTTCTAGTTACCAAGATTCACTTTTTCTTACAGGACTCAATGAAGTAAGACAGAGGGCAAAAAGACAAGGCCAGGGATACGTTAAAATAGATAAAGTTCCTTACGACCAGAAAGAGTGCTTAAGAGATTACCTAACCTATCACATTGATGAGTTGTGTAAGAGAGGGTATTCTTACAGAGATATTGCCATCCTAGGCAGAAGAAATGAGGAGATTACAGAAATAGCATCGATCTTAAATGAGGTAAGAGTCCCTTTCATCTCATACAGCAGTCTCGACGTAAGATTTAGAAAGATAGTCCACGAACTCATGAGTCTCCTTCGTTTTCTCGATTCTCCTAGTGACAACTTTTCCTTCTCTTTATTTATCCTGAGTGATCTTTACAATTCCTTTGTCAAACATGAGGGTGTCGCTTTTGATCCCGTAGATCTTCTTCTTCAAAAAAGAAATAACTTTTTGGACGAACCGTTGTATAAAACCTTTCAAAGAAGTTACCCTAACCTTTGGGATAATCACTTCCAGAAGATATTCAAACTTGTTGGGTACTTACCCATTTACGATCTTCTATGTCTCATATACAATGATTTCCGTCTATTTTATCTCTTTCCGAACGAAGAAGCGGTGCTCCTTAAATTTCTCGAAATAGCCAATGTCTTTGAAACAAAAGGTTACGGGAACATAGGAGATTTTATCGAATTTTTTTCCGATTCAGAAGGGGAAAAAGGGCTTTTCGATATCTCACTTCCTCGAAGTGTAGATGCGATAACCTTGATGACGATCCATAAGTCTAAAGGCCTCGGATTTCCCATAGTGTTCGTATACTTGGAAGAGTTCGACTATTCTAGAAGTATTCCCAAGGCGGTGACATTTGACGATGGCAAAACTTTCACCCTTGTTAAGGTCACGAAATGGTTGGCGGACTGTCACGAAGAATTAAAGAAGATAAGATCATTTGAAGAAAAATCCATTATTGCGGAGTTTCTTAACCTTCTTTACGTGGCGTTTACAAGGGCTGAGGACGAATTGTACATAATATGTTCTGTAAAAGAAGACAACAAGTTTCCATTCGACTTCTTACAGAACGAATTTGGAAATACATACGGTTTGAAGGAAAAAAAAGAAAAGCTACCTTCGTATTTGCAGGAGACTCTCTCTGTGTCTCAAAGCAAGTGTGCTTATGAATTTGACGTTCGAAATCCTGATTCACTCAGGACGGAGGAAAGAAAAAGAGGGGATCTTATTCATGCTGCTTTTGCATCGATAGACTATGCCACAAAGATCCACAAGGAAAAGATAAAAGACACACTAGCCGAGAAAGCTCGCGTGATGGGTTATGGAGGTGACTTTAATGAGATCATTGAAGAGGTCATGGCCTCGGTTAATTCAAAAGAGCTCTGTTCTTTATTTGAGGAGAGGGTTGGAAGAATTGCTTTTAACGAGTTCGAGATTAGCGATCCTTACGGGAACCTCCACAGAATAGACAGGCTTGTTATAGATCCCAATGAGGTAACCATACTCGAATACAAAACAGGTGAACAAAGCGAGGAACATAAAAAACAGGTTTTAAAATATAAGGATCTTCTTTCTTCAATCTTTCCAGAAAAAACGGTAAAGACAATTATATTTTACGTAGAAAAAAAGACAATCGTTTCTTTATGATACACGATGAGCTAGACTTCTTAGATAGAGAAAGAATCATACTGGTTGAGCCTGGTGTGGATCTTCAGGAGATCATTGCCGATCTCTTAGTTTGTTCTGATCACGACTTTTCCATGAATGTTGTCGTTTATCCTGGAAGAAGACCTGCGCACTATCTTCGATCAAAGATAGGGATGAGACTGAATAGACCTTTTATTCCTCCTAAGATATACTCAATGGACGACTTTGTTCTCAATTTACATGCAAAACTCTTTGGTCTAAGACCAATAGATTTTTTTGACAGTATTTTGATTATCCATAGGATATGTATCAGACATGGGTTGATCAACGGAAACCTTCTTGATCTGGACAACTTTTTTCCTCTGGGTGTAAAAATTTTAAGTGTCCTTGAAGAGCTATATATAGAGCGTATCCCCTGTGAAAGACTAAGAGATATCGATTTACTTATAGATGTCCCTTCGAGATCAACGAAAAATCTTCACTTTTTATCTACTGTCTACTCCCTTTTTTACCGTGAGATAGAAAACCTAGGTCTTTCCACGCGTGCAAAAAGGTACGCTGATCTTTCGGAGTGTGAAGATATGGTTGACCACCTTTACTGCGAACGGCTCATCATGTGTGGTTTTTTCGCATTCACAAAAGCAGAAAAGCAGATAGTTAAAATTCTATCCAGAAAGAATGGTTTTTTACTTGTCAGGCAGAAAAAAGGCAAGATAGTCTCGGAAGAAAGAGAGATACATATATACTCTGCTCCAGATTTACATGGAGAAGTAAAAATTGTAGGAGAGATACTAAAAAAACTGGATGACCTTGAAGGAGTATGTATAGTTCTTCCGAAATCCGATACCCTTTTTCCGCTTATTAGACAGGGAATATCTTATCTTAGAGAAGACGATTATAACGTGTCCATGGGATATCCCCTCTCAAGAACTCCTATTTATGGTTTTTTCAATAATCTTTTTGAAGTGATAGAAACTTCACGCGAATTGAGGGTCTATATTCCATCCTATTTAAAATTTCTCCTTCACCCTTACACAAAAAACATAGAACTTAAAAAGAGCTCTGAGCTTGGAAGAATAGTCATACACGCGGTAGAGACCACACTAAAGAGAGAGACACCTCTTGCCTTCGCCGATCTTTCCTGGATTGAAAACGATTTACCATCTAAACTTAAAAGATTTACTGAGAGCTCTGGAATAACAGAAGAAGATGCCAAAGAATATATTAAACACATACATTCAAATCTCCTTAAACCATTTCTCCAGATTAAGGATGTTTCCGATTTTTTTCAAAAATGTGCATCAGTGCTCTCCTTTATCTACAATAAAAGTACCGCTCGTTACCACCCCCTTTTTTATCCCTACGCAGAAAGTTATCTCCGAGAATTTAAAAAAATAGTTTTCTCTTTCTTCGCGGATCATGCTTTTGAGCATTATACTTCTTATTTCAATCTGTTTAAGAGAATGTTTTCTTCGTCATTTTTTCCTTTTGAAGGAGCCAAAATCAGGGGTTTACAGATTCTTGGTTTTTTGGAAACGAGGAACCTGAAATTTAATACTGTAATTTTCTTAGATACAAATGAAGGTGTTATCCCTGACATAAGCGACGATTTCTTACTACCATATAAGGTACGGCTAGCATTAGGTCTTTCCACACTTAAAGAGAGGGAATCCCTTATATACCATTACTTTAACACACTTTTGTGCAAAGCAAGGGACATTCATATTCTTTATGTGGAAAATCAAGAAAATGAAAAGTCCAGGTTTTTGCAAAAAATCATATGGGAGCTTGAGAAAAAAAATGGACACGTAATCGAGGAAAGAAGTCTAATAAAGAGCTTAACTTATAAGGTACATTTGTCTAACCCTATACCCTCTCCTATATACAAAAGTGAAGATGTTATGAAGACGGTGGAAAAAATTTTTTTTACGCCTTCTTCTCTAGATGACTATTTAAAATGTGGGATTCTCTTTTACTTTAGGCATGTTTTAAAGATAGGTGAGGAAGAAACCTTTCTAGATGAGATGGACAGAACCACAATTGGTGAGATGGTCCATTTGGTCCTACAAAGGTTTTTCTCGAGAAAATTATACTCTTACCTAAAAATTGATCATTCATATTATGATGAAATAAGGGGCATCGTTGACGATGTATTCAATTTACGGCAAGGTCACTTCATAGACGGGAAGGCATATATTACCAAGGTACAGATTGAGAGGAGAATGACGGATTTTTTGAACTTTCTCTTTGGCATTCTGAAAAAGGATAGGATAAAGGTGATTGGGGTTGAGGCGCAGAACCAGGAAGAGATCTTCGGTACCCAATTCAGGTTCAAGATTGATCTCGTGCAGGAAAGAAATGGATCGACAGAAATTCTAGACTTTAAGACGTCAGGTGATGCAAATAGGTTCATTTTTAGCCCGCGTCGTATGGATCCTTCGGACAGAAAATCTTATTTCAAACTCCCTACTCTCCAAATCCCTCTTTACATTCTACTCTACGCAAAGAAATACAGTATGGATTCAGCTGATGTGAGAGGCTTTTATGTTGTCTTAGGAGAGAAAATTTTGAAAGAAACATCTTTTGTTGATCCTTTTAAGAATGTGGAGAGAGAAACGGGAATGGCTTTCGTGAAAGAGGTTATAGGTAAAATCATAAGGGAGATAAAAGATCCTGAGATACCGTTTTCTCCTCCAATTATTTTGAAAGAGACATGTCCATACTGTCAGTACAAGCCAATATGTGGCACTTTATGGGTATCTGCGAAGGTTGACTACTGAATCTTTTCTTTCAGGTAAGACTTAAGGAACTGAAGATCCTCTTCTGAAAATCCAGACCAGGCGAATGGAAACAGTGAGTTATTTTGAAAGAGAGGCTCTTCTTCCAATGGAAATCGAGAAAATTTTTTGTATTTTTCAAACATTTCTGTGTGTGGACAGGGTGCATACTCAGCGAGATGAGGAGTGCAACCCATATCAACCACATAGTCGATTGCCTCTTTCACTTCTTCCCATCGTTGAAATGGAAGTCCAGCTAATAAGTAAACGTGTATATTTTTTTGGCTGAACCCTGCAGATTTAAGGAACTTAACTGCATTTTTAAATGAAGAGTTATCGATCTTCCCTCCCGTTTCTTTTTGGAATTTTGGATTTGTTGACTCAAGACCGATTCTTACTTCCCGGAATCCCGATGCAAAAAGAAGCTCAGCTATTTTAGAGTCGATAAAGGCTGCATTTAAAGCATTTGGATTAAAGATCTCCATCGATTCTTTTAGATTCTTAAGTCTTTTTAGTATCAGCACTGCGTGTTCTTCTTTATCGTGGAGAAAGCAGTCATCATACAGGACAAATCTTTTCACCCCTAAGGATATCCAGTATAAAACTTCGTTGATCACGTTTTCTGTGTTTCTTTTTTTTATTTTAGGGCAGAGATAACTTGTTGCGCAGTAAGTACATTTAAAAATACAGCCTACAGATGTAAGAAGAGGCGCAAAATCGATCTTTTCATACAAATCAAATGCAGGGTAGGGTAAATCGTCGAGATCGTATGCTCCAGGTTTGAACCACATTGGATAAGAAAACTCCTCCTCGATGTATGTATAAAGCTTTTGAAGTCCATTTCTCTCAACAATTAAGTCAACTCCATTTAATGAGCTTCTCGCATGTTCTTGGCAGAGAGAAGGATATATCCCGCCGACGATGATTTTTGTTTTCGGATATACCTCTCTTATTACGTTTACCACGTGAACTGTTCCCAAATACCAGTATGTCATCAATGAGGTGATAAGCACTAAATGAGGCTTTTCATCCCGAATGATTCTTTTCTTTAATTCTTCCTCTGAAATGCCATATCTTCTCATGGGCTTATGGATCATCTTTAGCGCCTCAGGTTTATTTACCTTCCCTTTTAAGTAATGTCCCCTTCCGTCCTCCGTTTTCTTTTTTTCGTCTGTTTCTAAACAGTCGATTAGTGAAATGTGAACCCCATTCTTTCTGAGTATGCTCCCTATATAGAGGAGACCTAAGGGTTTGGACCAGAAGTTATAGGCGGCAAAATCATAAATAAACGGGTTGATTAGAAGAACTTTCAAATGTTTCACGTGAAACAGCTGTCAAATGTTAGTACCACCGTCTTCTATAATGCTTCTTTGCCAGCAGTTTTGCGGTAAGTAAACCAAAAATAAACCCACCAATGTGCGCATACCAAGCAACTCCCTCTATACCAGAATATAGAAATTGCATAAAAAACCAGAAGGTAAGAAATATCAAAGCCGGAAGCTCAACTATCTTTATGAAGATAAATATGAAGACAAGAGTTATCACCCTCGCGGTAGGGTAAAGAACAAGATAAGCTCCGAGCACACCAGAGACTGCACCTGAAGCTCCTATCATGGGGATATTAGAAGTAGGATCGTATAGGTACTGAGCAACTGCGGCAAAAATTCCCGATAGAAGATAAAACCACACAAACCTGCCATGCCCTAATGAATCTTCAATATTATTCCCAAATATCCAAAGATAGAGCATGTTTCCAACAAGGTGAAAAACCCCCCCGTGTAAGAACATAGATGTAAACACTGTAATGATGTTGTATGGCAAAAGTTCTAACCTCGACAGCAAAGCTATAGTCAATTCTTTAGGAACGAGCCCAAAATATCTAAAGAGCTGTTCCTTTTCAGCTAGAGAAAGAAAAGATTGCCACACAAAAATCGATATGTTTACAAAGATAATCCCAACTGTTATAATTGGGAAGGTACGTGTGGGAATGTTGTCTTTCAAGGGTATCATATTACCTTCTTTTAAGATTAGCATCCATAGTGACTCTGTGTCAAAAAGAATGAGAAAAGCGAGGAGAAAATGCCGGAACTTAGAAAAGATCCAGTCACGGACAGATGGGTAATAATCTCTGAGGAGAGAGGGAAAAGACCGGTTTTCGTCACAGAGGAAGTTTCCATACCTAAATCCATTATATGTCCACTTTGTCCCGGTAATGAGGGAATGACCCCCCCCGAAGTTTTTGCAATAAGGAATTACGGTTCTCTTCCTAATTCTCCAGGCTGGAATTTGAGGGTAGTTCCAAATAAGTTTCCTGCATTGAGGATCGAGGGTGAGCTGGAAAAGGAGGGAATAGGTATATACGACAGAATGAATGGAATAGGCGCTCATGAAGTAATAATCGAAACTCCAAACCATGAGGAACAATTATTTGATATGGATCCCTTTAGAATGAAAGACATTTTCATAGCCTTCAAGGAACGTTGTGTAGATTTATCCAAGGACATCAGATTTAAATATATAATGGTTTTTAAGAATTACGGCCAGAGAGCAGGTGCATCCATAGACCATTCCCACTCTCAGCTAATTGCATTACCTATAGTCCCAAAAAACGTTGCTGAGGAGATAAGAGGAAGCCTTACCCACTATAAACTTAAAGAGAGGTGCATTTTTTGCGATATCATTGCCCAGGAAAAAGATGAAGACACAAGGATAGTAACTGAAAATGATAAATTTATAGCCTTGTCTCCTTACGCCTCTAGGTTTCCCTTTGAAATTTGGATCCTTCCTAAAAAACACGAGTCTAATTTTGTGGCGCACATCGAATCCTCAAGTTATATGAGTCTCGCCGAAATTTTCTCTGTTATTCTTAAAAAGTATGAAAAGGGATTAAAAAGACCACCTTATAATTTCGTACTTCACACAGCTCCGCTGGCTACTTATGATATCCCACATTATCATTGGCATATCGAGATCATACCAAGACTCACCCGTCTTGCGGGCTTCGAATGGGGAACAGGATTTTATATAAATCCCACCCCCCCAGAAGAGGCAACCTCTTTCTTAAAGGAGGTATAAGTATGAAGATTCTCATTGCCTCGCCTGAGATTTTTCCCTTCGTGAAAACCGGGGGACTAGCGGACGTGACAGGCAGCTTACCTAAGGCTCTCAAAACATTGGGCGTTGAAGTAAGGGTTGTGCTTCCAAAGCATAAGCAGATTGGAGAGAATTTTCCACTTAGGTACAAAAATTGGAAAATTTTCTGTCCGGTTTCCAGTAAAATGGTTGAAGGCGAGGTAGTAGAGAGCGAATACGATGGGATAATTTCCTATCTCATAGAGAAAGACGAATACTTTTACAGAGATTACCTCTATAGTACTCCCGACGGCGACTATTTGGATAACGCTGAGAGATTTACGTTTTTCTCAAGGGCAATTTTGGAAGCTATCAAAGTGACAGGATACGTACCCGATGTTCTACATTTGAACGATTGGGAGACTGCGCTCTCTGCAATGTTTCTTAAAATCCATTACAAAAATGATCATCTTCTTAAAAATGTGGCCACTTTACTCACGATCCACAACTTAGGTTATCAGGGCATATTCTGGCATTACGATATGCATCTTCTGAATGTGGGATGGGAATACTTCACACCAGAATATTTAGAATTCTACGGGAAAATAAACTTTTTGAAGGCAGGAATTGTGTTTGCAGACATTATAAATACGGTCAGCAAAAAGTATAGTCAGGAAATCCAGACTCCCGAGTTTGGGTTCGGCCTTGATGGGGTCTTAAGAAAAAGGGCTTCAGATCTTTTTGGAGTTCTCAACGGAATCGATTACGAAGAGTGGAACCCCGAAACGGATGAAAAGATTCCCGTTAAATATAATACAAACACCGTAGAAAAGAAAAAAATAAACAAAGTTGCTCTTCAGAAAACTCTTGGCCTTCAGCCTTCGGAGGACAAACCTTTAATCGCGACTATTTCTAGGCTTTCGAACCAGAAAGGTTTCGATTTAATCATTCCAGCTATCCCGCAACTTTTCGCACTCGGTGTGCAGTACGTGGTTCTGGGAACAGGGGAAAGAAGGTTTCATGAAGAACTAGAAGAAACAAAAAAAAGATTTCCAGAAGTACTCGGGCTTAAAATAGGTTATGACAACGATCTTGCACACTTAATAGAGGCGGGCGCGGACATCTTTCTTCTACCCTCAAAGTATGAGCCGTGCGGTCTTAACCAACTTTATAGTCTGAAATACGGCACAGTCCCCGTAGTCAGAGCAACAGGTGGTTTAGACGATACGATAATCGATTACAATGAAAATCCAGAGGCCGGTACTGGTTTCAAGTTCCATGAGTATACGGTCGACGCAATGCTTTCAGCAGTAAAGAGGGCTTTGGAAGTTTACCGTGACAAAAAATCGTGGGAATCCCTGATCAAAAGATGCATGGCTCAAGATTTTTCATGGGAAAGGTCAGCTAGAGAATACATCAAACTTTACGAACTCGCGCTTAAAAAGCATGGAACTAGTTGAGCTCATTTCAAAAATCGTCGATATATCACATTCAAATATAGATTTAGACGCAAGAATAAATGGGATATTAAAACTCATTCAAAAGTACGTAGAGGCATCGGATATCTCAATCTATATCCTTGATAAGGATAAAAGGCTTACGCTTAAGTATGCCGTACAAAACTCTCTAGTTACAAATCTTCTTTCATCCTATCGACCCCTTTTGGGAGAAGGTGTTCCCGGTTTGGTGGCTCAAAAAAGAGAGCCGCATTTTTACAGTATTCATAACATTCCCAAAAGATTCGGCCTTCTATTACAAACAGAGCTCGACAACGTGCTCTCTAATTACAGAAGGTTTGCTTTTCTTCCGCTTTGCGACGAAAGCAAATGTTACGGGGTGCTTCTTGTTTTTTCCTCTGTTGGCTCTTTGTTTACTGACAACGAAAAAAAACTTTTTGATATAGCAGCAAGGGAACTTACCGGTTTAAGGAAGTTGGGAGAGCTTTACATATATTCCAGTAAAAGAATAACAGAACTTATGACTCTCTCCGAGATAGGAAAGGTTCTAATATCCAGTCAAGACATGGATAGTATCCTTAAAGGGATCGGCTTGATTGTTGCAAAAACCCTAGGAGCAGATTTTGCTCGAGTTGTGCTTAAAGAGAAGAATGGAGACAAGCATTTGCTGTCAGCAGAATACGGAGGCGTAAGTAATGAAGTTAAGTCAGAAATAAAAAGGATAGAAAAGTTAGTAGTCGAACAGGGGAAGCGTTTTTCTAATATACCGGTATTAGAGAACTCTCTAGTATATTCTTCTCCTATTGTATCGAAGGGACAAGTTCTAGGTGTAATAAGCGTCGTAAAAAGGAATGACGGTACTGCTAATTCTGATGATAATGGATTCTACTTGCTAGATACCATTTCAAATTATTTATCTAGTGGTCTTGAAAATATCATTTTGAGAAGCCAGTTAAAGGATATTATCGACGAGTTAAATTCAGCCCAAGAAAGGATAATTCAGCAGGAAAAACTAAGAAGTCTGGGTGAGATGACCGCAAATATCGCACATGAGATAAAAAATCCCCTTGTGATAATAGGTGGTTTTGCCAAAAGACTTGCAAAAAAACTAGAATTAAAACCGCCCGAACGGCGTTACCTTAACATTATTTTACGAGAGGTTGGAAGGCTCGAATCCATATTGACCGAGATTCTCACGTACGCAAAAGACATTCCACTCAATAGGACTTCTGTAGATATAGACGAAATACTTACAGATCTTATTCACTTCTTCAAGTCCGACCCTCTCTGGGAAAATGTAGAGTTTGCAAAAGAATCTGAAGCGAGGTTACCCCGGGTCTTTTGTGATCCACAACAGATAAAACAAGTCTTCATAAATATTCTTGTGAACGCCTATGAGGCAATGGCAGGTGAGGGAAAAATAAAAGTAAGAATATTCCCAAAGGAGATACTGAAGAAACATTATGTGGGAGTAGCTATCTCAGATACGGGAGGGGGGATAGATCCTCTTATCATAGACAATATATTTAACCCTTTTTTTACAACTAAAGAAAGGGGTACAGGTCTTGGCCTTTCTATTTCTAACAAGATAGTTTTGAGCCACAGAGGCAAAATAGAAGTGGAGAACCAGCGCGGGGTTGGTGCGACTTTTATTGTTTATCTTCCCGTATGTGATGACTCGACATGTGTTCATCAAAATGATAAAATGCCTAGGACTCAAGGGGAGGACACATGAAAGACGTTAATATCCTTGTAGTGGATGACGAAGAGAATATAAGAATCTTATTTAAGGAGGAGTTGGAAGATGAGGGGTACAAAGTGGACCTTGCGGAAAATGGGTTCGAGGCTATAGAAAAGGTTAAAATGAATAAGTACGACTTGGTTATATTGGACATAAAAATGCCGGGTATTGACGGAATAACAACACTTACTGAAATAAAGACAATTAAAAAAGATCTCCCTGTAATTCTATGCTCTGCATACACTGAATACAAGCAGGATCTTACAAGCTGGATCTCCGAAGATTACGTTGTAAAATCGGCAGATACAACCGAGTTGAAACAGAAAATAAAACAAATCCTTGGAACGTAAATGGGGGTGTAGCTCAGAGGGAGAGCACCTCGTTCGCAACGAGGGGGTCAGGGGTTCGATCCCCCTCACCTCCACATTATAACTCTTCAAAATATTCCTTTGTTATTAAGAAATTCTCCATATTTACGATCAGATCCCATAGTATGTGTGTTTAGCCAGTTTTTTAAAAAGCTTAACACTTCTGAACTTATTATGAACTCCCCCTTGTCGCTTTTTTCTTTCAGCTCTTTTGCTTTTTTCGCCAAGTCTTCATGTTCCTTTTTGTGCCACACTAGACCGGGATAGTTGTATTTTTGCATCAGGTTCTCCTCTGTAGAAAAATGATACGCTGTGTAACCCACAAGTTCATCAAGAATTTTTTTCATCACATCGTTTCCCTTACCCTCTTTCATTGCATCGTAAAGCGTATTGACAAGTTGAAACAATTTCTTATGTTGATCATCGCAAGTCTTAACATTCGTTTTGTTTTTTTCAGTCCATTCCAAAAAAGGCATTTTTCTTTACCTCCTTGATTTTTAACGTTTATTTGTTTATCGGCAAAAATTGCCTTTTTTTAATTAGGGAACTCGAAGAATTGTAAGTCCTCATTAGAAAACAGGTCTTGAGAAAAAAGAGGTGCAATGCTACTATTAATCATGCCAATATTCGTAGTTCACGAGCATCATGCAAGCAGGTTGCATTACGATTTTAGATTAGAGATGGAGGGCGTTTTAAAATCTTGGGCAGTGCCCAAAGGTCCAACGCTTTCCCCTAAAGAGAAGAGGCTTGCGGTGCTTGTAGAAGATCATGCTTTAGAGTACGCTGACTTTGAAGGGGTAATTCCTGAAGGATCTTACGGAGCAGGGAAGGTTTTTATATGGGACAAGGGGTCTTATAACTTAATAAAAGGATCTTTGGATCAAGGAAGTATCGAAATTTTTCTTAATGGAAACGTTCTTAAAGGACTTTTTGTGCTCGCCAAACTCAAGGGGAAGGAGAAGGACTGGCTTCTTATAAAGAAAAAAGACGAATACGCATCTTACGATTTTAAATTGAACCCCATCCTTTCTCCTCAATCCTCAAAAGATCTAAAATGAAGAAGCTCGGGGGGACACTTTTCTTTGCAATCCATTTTTTCTTTTTTATTAGTACCCTACAGAGTCTCGCGACGCAAGCTCCAAATACTTTTACCATTGGAGAAACCTTTGCAGGAGAAGAATTGCATTACGAACTGGACTTTTGGCTATTTAAGGGATTTGCTGAAGTGGTACTTTCTTTTTCAAAGTCTAACGACAAAGGAAGGTATTTGATAACCTTGAGGGGGAAGACAAAGGGACCATTGTCTTACGCCCTTCGCCACAGGGAAGATTTCTATACCGCCGTTGTAGAAGAAATAGAAGACGGAAAAAAATTAAGAACTCTATATTACGAGGAAAATATAAAAATAGGTTCCAAAATCAGAAGGAATATCTATATCTTCGATCATGCTAAATCCACTTGGATTGAGAAGAGTTTTAAAAACGGTCTTCAAAGGAAAGAAAAGAATTCACCCATACCGCCCGCCACAGATTATAATGACTTTTTGACTGCGGCGTACAATTTTCGTTACGGTGTCTACGGAAGCGTGACAAGGGGACGAAATTATTACGTACCTGTCTTTCCCAGAAAAGGAATAACTCACTATGAAGTAAAGGTAGCTCCACATGAATTCTTCCGGTCTCCAAACGAACGAGTATTCTTTGTAGAAGTAAAAGTTGATCCTGAAATAATTAACTCTCCTCACGGGGTAATAGAAGGTTATCTTTCAGATGGACTTTATCCTATCGAAGGACTTATAAGAGATGTTGTCTTTTTCGGAGATATCCGCGGAAGATTGACAAAAAGAGTAAAAATCGACTGAACTCCGATCAGAATTAAAACTTTGGCAAAATAATATGTAAAAATAGTCATATCCTCATGTATAATTAAAATGGGACAATGGAAGTCAAAGGATCAAATGTGATGATTCTCGGCGCCTACGGAGAAGTGGGAATATATATAACAAAGATAATTCTTGGAGAGCGTCCGCGAAAGGTATGTCTTACGTCTTTAAAAGAAAAAGGGATAAGAAATGTTGTAAAAGAAGTTTCCCCTTTTGCTTCAGGTTTATGTGAACTCATACCCCTTTAGGGAAATATTTTTTCCTCATAGAATAAAACCAGACCTCGTAAGAAAGAAAGTATATCTGGACCTTCTATTAGAAGATATTTTCGGTGAAATAGAGGAGGGTACGCTCAAAGAGTCGACCCTATTCATTCTCCCGACATAGTTATAGACTATGTAAATACGGCAACTGTGCTTGCTTACAAGAACATCTATTCTCTTTACAATAAATATCTCAAAGAAAAGAGAACAGGGCTATCCTCGTCTGACACAATCCTAATCCAAGAGATCCTTTTATCCTCGGGACTTCCAATTCTCGTTCGTCACGTCCAGACACTTATGAGGCGACAAAAGGGGCCAAGGCAAAGGTCTATATGAAGGTTAGTATAAACAGGAACAGGAGGCATGGGCTGCAATATTCCGTTCACCCACGACGAGGAAATCCCTTCAAGGCTTCTTATGATAAAATCTGCGCTAGCTGGTGCTCATTCTATGCTCCTTTATGTATTGAGTCAAACGCCAGGTTCTCCCGTTGTAAAAGAAATAATACCTGCAACAATGATCGCGTGGAAAAAAATAACAAGGGAAAAAATAATTCGAGATGGGAAGCCTGTTAAGGTTTATGATGCGGTAATTAAAAGTCCCTTCAAGCTTGAGAGGAATTCCATATTTTTGCTAGATAACAACGACTAACCACGTTAAGTAACGGGTGAATTTTTAGAGGGCACAAATATAGATACAGGTGAAAACGGGCTGTTTTCATTCCCCGAATCCAAAACCGTAACCGCTCTGGGACTCGTGGGGTTTACAACACCAGAAGATGTTGGTAGGGAAGTTCTTCACTGCATAAAGGATATCTCAGATTCCAAAGACATTATAACCGCTATCGATTCTTCCGTCGTTAAACCCACATACATAACTGGACTTCCAAGAGAGATCACTCTAGAAAAATCTAGGGAACTTGGGAAAAAAGGGTTATCCTATGGACTTCTAGGTGCTAAAGTTTCGAAACTGATCTCTGAAGCGGGACTCTTAAAAGCGTGCTTTATATGGGCAGAAGATGCTATAAAAGTTACTCCCTTACAAATGTCAAAAGGGACTGAAAGATTCATTCTTAGAAAGGGAAACTTTCTTAGAAAAGAGGCCCTATCTATAGGCATACCTATCCTCCTTCCAGATGGTAAACGCTTTCTCTTTGCTAAAAGGGGAAATAAAAGACAAAAACTGGGAGAAGGAACTATAGAAAGTAACTGAAGAGAATATAAATATGAAAGTCTGGCAGATACCCTTAAAAAACTACATCTCAGACGCTACCGAAGATCCTTTTCTTCCTACGTCCAACAAGAGAAAACAATTATAGAACCGGTGATCTAACAGTCTGGATATCGTTTAAAGAGTTTTGGGGTGGGAGGAGAGATTTCTACTAGCTTTACCCCTTATTTTGTTCTATCAGTTTGGCAAGTGTCTTGATGAATAAAGCGTTCATTCTTCTTTTATTAACTGGGAGCCATAAATAAAACCCTTCTCTTTCATCTATGTAAGACTGAACAATTATGTCATTTCTCTTTAGAAGCTCCTCAGTTTTCTCCAGATGAGGCCCTTTAATCAAAAGAAAATTCAAACCTGTATCTTCAACCGTTATTTCGCTCATGTTTTTTGCCTTGTTTTTCAAATAGTCTTTTTCCTCCTTTATAAGCTCGGTTGTTCTCTCCCTAAACTTTTTGTCCTTAAGTCCAGCCCGCACAGCCACGTAAGTAAGATAGGAAATTTCTTCAAACATAAGATAACGCTTTATATCTTCCATGGCCCTCTCGTTCGCAAAAAGGCAGAAAAGCTTGATACCGCCTAACCCGTAAAACTCGGAAAAACTTCTAATGAGCATAATTTCTCCGCTGTTAACAACCTGTTGGGGCGTTGGAGATTTAAGAGTTGAAAATTCCTTAAAAGTCTCATCTAATACAACCTTTAAACCCCTGGTTCTCGCACCATCTATAATTTCTCCTATGTTTAAGGGCGCTCTCAAACCTAGCACATCGTGAGGGTATACCAGAAACAAAAGATCCAGTCCCGAAGGTATAGAATCTAAACCCTTTTCCACATCGAGAAGCTCTACACGGACCCCCCCATTGACGGCTTTGCAAAAAATTTCCAGCACAATCTGCAATCTTTTTGATAGCGGTCGAAAGAAGCCTATCGAGCCAATGGAATATACTTCGCAAAACGATTTCAAAAAAAACGGGAGACTCTGAAAAAAACATATAAATTCTTCTTTAATGCCTTCTTTCATAGCAATATATTTTCTGAGAAGCCCTTTTTCCCTTTCTATCCCCGTATTTAAGAGCTTAATTGCCTTACGAAGTGCATTTTTTACCCTTTTCGAGGGTCCAAAGGGGTTATACGCCACGCTCAGATCGTAAACTTTCCTCATTTTTTTCTACCGAATAGTTCCTCCCAGAGTTTTTCGGCCTCTTTTTTTCCTTTTTTTTCATCTTTTTGCTCTCTAAATTCGAAGTACTCACAGAAGTTTGCCCTGTCTTTCTCCCTTTGCCGTTCTGCTTTGATTTCAATGCAAGAATTCGCCTTTGTCTCATCGTAAAACCTACAATTCAAACACACGTGAAGATCGCTACCGCAGTTTGGACATTCATCTCTCCTGGAAACCCTTTCTATCTCGATCAACATTCCACACTTGTAACATTTTTTCATATAAGGCTAAGCACCTCCTTTAGTCCTTTTCCTTCCTTTACAAGATGCGCCTCAATACCAAGACTCGTGGGAACTTCGTAATCGAATACTGGATGATCACCAATATGGATTATTTCTTGGGGAGAGACCTTAAGCATTCCCATAACCTTCCTGTAAAATTCTTTTTCTTTTTTCACGATCTTGAAGTCGGAGGTGGCTGAAAAAACGTAATCGAAATAACTTTCAATCCCTGTGTATCTCAATTCCTTTTCAACGAATATCCTTGCCGCGTTAGACGAAAGTATCAAAATGTACTTTCCCTTTAACTTTTCCAGAATCTCTTTCGCACCTTCCACGAGCCTTATGTGCTTTTCGTATCTGTTAAAAAGATCTTCCACTTTAACATCAAGTCCTAGCCTTCCAATCCAGTATTTTATGTCATACCATAGAATATCTCCGTCCCCTACTAATCCATATTCATAAATGACAAATTTTTTAGCTTCCTCGAAAGATACACCGAATTTTTTTGCGTACTCCAAAGGTATGCCGTGATTCCAAACCATGTCTCCAAATTCCTGGGATACTAGGGTACCGTCAAGATCAAATGAGACGACTTTCTTCATACTGGAATATTATGAGAAGGGGGCAGAGCCCCCTTTGCATTAGAATTTAGGCGGAGGGAAAAAGACTCCACCAAATATGAGATAAGCTAAAAGCAGTGTCCACAATATATTGAAAAGCTGTGCAAGTAAGAATGCAGCTGCTGGTCTTCCACCGCCAATTGAAACTAGTTCCTTGAAGTTTGTTTCAAGGCCTATGCAAATAAATGCAAGAGTGAACCACCATAGCCTAAAACCGCCTGTTTGCGAAATTATAGCTTTTGCCACAGGTTCGCTCATGGAGGAAAATATCACGGATGCAACAATGAAACCTACTACAAATTTAGGAAATCTGTACCAGATCTCAATAGCTTTAGGTCTTTCTCCGATTTCTCGTCCCTTAAAGACAAACCATATGGCGAGAAGAAAAGCTGCAACGCCTATAAGTACATTCTGTGCCATCTTGACGACTACCGCAACGGCCATCGCGGCCTCTCCAGCTATGGCGCCCGCAGCCACCACAGCGCCAGTTGTGTCGATTGTTCCTCCTATCCATGCGCCTGCAACGACTGGATCCATTCCAACCATTTTTGCAATCAGTGGTTCAAGTATCAACATAGGAATTGCACACAGTAATACAAGCGAAATGGTGTGACTCACTTTCTTGGGATCTCCCTTTACTGCCCCACCAGCAGCTATTGCAGCAGATACGCCGCATATGGATACTGCCGTTCCTAGGATGGATGCAAATTCATCATCTAGTCCGAGCTTTTTAGCTACCCAATAGCAGAAGTAAAAGACCACAGCGATAACTAGTATGGATTGGATCATTCCATAGGCACCAATTTTTGTGAGTGTTTTGAAAAGAACCTCCGCACCCAAGAGAACTAATCCTATCTTTATGAAGTACTCGGTCTTCACAGCCGCTTTCACCCATTCAGGAACCCTGAAAAGATTACTTACTATCAGTCCAAGAATCAATGCCCAAAACACCACTTCGAGTCCGTAATAGCTTATGGTGCTGTTATTACCGATTATGAAAGATATAGCCCCGAGAATATAAATGAAGAGGAAACCGCCTGCAAATTTACTCACAGGCTGTCCCATTATAGCTATACCTATCGTACCAAGTATCCACAAAGCTATAAGCAGATAGAGCATCCTTAGCAGATTCTCGCCTGAAAAGACCTTTCCCAACATCTGGCCCGCTGCCTCTTTCAATTCTTTCCCGTATTTTTCAGCATTCTTCTTCACATTACTGTCTTTAGCCTCTTTAGAGGCAGCTTCTAACTTTCCTGCTGCCTCACCTATTGCCTTCCTGTCTTTTGCCTCAATTGCCGTATATAGTGCCATTGCTATATCTTTAACCTTCGATTCGCCCTTTGCCTCAGCCTCTTCTACTAGCTTTTTTACCTTTTCTTTTGACTCCTCTACCTTTACAAGAAATGCTCCTTCAGTCATCCATTTCCAAGTAGGCATCTTCCATTTAAAACCCGTAATGAAAACAATTAAGATTAAGAAACCTATCCATACCGCTACCCAGTCATCTTTTTTCCACAAAGAAGACCAATCAATCCCATTATTTTTTCCCATTTCAATCCCCTCCTTTACAGTTGTTCTTTAACCATTTTTTTAATTGTTTTTCACTTTTTCCCCTTTGTCAACAGTTTTTTTCCTTGTAAAGAAAGTACAATCAAGAATATTCCAAAATTTGTGATCACTATGGAGGAGCCGGGCGGAACATCCAGGACCACTGAAATAAAAATTCCAACTACAACGGAGGTCATGCCGAATAGTACGGACAAAAGGAATGTGGCCCTAAAGTTCGTAGAAAACTGTAAAGCAGTAACAGGCGGTAAAATGAGAAGAGATGTAACAAGTAAAAGTCCTACTACTTTTATTCCAAGTACTATAGTTATAGCCGTAAACACGGAAAGAACTGTGTTGATCTTTTCCACATCAACCCCTTCCGCATAAGCTAACTCTTCATCGAATGCAGAAGAGACAAGATCGTTATAAAAGAGAAAAGTGTACGCCAAAAAAATAACCATAAAAATCAAAGACAAAACCATGTCTTCGGTAGTAACAGACAAAATGCTTCCGAAAAGGTAACTTAAGATCTCAACGTTGAAACCTCCTTTCAAACTCGAAAGGATAGCTCCTGAGGCTATGCCCAGAGAAGATACGATCCCTATGGCTGCATCCGGATACATTTTTGCTACCTTTCTCACCTTCAGAATCCCCACGGATGCAAAAACACAAATGGGTATAGCAATATAAAAGGGAGACCTTTCTAGTAAGATTCCCAAAGAAATACCACCAAAACTAACATGAGCAAGCCCATCGCCTATAAGAGATAATCTTCTTAAAACTAAAAAAAGCCCCAGACCTGACAGTAGTATTGATATTAGGAGGCCACAGGTTATAGCCCTCGTTACGAATGGCTCTTTAATTAACTCTACCATTCCCTTTTGTCATGCCTGTGGCAGATTATGTGTTGAGCATGTTCACCAAAATACTCGGTCATTTCACGAGATTCGCAAAATTTTTCTAAACTTCCGAAAAATACGACCTTTCTATCCAAATACAGCAATTTCGTAGCGTAATTCCCTATCTCTCCCATATCATGGGTAACCATTATAATAGTGATTTCTTTTTCTCTATTGAGTTCCATCAAGATTCTGTAAAATTCCTCTCTACTTTCTGGGTCAAGTGCTGTTACAGGCTCATCAAGCACAAGAAGCGAAGGTTCATGTATAAGCGCCCGACAAAGAAAAACCTTCTGCCTTTCTCCTCCAGAAAGCTCTCCGACATGTCTGTTCTTTAAATCGATTATTCTCATCACACTCAAGATTTCTTCAGCCCTTTCTACGTCCTTTTTGGTAATAACTCTGGGAAACCTTTTCTTCGATAGAAGCCCCATGAGTACTACGTCTTTTACTGTTGCCGGAAATATGAGACTCCTTACAGGAGTGACCTGGGGGAGATAACCTATAAGATCCTTTCTTTTGAGAGTCCAGGGGCTTTCGCCGAAAATCTCAACCTTCCCACTTGTGGGTTTAAAGTAGCCTAGCATAATCTTAAGAAGGGTTGTCTTACCTGAGCCGTTTGGTCCAACTATACCTAAATATTCTCCTTTTCTTAACTCAAAGCTAACGTCTTTGAGCACATCTTCGGAATTATATCGAAAATGAACATCTTCAACTGAGACTACTACTTGCATTCTAGACCTCGATTCAGACTCTCTAAATTTTCCTCCATAATCTCCAGAAACGTGATCCCTGCATCGAATCTCTTTTTTGGTACGTTTCCCCCCGGATTTAGCTTGAGCATCCCCAATTTCAATTCACGGGAAATAATAGATGCCACTTTTGGATTAACCAGCTCTTCGTAAAATATGTACTTAGCACCTGTTCTCTTTATAACCTCCTTCATATTTTTCAGCTGACTCGCCTTCGGTTCTGATTCCATCCCCTGTGGATACGCAGCTATATAATTTAGATTGTATCTCTCTGCTAAGTACCCAAAAGAGTAATGCCCTGCATGGACGATAGTTTTTATTTTGCAAGAAGCAAGGCTTTCCTTGTATTTTTGGTCAAGAGCTCTTATCTTTTCTTTGTAAGCCTCGCCGTTTCTCAAGTAGAAATCACTGTTCTCTTTATCCCTTTTAGCAAAACTTTTGGCCATTTTGTCTATCATCTTTGCTACATAAGAAAAGTCTAACCAAATATGAGGGTCTTTCACAGCAACCCTTGTAGTTTTCAACTCTAACTCTTCAGATAGATCTATTAGTTCAGGCGGGCCAGATCTTACGGATCTCACTATCTTTTCCGTCCATGGCTCGACCCAAGTGCCTCCAAATACAAAAAAATCCGCTCCTTTTAAAGCTAAAATATCGCTCGGTTTCGGCTCAAAGTGATGGAGGTCAACTCCCGGCTTAACAATAAGAATTGTCTCTCCTCTCTTTTCTACAATCTGCCTAGCAAAATCGTAAAATGGAAATATGGTAGCGACAATTTTTAGTTTTGCCCATGTGTAAAATGGAAAAAGACATATTCCCGAAAAAAAAATTAAAAGTAAAAAGAGGCGTTTCATCCCTTTAAAAGATCTCGGATTTTTCTTTTTGCTTCTAATATTTGATCTTTTGTTAATCTTAGTCCGTCAGGGGTTCTCTCTGGCTCATTTTCTATACTGAATATTCTTTCATCCATTTCCATCTTCTTTTTCACCTCCTTTGGTATTTCAGGTTCAAACCCTAGTGCTTTTTTTATCTCTTCTGGAAACTTACCAGGATCTGCAGTTTCGTAAACGATCGCTGGTATCTGGTGAAATCCACCAAGATATTTTTCTAGAGCCCGCCAACCAACTGCTCCGTGGGGATCGAGGATTATCCCAAAATTCTTATATACTTCCTGTATGGTCGAATAATGCTCTTCGTCAGATACACTTATCGCTTCAATATCCCTCTTTAACGCCTCCATGTCTGGCATCCTATCGATTATTCCCTGTCTTTTAATCTCTCCAGTTTTTGGATCACGTTCATCAAAAATATGCCCGCCGTAAAGATCAAAGAGTCTTGCCAGATTACTGGGGTGAGAGACGTTCATGGCAGAGGACGGAGATTTCTTTGTGGGTCTTATCACATACTTGCCCTCCATTAAAAAATCCAAAAATTCGGTATTTTCATTTAGAGCACATATAATCTTTCTCACGGGAAGCCCCATCTTTTTGGCTATCACTGTTCCCATCATATTTCCAAAGTTTCCGGAGGGCACAGAGGCTATGAAACCCAATCCATCGTCAATGATTCTGGAGTACCCAAAGAAAGGATATACAGTCTGGGGAAGAAGTCTAGCTATACTTATGGAATTAGCTGACGTAAAGATAGAGCGATCCCCAAACGCTTCTTCCGCAAATTCTTTATCGTAAAGCAAATGTTTCGCAAGAGCCTGACATAGGTCAAAATCTCCGTTAACCTCAAAACCATAGATGTTCCCCTTCAAAGTGGTAATCTGCCTTCTCTGAACTTCTGTGATAGCGTCCTTTGGATAAAAGACCACACAGTCCACATTTTCAAGTCCGTATAGTGCATCGGCAACAGCCCCACCTGTATCCCCACTTGTGGCAACTATAATGATTCTTCTTTTTTTTCTCTTTTTTAGAAAGAATTCTAAAACTTTTCCATAAAAACGGGCTGCATAGTCCTTAAATGAATTGGTAGGCCCTCCTGAAAGCCACATTATATATGACTTTCCGGTTACATGCTGTACAGTGGTCCTTATATTATCCTCATCGTAGGCATCTTCCAGTAACTTTCTTAAAACGTTATCCTCGATTTCCCACATTAGAAAGGGTCTGAGGACGTAGTATGCGATCTCAGCATACGACATATGTCGCATGCGTTGTATGGTTTCATAGTCAATAACCGGAATCAACTCTCTATGAAACATATAAAGGCCATAATTGGACGCTATACCGTTAAAAAGAGCAGTCTCGAAATCTACCCTTTCATCATAGTTATTTGTGCTGTAATAAAAGATTCTTTGCATGGGATACATATTACGAGAAATCTCTTCTTTTTTCAATTGATAATCCTTTTCCTCATCAAAACGAATGGTGGTATAAGAAAAATCAGTGCAAAAGATACAAGCCACAGTAAGTCAGGTAAAGTTCCGGCTAGTTTACCCACTGCATACGACCTACAGAGATTGGTCAAATGGTACAAAGGAGTAAAGGATGCCACATTTCTTAAGTAGTGAGGCAGTACATCTACGGGAAAGAATATTCCAGAAAAAAGAAACATGGGGGTCATAAATAACGTGTAAAAGTAGTTGAAAGAATCGATCCCCGGAACTAAAGCCGCGCAAATCATCGATATTTCCGCAAAGATAAACCCGCTCACAAATAGGATCGGCAAAAGAAAAACAATAAGAGCAGAATCCACAATACCTACAGTTAGGAGAGTAATAATGATTATGCTCCCGTAAAATACACTCTTGAATGCTCCCCAAATCAACTCTCCAAGAATCAGCTCATAGACGGAAACAGGGGTCGAGAGAATAGCGTCAAACGTCTTTTGAAAATTCATTCTCACAAAGGTTCCATACGTGCACTCATAGGTCGATGCAAACATAGAAGATGAGGCTATTATACCCGGCGCTATAAACTGAATATAAGACATTCCATTTATCTCTTTAACATACGATCCAAGACCTATGCCAAATGCAAATAGATAAAGAACAGGTTCGACAAAATTGAGAACAATGCTAGACCTATAAAGCTTCTTGTACACAGTAAAATTTCTCTGAAAAACTCTAAAAGCTCTCTTTACGCTCATATTTTTAACCTTTTTCCCGTTACCTTGAGATATACATCCTCTAGGTTTCCACCATATTTTTGGAGTAATGCTTTTGTTTCGTCAATAATTACGATTTTACCCTCATCCATTATGGCTACTCTGTCGCAAAGCCGTTCGGCCTCTTCCATATAGTGTGTGGTAAGTATGAGAGTTTTTCCCATTTTTTTTAGATCAGAAAGTCTCTCCCATACGTTCTGTCTTAGGTGTGGATCCAAGCCAACGGTGGGCTCATCTAGAATAATGAGGTCGGGATCGTTTATGAGTGCCCTCACAAGGAGAAGCGATTTTTTCATACCTCCAGATAGACTCCTCACATTAGCATCTTTTTTTTCTTCCAGGCCCATAAATGAGAGAAGTTGCTCAGCCAAAATCTTCGCCTTTTTTGTGGGGATATCAAAAAATCTCGCATAGACAATCAGATTCTCCATCACGGAGAGCTCTATATCCAGATTTTCCTCTTGTGGCATCACGCCTATCTTTCTCTTGATTTTAGTAGCTTGAGACCTTATGTCCATGCCAAATATTCTTACGCTGCCAGATGTGGCTGGCGAAAAACCATAAATTACCTTTATAATAGTACTCTTTCCTGCTCCGTTTGGTCCAAGTAAGCCGAAGCACTCGCCTTTTTCCACATAGAAGCTTACATCATCTACAGCTCTAACAGAGTTGTAATTCTTTACTAAGTTTTTAACCTCAACAATCTTCATTGTATTCTTCGGTTAGTTGACACCTTCCGGTAAATGATTATAAAATCAAATTTACGCGAGAGTGGCGGAACTGGCAGACGCACTGGACTTAGGATCCAGGGGTCCTTGGACCGTAGGGGTTCAACTCCCCTCTCTCGCATTTAAATGATTCCTTTAGTGGAAGGGATCTCTTTATCTTGTTCATCCTTCGACACAGCCATTTTCAACGCCTTCCCAAACGCCTTAAAGATGGACTCAATCTTGTGGTGCAAGTTTCGGCCGGAAAGGAGATGGATGTGGATAGTTGTTTTAGATTCAGAAGAAAACGCCTGAAAAAAATCTTTCACAAGGTCTGCCTCGAATGCCCCCACTCTTCCCTTAAGGTTACCCTTGAAGGCCATATGGGGTCTGCCACTTATGTCTAAGACAAATAAACAGAGAGCTTCATCCATTGGGATGAGCGCGTGTCCGTATCTTTTTATACCGCGTTTTTCGCCGAGAGCTTGATTTACAGCAGATCCTAGGGTCAACCCAATATCCTCAACCGTATGATGTGGGTCCACATCTAAATCACCTTTCGCCCTGATCTCGAGATCAAAACCTCCATGCCTTGCGAAGAGTTCAAGCATATGATCGAAAAATGGTAGTTCTGTTGAGATTTTGTACTCACCTTTCCCATCAAAATTCAGATAGATTTTTATCTCTGTCTCTTTCGTCTTCCTGTTTATCTCGGCCTTCCTTTCCATATCTTCCTCACGGGATTACCTTGTTCAATGGATATTCCACTATACCCTGAGCTCCGGCTCTCTTTAACTCGGGTATAAGGTCCCTCACAACTTTTTCGTCTATTATAACCTCAACTGCTACCCAATTTTCGTCGTAAAGACTAGAAATTGTCGGGGTATGTAGAGAGGGTAATATCTTCGTGACATTTTGAAGCTTTTTCTTTGGAACATTCATTTTAAGTCCAACCTTTTCTTCCGCAAGAAGGGCACCTCTGAGTAGCATGACTATGTTTTCTATCTTCTTTTTTTTCCATTTGTCCTTCCATGACTTTTTGTTGGCTATAACTACTGTCTCCGACTCAAGAATGGTCTCTACTATTCTTAAGTTATGAGCCTTAAGTGATGACCCCGTCTCTGTCACTTCAACTATCGCGTCTGCAAGAAGAGGGGGCTTTACTTCCGTGGCGCCCCAAGAGAATTCAACGGTAGCATCTACCTTTCTTTCTCTAAAATATTTCTTTGTAAAGTTGACTAGCTCTGTGGCTATCTTTTTTCCCTTCAGATCTTCAACTTTTTGTATAGGTGAATCATATGGAACAGCTACCACCCACCTTACTCCTCTGAAACCAACCTTGCCATACCTTAATCTTTCGACCTCAACTACATCCGCTTCCTGTTCTAAGACCCAATCCAGACCAGTAATGCCCACATCTAGAATCCCGTTTTCAACATATCTAGGAATCTCCTGGGCTCTTATTACTAAGCCTTCCAATTCGTTATCATCGATAACAGGGATGTACGACCTCTCTGCAAGTTTGATAGAGTATCCGGCATTTTTAAACAACTTGAAGGTCTGTTCTTGAAGACTACCTTTTGGGAACCCAACCTTCAATTTCATCCTTCTTCTCCTTCCTTGCTTTTATTGCTTCTTTATGCACAAAAAGCCCTTCTAATTCGGCCATTCTTTCTGCATGCTGTCCATATTTTTTCAAAAATTCCATAGTTGTAAAAACCTTTACCCTCTTTCTTCTGAAAGTTTCAACTGATAACCCTCCCACGAACCGTCCGGCCCCGCCAGTAGGCAGAATATGATTAGTACCTATGAAGTAATCACCAAGCGCTGTTGGGGTTGTAATACCCAGGTAGATAACTCCCGCGTATAATATTCGGTCTTTCAAGTTCTCATTTCCTATTATTTGCACGTGCTCAGGTGCTATTGAATTCACAGTTTCTACTGCCATTTTTTCATCTTTATAATGCACAAAAAAAGCATTTCGTTTTAAAACCTGTTCTATTATTTTCTTTCTTTGCGATTGCTCTGCAAACAATGTAACATAATCTATCACCTTGAGGATGTATTCTTTACTGTTAGAGAAAAGCCAGAAGAGAGCCATCTCATCATGTTCAGCTTGAGACAAAAGGTCAAGAGCCACAAGGTCTGGAAATTCAGGATTCTCGGCAAAAACTAAAAGTTCCGAAGGACCGGCTATGGTATCTAGACCAACTATTCCGAAACATTCTTTTTTTGCCTCTTCCACATACGCGTTTCCTGGTCCAACAATCATATCGACTTTCGGTATCGTATCTATCCCCAAGGCAAATGCAAATATCGCTTGAGCGCCACCTATGCGATAAACTTCTTCGATATCCAAGATTTTTGCGCATCCAAGAATATAAGGGTTAACGTTGCCATTAGGTGCAGGTGTGGTGACGTATATTTCCTTAACACCTGCTATTTTAGCAGGCACTGCCGCCATGATTAGAGAAGAGGGGTAGGATGCCTTTCCTCCGGGTGAGTACACAAGTAACCTTTCTACTGGGACATAATCTTCCTCAATGCGCAAACCTCTTTCTTTTATAACTCTTTTAACAGATCTTTGAGGTCTATGGCACGCAATCACACGCTCCACCATCGCTTCGAGTACTTTCATATCTTCTTTGCTCACTTTTTCTGCCCCTCTTTTAATTTCGGTCCGTGTTAATTTAAGAGGGTGTTCTTTCTCCCAGCCGTCAAATTTCTTACAAAGTTCTATGATACCTTTTTGCCTCTCTTTTTCAACTTTCTGCTTTATTCTTAATACTTCCTGCCTTATTTTTCTTCGTCTCACAGATCTCAGACCGTTCAGGATAGAAAGTAGCTTTTCCTTTTCGCTCTCAAGTTGGTAGATTTTCATCCCGCACCCTCTCAATTCTTGCACCAAGAGCTCGAAGCTTTTCTTCGATCCTTTCATATCCCCTATCAATGTGGTAAATACGCGAAATCTCTGTCATCCCTGAAGATCTAAGTCCAGCCAAAACTAAAGATGCAGATGCTCTCAGATCACTTGCCATCACTTTTGCCCCTGATAAGGACTTCACCCCACGAACTATGGCTGTACGTCCAGAAATAGTGATGTCCGCACCCATTCTTTTCAGTTCCGCAACATGGAGCATCCTATTTTCGAAAATATTTTCAGTGATCGTGCTCACCCCATTTGCAACACACATGAGTGCCATGAACTGTGCCTGCATATCAGTTGGGAAACTTGGATAAGGCATTGTAGAGACATCGCACGCGAGAGGTCTTTTTCTTTTCATCGCTGCGTACAGTGCACCATCTTTTTCAACTATCTCAATCCCCGATTCTCTTAGCTTTTCAATGACTGCCCTCAGATGTTCCGGATTACAATTTTTTATCAAAATTTCACCATTTGTTATTCCACAGGCCACAAGAAAAGTTCCTGTCTCTATCCGGTCTGGTATGACCTCATACTCACATGCTGAAAGTTCCGCAACACCTCTTATAGTAATCACATCAGTTCCTTCCCCTTGAATGTCTGCCCCCATCTTTTTCAACATCTTTGCCAGATCTACAACTTCTGGTTCTTTGGCAGCATTTTCTATAACAGTCTCTCCCTGGGCCAAAACTGCGGCCATTAATAAATTTTCGGTTCCGCCAACCGTTTTTGTGGGAAAAGAAATTCTCGCGCCTTTTAGTTTTCGAGCTTTCACATCCAAATACCCGCCTCTCATTTCAATCTCACAACCCATCTTTTTCAAACCCTCTATATGGAGATCTATAGGTCTAACACCTATTGCGCAACCGCCAGGATAAGACACAACCGCTCTCCTCATTCTCCCCACAAGTGGCCCCATAACCAAAACTGAGGCTCTCATTTTCTTTACAACCTCATAGGGAGCCAAATAATTATCAGCATTCTCGGTATCTATCTCAAGCGTCTTTTGGTCGGTCCATTTTGTCTTGCATCCAAGAAACTCCAAGAGTTCTATCATTGTATAAACATCCTGAAGTTTAGGAACATTTTTTATCTTGTATTTGCCCTTATGTAGAAGCGTAGCTGAAAGTATAGGCAGGACAGCATTTTTTGACCCACTAATTGAAACTTCCCCGTGAAGCCTAAACCCTCCTTCTATTATAAACTTTTCCATGTGGCTCTTATCACCCTTTCTCTTCCAGAATAGTCCTTAATAACTTTCACATCAAAGCCCTTCTGCAAAAGCAAAGGCTCAATCGATCTTAATTGTCTTTTTCCTCCTATCTCGAGTAGAACTGTACCCAAGGGTGAGAGGTAAGACGTAAGACCACCTAAAAACCTTTGAATCAACTCAAGTCCCCGTTTCCCTCCACATAGAGCAATCCTTGGCTCATAATCTTTCACTTCCTTCGGCAGACTATCAATATCTTTTTCATCCACATACGGTAAATTTGCAACTACTAGATCGAACTTTATTCTTTCACCTATTGCAGAAAACATGTCGGAGCATATAAACACTATTCTTTCCTCCACTTTATGCAGACGTGCGTTCTTTTTTGCAACAAAAAGCGCTTCTTTGGAAACATCTACACAGTAAACTTGAAAACCAGTTCTAATGGAAAGTGTTATACCGATCACTCCAGAACCCGTACCCATATCCAGGATGCGCCGTGGTTTTTTCTCCCGCAATACCCTTTCCGCTTCCTCAACCAGGATCTCTGTTTCTGGTCTTGGTATTAATACGGCTTGGTTGACCAAAAACTCGTACGAATAAAACTCCTTTTTGCCGACTATATAAGCAAATGGCTTCCCGCTTTTCCTTTCCGCGATAAGCCTAAGTATAGTTTCGACTTCTTCGGGTTCTAATGGGTCGTCAAATTTTCCTATAAGCTTTTCCTTTTTCTCTGCCAATGCATAAGAGGCAATATAGAGAATTTCAGATACGTTTAACCCCTTTTCCTTTTGTATGATATCTCTTATACTTAGTCCCATCCTTTTTTCTTTAATGCTTCGGCTTTAAAATGTTCCGTAACCGGGATTATTATCTCGTCTAGGTCTCCGTCCATTATGTCCTGGATCTTGTAAACGGTGAGACCAATCCTGTGGTCGGTGACTCTGCCCTGTGGGAAATTATAGGTTCTTATTTTCTCGCTTCTCTCACCCGTTCCTACTTGTTTTCTTCTCTCCTCAGATATCTCCTTTTCCTTTTCTTTTTCCGCCATTTCTTTTAGTCTGGCTCTCAGTACGCGAAGCGCTTTCGCCTTGTTTTTATGCTGAGATTTTTCGTCCTGACACGTAACTACAATTCCGGTAGGTATATGGGTTATCCTTACGGCCGATTCGGTCTTGTTTACATGTTGACCCCCGGGGCCGCTCGCTCTAAAAACATCTATTCGTAGGTCCTCAGGGTTTATAACTATCTCTGTCTCTTCAGGCTCAGGCAAGACTGCCACAGTAACAGTTGAAGTGTGGATTCTTCCTTGAGCTTCTGTTACGGGAACCCTTTGCACGCGGTGAACTCCACTTTCGTATTTTAAAAGATTGTAAGCCTCCTTAGAATCGATTACTATTACCCCTTCTTTCACACCTCCAAGATCGGAAAGTGAAAGACTAACAACTTCTGTTTTCCACCTTTTCTTTTCAGCGTATTTTAGGTATGCCGAGAGAAGTTCTCCCGCGAAAAGTGCTGCTTCTTCTCCTCCCGTTCCAGCCCTTATCTCAAGAAACATGCTTTTTACTTCCTTCTCGTCCTTTTTCAAAAGTTCATCTCTTATTTTTTTCTCTATCTCTTCCTTTTTTTTCGCCAAAATCTTAGATTCTTCCTTAGCCAGTAATCTTAGCTCTTCGTCTTTTTCTTCCTCGATCATTTTAAGAACCTTCTCTTCCTCTTCACGTATGAGCTTCCATTCCCTGAAAAGAGTTATTGTTTCCTTAAGCTCGTTATACTCCTTTGCGATTTTCTTGTACTTCTCCATATCCGCGATAACCTCGGGGCTTGCCATATCCATCTCTAACTCTTCAAATTTGATTTCCAGGTCTTTTAGTTTGTCAAACATTACCTCTTCTTGTACCTCTTTTCAAACCTTTCTACCTGACCTGTGCTATCTACGATCTTTTCTTTTCCAGTAAAAATTGGATGACACTTGGCGCATATGTCTACATTTATTTTTTCCTTAACAGATAAAGTTTCAAAAGTGTTTCCACATGCGCACTTAACCTGAGCTTTTTTCAAACTAGGGTGGATATTTTTTTTCATTTTAACCTCCTCTACTCATTGAATCCAAAAATTCTCTATTTGAATCCGTATCGCTTAACTTCTCGATGAGAAATTCCATTGCTTCAACGGGGTTCATAGGTTGCAAGACTTTTCTTAGAAGCCAAATTCTCGATAAGTCTCCGTTGTCTAAGAGCAATTCCTCTCTCCTTGTACCAGACTTGTTTATGTCTATGGCAGGAAATATCCTTTTTTCCGCAAGTTTCCTGTCAAGATAGATCTCACAGTTTCCCGTGCCTTTGAACTCTTCGAATATTACTTCATCCATTCTACTTCCGGTATCTATTAGGGCAGTCGCAATAATGGTTAGGCTTCCGCCTTCCTCGATGTTTCTTGCAGCCCCGAAAAATCTCTTAGGTTTCTGCATAGCTGACGCGTCTATTCCTCCAGAAAGGATCTTTCCACTGGAAGGTACTACCGTGTTGTAAGCTCTAGCGAGTCTGGTTATACTGTCTAAAAGAATAACAACGTCTTTTTTATGCTCCACAAGCCTTTTGGCTTTTTCAATCACTATTTCTGCCACTTGAACATGTCTTGTTGCAGGTTCATCGAAGGTCGAGCTTATAACCTCCGCGTCCACCATTCTCATCATTTCTGTCACTTCTTCGGGTCTTTCATCGATAAGAAGCACGATTAAATAAATCTCTTTATGATTCTTAATTATGCTATTAGCTATGTTCTGTAAAAGGACAGTCTTTCCAGTTCTAGGTGGTGCTACAATTAGACCCCTTTGCCCTTTCCCTATAGGTGTGAAGAGATCCATGATTCTCGTGGAAAGATTATCCGGCGAGGTCTCCAGTTTTATCCTCCTGTTCGGGAATATGGGTGTAAGATTGTCGAAAATGATTTTTTCCTTTGCCACCTGTGGATCATCAAAATTGATGGATTCCACCTTTAAAAGAGCAAAGTACTTTTCATTATCTTTTGGTGGCCTTATCTGTCCAGAAGTGGTATCTCCAGTTCTTAGATTAAAGCGCTTTATTTGAGACGGTGATACGTATATATCATCGGGTCCTGGCAAATAATTTGACTCGGGTGATCTTAAGAACCCGAAACCTTCTGGCAAAACCTCCAAAACTCCATCCCCATATATAGTCGCATTCTTTTCAACCAGTGCCTGCAGTATAGAGAATATGAGCTCCTGTTTCTTCATTCCAGAGGCGTTCTCGATATTAAGGTCTCGCGCTATCTGGGTAAGTTCCTCGATTTTCTTTTTCTTAAGTTCATTGAGATGCATTTATTTAACCTCCCATTCCATAACCTTTTTTAGGAGTCCTTCGATCTCTGATTTCAAGTCTTCCTCTTCTTTCGTATTATAGATTACATAATCAGCCCTCTTTAATTTCTCATCTATAGATATCTGCTTAGAGAGTCTAGATGACACATCTTTCTCTTCAAACCCCCTTTTCCGCATCCTCTTTACAACATCCGTTTCCTTTGCGTATACCACAACGATTTTATCAAATGATTTTTCTGAACCCGTCTCAAATATAAGTGGTGCATCTACAAAGACCACCTTCCGTCCGGCCTTTCTGTAATCTTCGATTTTTTCCTGCATTTTTCTCACTACAATAGGGTGCGTAATGGCTTCCAATCTCTTTAACGCGTTTTCGTCATTAAAAACCTTTTCGGCTAACACCTTCCTATCTACCCTTTCTCCTTTTAATATTCCCTCGCCGAATGCTTCCTTTATGGCTTCTTTTATCTCATCAAGGTCTAGTGCTGACTGTGCGATTCTGTCCAAATCAATTACTGGGTAACCGAGTTCAGAAAGTATACGGGATACCGTGGACTTTCCACTACCTATGATTCCTGTTATACCGACTACGATCATATATCCAAATTTTTAACATTGAGTGCGTTCTCCTCTATAAAGATCCTTCTTCTGTCCACGTTGTTCCCCATTAAAATGGTAAAAACCTGGTCGGCCTCGATAGCGTCTTCTATTGAGACCTTAATCAGGCTCCTTTTTTCTGGGTTCATTGTCGTCTCCCAGAGTTGCTCAGGGTTCATCTCTCCGAGTCCCTTATACCGCTGAATAGTCAATCCTTCTTTTCCTTTGTCTTCAATGAATTTCACAAATTCCTCTATCTTTAGATCCCTTTTTTTTCCTGACTCTACAATGTCCACTTTTTCTTTATAAAAGTTTTTAACCCGCTCATATGCAGCCTTCGCCTCAACAAAATCTTCCTGGGAAAAAAAGTCATACCCTAAGGATATTTCCCTCGCTGATGATGTGACATCTCTTAGGGAGATGAAAAAAAGCCCGTGCTCTTTGTCTCTCTTAAGTTCTACGAGGTAGCCCAAACCTGAAGCCCATTTGACTAAATCCGATAATCTTCCTTCCTCCTCGAAGGCCTTTCTCTCGGATGATCCGTGCTCAAGTAAGTAAATCCCAAGTTCTCTTTTAACACCTATACCTTCCGCATCTCTCAAAAACCTCTCAACTTTCTTTATAAACCGCACAGAATCAAGTAGCAAGTCTCCAGTGTAAACTTTCTCAGCTACTGTGCATTCTATCTTATCGATAGCTCTCTTGGTCAAAAGCTCGTCCAGCTCTTTTTCGTCTTTTGCGTATATTTCTTTATTTCCATGTTTAATCCTAAAGAGTGGCGGTTGAGCTATATAGAGACATCCTCTTTCTATCACTTCGGGCATTTTGCGGTAAAACAGAGTTAAAAGAAGGGTCCTTATATGCGAACCGTCTACATCTGCGTCGGTCATTATTATTACCTTTCCGTAACGAAGCCGTTCAGTTTTTTCGGAGTTTACACCTAGTGCTAAAAATATAGATCTAATTTCGTCGTTAGAAAGTATTTTCTCATTCCGAGATTTTTCCACGTTCAGTATTTTTCCTTTAAGTGGCAAAATGGCCTGGGTTCTCCTATTTCTTGCCTGTTTAGCAGAACCGCCTGCTGAGTCACCTTCAACTATGAACAATTCACAGATTTCAGGATCGCTTTCTTGACAATCCGCTAGTTTGCCAGGAAGAAGACCACTTTCTATCAAGTTTTTACTTTTTATGAGCTCTTTCGCCTTTTTTGCGGCTTCTCTCGCCCTCTTAGCCTCCAGTGCTTTGTTGACTATAGCCTTGGCTACATCAGGATTAAGTTCAAAGTATTCGCTCAAACTTTCATTGAGTACAGACTCAACCAAACCTTTTATTTCGCTATTACCAAGCTTTGCCTTCGTTTGACCTTCGAACTGAGGATTCTGAAGTTTTATGTTGATCACTGCCACAAGCCCTTCTTTTATATCATCACCAGTGACGGTTTCTTTTTGTTTTTTATCTATGTTTTTCTGAATGAAGTTATTTACAGATCTCGTGAGGGCTGATCTGAATCCCGTTACGTGTGTTCCACCTTCTTTTGTATTCACGTTATTGACAAAGCTTTGGATATTCTCATTGTATCCGTCATTGTACTGGATTGCGACCTCCAAATGGTCAAGAGGAGGTTTGGAAGTGGCTACGTATATAGGTTCGTCAAATAGTACATTTTTATTTGAGTTGAGAAACTTGACGAACGCTTTTATTCCTCCTTCATGTCTAAATTCCTGTCTTCTACCTTTCCTCTCATCCACAAGAATTATGTGAACCCCGTTGTTTAGAAAAGAGATTTCTCTCATTCTTTGTGCAATTAGATCGTAACTGAATTCAGTAGTCTCAAAGATATCTCTATCGGGTCGAAAAGTTATTTTCGTCCCTGTTCTGTCAGTATCTCCGATCACTTGAAGTTCCGTGACTTTTGAACCTCTCTCATACCTCTGAAAATAAACTTTACCGTTTCGCCTAACCTCCACTTCCAGATACTCTGAGAGAGCATTTACAACAGAAAGACCTACGCCGTGTAGTCCTGCAGAATATTTGTATGTCTCCTTATCGAACTTTCCGCCAGCATGTAGTTTTGTGAGCACTACCTCTAGGGCCGGTGCGCCTTCTTGTGCATGTATCTCTACAGGAATTCCCCTACCATTATCTTCGCATGTAATACTATTGTTCTTATGAATTACAATCACTATCTTATCGCAGTAACCTTCTAAAGCCTCATCGACGCTATTGTCCACTAGTTCGTAGATAAGTTGATGCAAGCCTTCTACGCCGGTACTTCCTATATACATGGACGGTACTTTTCTTACACCTTCTAGCCCGTCCAGTATTTTTATGCTTTCTGCACTGTACTCTTTCATTGTGGAATTAAACCTTTATTGGCATAATCACGTTTATATATTCTTTGGTGGCTGAATCCTCAATAACTATCGCACCGTAGTCTTCAGGAAGTCTCATAGTCAAATATTCTCCCTTACAGTGAGAAATCGCATCGAGTAAAAATCTCATATTGAAGTTCATTTCTTTAGGTGAGCCTGAATATTCAGCACCTATTGTCTCCTTGGCGCGTCCTATTTCGGATTCAGACCTTACCTCTAAGAAACCTTCCCCTGCTTTAATAACAACAGGTTCATTTTTACTCATTATAGCAGCAACTTTCTTTAACCCCTTGTAGAATGCCCATCTGTCAACTTTTAACACAAATCTATTGTACTTCGGTATCGCAGCTTCATAATCGGGATACTGTCCCTCTATTATTCTAGAAGTCAATTTGACCCTGTCTGTTTCAAAAGAGATTCCTGATCTGTCCATCTTTATCACTACGTCATCTTCCCCACTTATTATCCTTTGCAACTCGCGAACCGTTTTTGCCGGTACAATGACACCTGGAAAGTCCGGACATTTAACCGAGTATTTTCTGGTCAAGGCCATCCTATATCCATCCGTAGCAACCATCGTAAGCCCTGTCGTTCCTTTCATATATACTCCTGTAAGAACATATCTGGATTCATCGGTTCCTATAGCAAATGAAACTGAACTTAGTGTTTCAAGTAAATCGTTTCCTGCCATAGAAAAACTTACCTCAGCTTCTATCTTCCTAGGCTCCGGAAATTCATCAGGGTCGTAGAGCGTAAGTACGAATTCAGTATTTTCCTGCTTTAGATTGATGGTACTATGCTGTATTTCTAGTACAATCTCTCCTTTGTCGAGTTCTTTTAGTACGTCGTGGAGCTTTTTGGCTCCAACGACGAGTGATATGGGTTCTCCTTCTTTTTCATAATCGATCGTTGAAATTGCAGAAATTTCAAGGTCAGTCGCGAACATCTCACTTTTCTGGGCAAACCGTATCAAAACATTTGACAGATAAGGCATAAGTGATTTTTTTTCTGTCACACCTATGACCTGTGATAAAGGTTCAAGAAGCTTATCTCTGTCTATTACAAAACTATGCATATAAGTCACCTATAATAAAATAGTCTTCTATTGTTGAAAACTTTGCTATTCATACAAGAACAAAAGAATTTTGACAGAAAAACAATGTTCAAATTGAGTTGAAAAAAGTTCAAATTACCTCTCCTTTAGGTTTTTTTCAATTTTATCCACTGCTGTTTTTAGTTCTCTGTTAAAATCCAACTCATCTTTTATTTTCTTTATAGAGTGAAGAACGGTAGCATGATCCTTTCCGCCGAATTTTTGACCTAAGTCTATCAAAGAATGATCTGTATGTTTTCTAGCTAGGTAAAGAGCTATCTGTCTAGGGACAAGGACGGACCTTGTCCTCTTTTTTGACAAAATATCCTGAGGTTTTATAGAAAAATATTTCGCTACTTCCTTTATTATTAAATCAACGGTTACTGTCTGTTCTTTTTTTCTGAGAAACCCTGCCATAATGGACTTAGCGAGGTCCAGGGTAATATCTACCTTGTTTATCGATGAATACAGACTCAAACGCTTAAGACAGCCTTCCAGAGACCTGACAGAATCGTCTGTATGTGAAGCGATATAAAATGCGACATCCAGCGGTAGGGTTATGTTTTCTTCTTCAGCTTTTTTGTTAAGTATAGCTACCTTTGTCTCAATATCCGGTGGTTGGATGTCAGCTATAAGTCCCCACTCAAAACGAGACTTAAGCCTCTCCTCAATGTTTTCTAAATCTCTTGGGAATTTATCGCTAGTTACCACTATCTGTTTCATGCCTTCGTAGAGAGCATTGAACGTGTGAAAAAATTCTTCTTGCGTTCTTTCCTTGCCTGCGATGAACTGTATATCGTCAATGAGAAGAACGTTCATTTTTCGAAAACGATTACGGAATTCGTCCATTTTTTGGTATCTGAGAGCGTTAATGAGTTCGTTTGTAAAAACTTCAGCTGTTATGTAACAGATTTTTTCTGGTTCGACATTTCCGTGTTTAAGGAGGAAGTTTCCTATTGCATTTAAAAGATGTGTCTTCCCTAAGCCTACGCCCCCGTAAATAAAAAGGGGATTGTATGTACGACCAGGGTTCGTTGCAACAGCCAAACAAGCAGCGTTGGCGAACTGGTTGCTAGATCCGACTACGAAATTGTCAAACGTATATTTGGGATTGAACATAGTCGGTGCTTTTTTCTCATGATGGACAAACCGCTTCCTTTCTTTGTTCTCTAAGTCTTTTCTCACTACATACTCGATCCCTACTTCAGGATCGATTAACTGTGAAAGGATGAATTTAATACCATCTCCGTAGTTTTCTACGATCCAGTCTTTAAAGAAGGCGTTGGGTACAGAGAGTACGATTTTTTTTTGCTTTAATTCCTCTACGACTATGGGTTCGATCCATGTTTTAAAACTTTCCGTACTTAAAGATTCCGAGAGTTTCTCCTTTAAAAGAGATTCTATCTTCTGCGTATCCATGAGTTATTATCCGGGCGTTTCCGTCAAAGGAGGTTTTCTTAATGATAAAACAAAAAATGGAAACTTTCAACAAGTTTAAATAGGAACCTCGAGACCTCTTTCTCCAAAGACTACTGTGTCGATGTCTCTCATCATTTCAGGATTGAGCGGAGATCTAAAAAATATCCTCTCCGAATCTACCCATTCCAGGATACCTAAGGCGATTGTCTCTATTCCGCAGTTGAGTCCTATTATTCTACCCTGAGGAATATTATGTACTCTCCCTTCAGGTTTTAGGTTTAGCTTCCTTAACCCCAAAGAAAAATAACCGCATGTCTGGGAAAAATACGAGAGGAGTCTTTCGTTTCTATTCTTTATCCTTTGTTCTCTTGTTTTAATAAGGGTAGCATGAGAGGGTAAAATCCTCATTATTCTGAAGTTGGTAAGCTCCACGAATATGTGTTCTAGTTCGTCTTTCCTCTGGATACCTATTATGAGATCGGGTGTAAGAGACTTTATCTTTTTTATCTTTAGATCCCTTCCATGAGGTCCTGAGACGAGACCCGAGGTGTCAACAATAATTAGATCAGAATTTAGACACACGGTCAGAAAATATCGGGCAGCGTGTATTAGTTCATCGATCCGATAGATAGGATTTATACTACCTATAAAACTCATCTTTTCGAAACCAAGAGAACTTTGGTTTCTGCCCCTAGTAAATGCTATTGTTCCGGGATAGGCTAGGCTCTGCTGGCCCACATCGAGATCGAGAAGCGAAACATCTATACCGTGGAGTTTAGCGTTCATGAATAGTTGCTTAGCAAAATAGCTTTTACCCGTGTCCGGTTCTCCTAAAATCATAATCACGCCTCGAAGAGTACTTGTGATCCTAAGAAGGTCATCCACCGTAAGCATCTTTTTTCTTTCTTCTCCTGTGGGAAAATAGGGCAAATCTGTGGGCCTCATCTCTCATTCTTAGTATCTCCCTATAGACCCTTGAAGCTCTTGGAAGATAAAGAGGATTACGTCTTCCGGGCAGATAAATTAATTCTTCCATTTTTCGTCTCCTTCTACCCTTGGTAACCCCTACTAGATCAATAGTAACACCAAATTCAGTAAACACCTTTTGAACAGAAGCAAGGTGAGATCGTCCTCCGTCAACGATTATAAGGTCTGGAAGAGGACCAAGCTTTTCGTCTCTTAGTCTTCGTGTCAAAACTTCCCTCAGTGAAGCAAGATCATCCAAAGGGTTTGGTCCTCTTATATGGAAGACTCTGTAGTCATCTTTTTTCATAGTGAAATCTTCGAATACAACCATTGATGCGGATGGGCTGGTGCCGAAAAGGTGAGAACAATCGTAAACCTCAATTCTTTTGGGGACTCGCGAAAGGTGCAAATGCTCGAGAAACGCCAATCCGAGAGGTACCTCCTCAGTCGCGTGAAGGTTTTCGAGAGCAAGCCAAATAAGATCCCTCGCCTCGCTTGCGGCAGTGGGTCCCAGAACATATACCTTCCTTTTTGCTTTTTGGCACAAGTAATCTTCGAGAAGATGAGAGTTTTCTATATCCTCAGAGAGAAATATCTCCTCCGGTATAGGTCGTGAACTATAATATTGAAAAAGAAGAGAAACGATTTCATCCTGATTAAATTCAACGAAAAAATTCTTTTTAAAGTGCTTCTTACCAACCAGAACACCTTGACGGAAGTTTAGAATGACTGCAAAAAGAGAACCTTCTACGTAAGAGAAAGCCCAGACATCTCTATTTTTTCCAAAGTGCTTATGCACGTTTTGTTTTTCTACCATATTCCTTATCGCCATGTATTTTTCTTTAAGCTTCTGAGCTTCTTCGAAACGCCACTCTTTCGCCAGGTTTTTTATCTTTTGTTCCAGTTCTTTTAAAAGGGTATCCTCCTTTCCTGAAAAAAAGTCTATGATCCCACGAACAGTTTCCATGTATTCTTCCTTTTTTACCGGCAGAGAACAGGGCCCCAGACATTTTCCTATTTGCGCGAGAATGCAAGGTCTTGACCGTTTTTTAAAAACCGTATTTTTACATCTTCTTATGGGATACACACTCTGAATCGTTCTTAGTATGTCCCGCACATCTTTTGCATGAGGGTAAGGACCGAAGTATAAAGCCCCATCATCTCTTACCTTTCTGGTTATGTAAAGCCCTGGGTATTCTTCATTTACGGAGATCTTTATGGAGATGTAAGTCTTATCGTCTTTGAGATTGATGTTGTATGGTGGAGCATGCTCTTTTATAAGGTTGTTTTCAAGTAAAAATGCCTCCTTTTCATTCGTGGTTACTATGGGTTCCACTTCTTTTATTTTTCGTACGAGGTTTAAGGTTTTAGTATCCTTTAGATCAGCCCTGAAATAACTTTTAACTCGTTCCTTTATGTTTCTCGCCTTTCCGATGTAGAGTACCCTGCCCTTTTCGTCCTTGAAAATATACACACCAGGACTTTCAGGTAGAATGCTCACATCGATCATGTTAGATGGATAGTTCGATTCTTTCGAGTTTTAATAGCCTGTCTCTTAAGCTTTTTGCCTTTTCGAAGTCCCATCTCTTTGCGGCTTCGTTTATCTCTTTTTTAAGTTTTTTTATCATTGAAGAGAGTTTTTTTGGGTTAACCTTGAGTTCATCAAGCTCATCAGTAGGAACAGTGTAGTAATCTCTCTCATAGATAGAAGATAGCACATCTGAAATGGATTTTTTTATACTCTCTGGGGTGATCCCGTTTTTTTCGTTGTAAGAGATTTGAATTTTGCGCCTTCTCTCTGTCTCCTCGATAGCCCTGCGCATGGATTCTGTGATGGTATCCGCAAACATAATAACTTTTCCGTTTACATTTCTTGCTGCCCTTCCAAATGTTTGGATGAGAGCCGTCTCAGACCGTAGAAAACCTTCCTTGTCCGCATCAAGAATACAGACTAAAGATACTTCAGGAAGATCCAAACCTTCCCTCAAAAGATTCACCCCTACAAGCACGTCGAATTTTCCAAGTCTAAGATCCCGAACGATAGAGACACGTTCGAGAGTATCTATGTCAGAATGAAGATACTTGGCCCGTATCCCATTATCAAGCAAAAAGTCCACAAGATCTTCGGCGAATCTTTTGGTAAGCGTCGTTACGAGAACCCTCTCCTTTCTGGAAATTACTCTCTTTATCTCTCTTAGAATTATACCTATCTGATCCTTAGCTGGTTGCACTTCTACATAAGGATCTACTAGCCCAGTAGGCCTTATTATCTGTTCCACGATCTGGCCATTGCTGACTCTGAGCTCGTATTCGCCGGGTGTAGCCGATATATATATGGCCTGATTAACCCTCCTCTCGAATTCTTCAAATGTAAGGGGTCTATTATCTACACATGACGGGAGCCTGAAACCGTACTCAACAAGAGTCTCTTTTCTTGATCTGTCCCCTCTATACATACCCATAAGTTGCGGAATCGTTACGTGGCTCTCATCTATCATTATGATTGTATTTTCTCTGAGATAATCTAGAAGTGTGGGAGGAGGTTCACCGGGCATTCTACCCGTAAGATGTCTAGAATAGTTCTCAATACCTGGGCAGTAACCGAGCTCCCTCATCATTTCTAAATCGTAACGAGTCCTTACCTCAAGTCTTTGAGCTTCAAGAAGCTTATTTTGTGACCTTAAGAATCTAATCTGCTCCTTAAGTTCCTCCTCAATCGATTTTATAGCTTTTTCAAGTTGGTCCGAAGGAGTGACATAATGAGAAGCCGGAAATATTTTGCACCTTTTCAATCTAGCTATAGGTATACCAGTTAACGGATCAAAAAAGCTTATTTGACTTATAATATCCTCGTCTATTGTTATCCGTATGGCCCTTTCTTCCTCATAGGGTGGAAAGATGTCTATATTTTGACCTTTGACTCGAAATCGACCCCTATAGAAATCTACGTCATTTCTCTCATAATGGCACTGTACTAATCTCTGAAAAAGGGCACTTCTTTCGATTTTCTGTCCCTCTTCAACGGAAATCACCATACCATAATAAGAATCGGGAGACCCGATACCATAAATGCATGAAACGGAAGCTACGATGATCACATCTTCTCTCTCGAGCAGAGCGTTTGTAGCTAAAAGTCTCATTCTATCGATCTCTTCGTTTATGGACGCATCTTTCTCTATGTATGTGTCTGTTTGAGGTAAGTATGCTTCGGGTTGGTAATAGTCGTAATAGCTTACAAAGAAATGGACTTCGTTCTCGGGAAAAAGGTTCTTAAACTCGGTAAAAAGCTGGGCTGCTAATGTTTTGTTATGAGAAATGATAAGAGCAGGTCTCTGAGTTCTTTCTATCACATTGGCCATAGTAAAAGTTTTTCCGGATCCGGTAACACCTAACAAAACCTGATGTTTTACGCCTTTATCCAAGTTCTCAACGAGTCTTTTTATGGCTTCTGGCTGGTCCCCTCTAGGCGTAAATTCGCTTACAATCTTAAACCTATTTGGCATAAAGGATTTAATATTTTATTTTGTTAAGATTTCTTCTGTCAAAAATGGAATTACGGGGAGTTTTGACCTTTTGAGTCGACCTATGTTAAAAAAATTCATGTCTGACGATAAAAGGATCCGACCGTTTAAAGGACTAATATACAACGCACGCGTTGTTGGTGACATTTCTCTGTGCGTCTGCCCACCTTACGATGTGATTGAAGATCCTACGAAATATTACAAGAAGTCTCCTTACAATGCCGTAAGGTTAGAACTGCCCATTGATAGTGAGGGAAAGGACAGGTACCAAATCGCAAAAGAAACGCTTGAAGATTGGTTGAATAAGGGAGTTGTTGAGGAAGACACCGAGGAATCTATTTACGTATGCGAACAATCCTATACTGTTGACGGAAATAAATACAGTCGGATAGGGTTCCTTTCGCTCCTTAGGCTTGACATGGATATGATATTTACGCACGAAAAGACTAAAGAAGCTCCAAAAAAAGATAGAGAACTTTTGATCAGTGCCACAAAAACCTTCACCAGCTTTGTTTTTGGACTTTACGTAGATGATACGAAGGAAATTGATAGGATCCTAAGGGGATGTGAAAAAAAATTGCTTTACGAGTTCGAAGAAGAAGGAGAAATAAAATCTCGCATAATGCGTATAGTGGATAGGGATGCCAATGAAACACTTAGAAGTGTTATGGAAAAAAAGAAAATATATGTAGCAGACGGTCATCACAGGCTCGAAGTTGCGCGAAAGATAAACCTCCCTTATCTACCGATCTATTTAACTGGAATGTTTGAAGACGGAACAAGGATTTTACCATACCACAGGGTTGTAAAAGTTAAAGACAGAGCAAAGGCTGAAACCCTTTGGTATTTGCTGTGCGACAAGCTAAAAATAAAACCTTTATCCCTGAGCCGAGACGACCTCAACGAAGTAAAGACCAGATTGTACAGGTCGCAAATGCTCTCCTTCGCAATTTTAAGAAAAGAGGAGCCCGATAAAATCCATCTTTTTGAGCTAGAAAAATTTTCTGTAGACCAAACCCTTGAGAATCCACTCAGAAAAATAAAGGTTCACCTTATACACGAAGGAATAATAAAAGGTATTCTACAAATTGAAGAACACGAAATTGACTTTATACCTTGGCTCGAGAAGGTAGATGCTCTTGTGAAATCCGGTTCGTACGACATGGCCTTTCTTTGTCCACCTGTTGGGATCGAACAGGTGAAAGAAATAGCGGAGATGAAACTCCACATGCCACCGAAATCGACCTATTTCTATCCAAAGATCCCGACCGGTCCCATATTCTATAAGTATGCATGAGGACATTACTATAAAGGACGGCGAGACACTAGACATCTTGTGCGGGGAAAAGGTTGCCCTTATTCAAAAAAAAGATGGGTACAGATTCTCTATAGACTCCATCCTCATTTCAAACTTCGTGCGGCTTAAAAATGGAGAAAGAGTTCTGGATATAGGTAGCGGATGCGGTGTGATCCCGATATATCTTTCGAAAAAAGGTTTCAAAAACAGATTTATGGGCGTGGAAATCCAGAAAGAGCTTTTCTCTCTTTGTAACAGAAATAAGCTTCTTAATAGATGTGACAATATTGAATTTGTCCATGGAGACATAAGAATTATTAAAGACAAGTTGAAAGCGGACCCTTTCGACGTGATAATAAGTAATCCACCTTACACAAAGGAGAGCTCAGGAAGAAAAAGTCCTAAAAGTTCAAAGCTTGTGGCAAGGTGTGAAAGAACCTTAAAACTAGAAGAGATCATGGAAGTAAGTAAGTCACTTCTTAAGTTCTTGGGCCGACTTTATCTCATTTATCCGGCACACAGACTTACGGAGGTTATATACAATGGTAAAGTCTTTGGGCTTGAACCAAAAAGGCTAAGATTTGTCCATTCCAGAATGAATGAAAGGGCAACACTTGTTCTTCTTGAATTCATAAAAGGTGCAAAATCAAACGTGATAGTAGAGAAACCGCTTTACGTTTATAATGACTCAAATTACACAGAAGAAGTGAAAGGTTACTACTTGATTTAGTCATGAAAATAATAAGTAGAGAGCTCGAAAGATTTGAAAAGTTTCTTTTTAGTAGCACAAAAACAACCGTTCCTTTTATAGGTAATGTGAGTAGATATGTAATGGAAGCGGGTGGCAAAAGAATAAGACCTGCTCTTGTTATACTTTCTTCAAAGATATGCGGATACAGTGGCAAAAGAGCTATAGCTTATGCGGCAGTCATAGAATTAATACACACGGCAACCCTTTTGCATGACGATGTTTTAGATAATGCAAAGCTAAGAAGAGGAAGGCCCTCAGTAAATCACCTTTGGGGAAACGAACCTTGCGTTTTAATAGGAGATTTTTTTTATTCAAAGGCGGTAGAAATAATGGGAAAGGATGGGGACAAGGAGCTGATACGAATAGTTTCGCGTGCAACCACAGAAGTTGCCAAAGGGGAAATTCTCGAGATATTAAAAACTGGTGATTTAACTGTGGACGAGAGAGAATACTTTGAGATTATTGGGAGTAAAACAGCGGCTCTCTTTTCAGCTGCATGTGAAATCGGGGCTGTGCTTGCAAACAAGGAAAGGAAAACCAGAGAGGCGCTGAAAAAATTTGGAGAAAACATTGGTTTAGCGTTCCAACTAACAGATGATGCTCTCGATTATATCTCCACAGATAGAAGCCTCGGAAAAAAGGTGGGGACGGACCTTAAAGAAAAGAAGGTCACCCTTCCTCTGATAAAAGCACTAAAGGCGGCGTCCCTCCAGGAGAAAAGGATGGTTGAAGAGATATTTGAAAAAAAGAGAGTCACCTCGCAGGATTTTTATAAAGTGAAAGATTTCATTGAAAGAAAGGGAGGTTTTAAATACACCTACGAGGTAGCTAAAAGGTTTATTGAAGAAGGGAAAGACCTTCTTGTGTCAATAAGCCCCTCTCCGCACAAAAACACCTTACTTAAATTGAGCGACGACATCCTTACGAGAAAGAGTTAGCTTTCTATCTTAGTTCCTCGTGGGACAACTACGATACCTTCTTCTGACACATAGAACCTCTTTCTATCCTTCTCTAGATCGTACCCTATCTTTTCGCCTTGGGGAACACGCACTCCCTTGTCTATTATGGCTTTTCTAATTTTAGCCTTCATCCCTATGTTCACATTATGAAAGAGGATAGAGTCTTTCACTTCTGCATAGCTATTTATTCTCACGCCAGGCGAAAGTATGCTTCTTTCCACCCTTCCCCCACTTATAATAACGCCACTACAGATGATGGAATCAAGCGCCTTCCCCGCCCTGCCTTTATCCTCATCAGCAAAAACGGTCTTCGCCGGAGGATACTGGCCCTCATATGTTCTTATAGGCCAATTTCTGTCGTAAAGGTTGAAAATGGGACTTACAGATGCAAGATCCATATTTGCCTTATAATACGCATCTATTGTCCCAATGTCTCTCCAGTAGTTCGAATCCTTCTTCTTCCCATGTCCAAACCTATACACGCATATTTTAAAGTTCCCGAGCATAGACGGGATTATATCTTTTCCAAAGTCGTGAGAGGTTTTTTTTAAAGCGTCTTCCTTTAAGACTTTTATTAGAACATCTCTCCTAAAAACATAGACACCCATTGAAACAAAAGCTTTTTTTGGCTTTCCAGGAATCGGCGAAGGATCTTTTGGCTTTTCTTTAAAACCGATCAATACGTCTTCTTGATTAACTTCCAAAACACCGAACCTTTGGGCTTCCTCTATGTCTACCTCTATGCCCGATATAGTGAGATCAGCTTTCTTTTGAGCGTGATACCTTATGAAGTGGCCGTAGTCCATCTTGTACACATGATCTCCGGAAAGTATAAGTATGTTATCCACGTCAATCTGTTCCAAATGGTACAGATTCTGATAAACCGCGTCAGCAGTTCCCTTATACCATTCTTCGCCTACCCTCATCTGAGGGGAAAGATGGGTAATAAATTCTCCCAGCTCAGGATTAAGAATACTCCAAGCATCTCTTATGTGGTTTAAAAGTGAATGAGACTTGTACTGGGGAAGAACAAAAATCTTACGGATACCCGAATTTATGCAGTTTGAGAGAGTAAAGTCTATTATTCTATACTTTCCCCCGAAAGGTACAGCTGGCTTGGCTCTATCCTTTGTAAGGGGGTAAAGTCTTTCACCTGCCCCACCAGCCAAGATAAA